>NZ_JBFANF010000043.1:0-106855 GCF_040674675.1 Dactylosporangium sp. NPDC049742 | reverse complement strand
CGCGCGGGTCGGCTCCTCCGCGTAGTAGAGACCTTCGCCCGGCACGCCCGCGCGGTTGTACGCCTGCCACGTCGAGAACGGCCGCGCCGCCGCCGCGAGATCCCGGCCGCCACCGGGAGTCCTCGGGTTGTCAGGTCAGGTACTTCGCGGCGTACTCCCGGGCGTCCTGGACGACCAGCGCCACCCGCTCGGGTGCGGCGTCCAGCGTGTCGTCGACGACGGTCAGCGTCGGCAGGACGCCCTCGCGGACCGGCAGCCGCCAGTGCGGGTTGTATCCGGCCTCGTGCACGCCGGTCGAGCCGTGCGCCGGGTCGCCGAGGCAGACGTGGCCGAACGACCGGTTGGTGCCGGTGAACAGCGCCGGGTCCGGCTGGTCGTGCAGCGTCGGCACGGTGTCGCGGTGACCGGCCTGGACGAGGGGGATGATGCCGCCGATCGCGTCGAACCAGGCCTCGCCGGCGATCAGCAGGTCGGGGCAGTCGGCCCGGATCAGCTCGACCAGCGCCCGCAGCCCTTCGGTGGTGCTGCCGCGCGGGTCGTTGTTGTACATGGCGGAGATGTCCAGGAACGCGCCGTCGAAGCCGTACCGCCGGTACAGCCGGACGATCTGCTGCGCGAGATGCCGCCGCCACGGCTCGTAGGACGGGTTGATCAGCGCGGCCCAGCTGTGGTCGAAGTGCCGCGACGCGTCCCAGTCGACGGACCCGATCGGCATGTGCCCGCTCGGGTTGAGCAGCTGCCCCGGCGCCGCCCAGGTCTCGAAACCGGGCAGGTCCCGGGCGGCCACGTTGGCGCCGAACATCGGCATGACCCGGGCGCCCAGCTCGTGGGCGCCGTCGACGAGCCGCCGGAAGCCCGCCTCGCCGCCGAGCCGCTCGTCGACGTCGAAGCGGCCGTACCAGCGGTAGTAGCGGCCCTCCCAGCCCGGCAGGTACGCGAGGATCCGCTCCGGCTCGATCTGCTCCGCCAGCCGGCGCAGGGTCGCGAGCATGCCGTCGTAGTCGAGGAAGACCCGTCCGGTGAAGTGCATGCCGTTGAGCGACACGACGAGCGCGGTCCGCCGCAGCCACGCCGGCACGTCCGTGCGCGCCTCCCAGGTGGGCAGCTCGTAGGCGTCGCGCACGTGCGCGGTGTGCGCGGCCAGTACAGGAGCCAGCTCCCCGGGGCGCGACAGATGCCACGGCGGCACGTCGAACTCGGCGGACGGCCGGGTCGCGTCGGCGTCGGCGATGAGCTCGAAGTCGCACACCGACGGGTCGGCGAAGTGCGGCACCACGGCGAAGCGCTTGCCCCGCACCTGCCGGTCGAGGCTGCGCGCCACGGTGACCGTGCCGTCCGGGCGGCGCAGCCCGAGCAGCGGTGTGGCCAGGTCGAACCAGCCGTTGGGGTACGTCACGACCCGGCCGGTGACCGGGACCGGCAGGTCGCCCTCGCGCAGCGTGCCGCCGCGTTCTTCTCCCTCAGCCTGGCACCACCGACCAAATTTCTTGTCGGTGGTGCCACCTATCATAATGCCGGGCGTGGTGAGGGGTCAGCGGGGTTCGTCGGAGCGCCGGCCGCACCAGTCGAGGGTGCGGTCGGGGTTGACGCCGTTGATGCGGACCGTCCACGTGCGGCCGTCGGTGGTGGTCAGTTCCAGGTGTGTGGGGTCGGGGAACCTGGCCGACTCCACGCGGACCGCCGGCATCATCGGTGGGTGGGTGCCGTCCGGTGGGGCCTCGACGTCGGCCCGTTCCTGCTCCGACTGGTGGGCGGTGCAGGCGACGTCGGTGGTGCCCTCGCGGGCGAACGGGCCGGTGGTGCGCAGCCGGTAGTGGCGCTGGTCCGCCAGGTGTGCGACGAGCTCCAGGCCGCCGGTCGTCGCGACCAGCTTCGCCGGGGCCTGTGCCGGGTCGCCGGCCAGGACGCTGCCGACGTTGGCGGCGGCGCCGGCGCACAGCGTGAGGAGCACCGCGACCGTGCCGAAGCCGGTGACAGCCCTCCGGACGGCGGGGGTGCGCAGGCCGAGCCAGCCGGCCGCCACGAGGCCGGCGACGGCGGTCACGGCCACCGGGATCCAGCCGGCGGGGCGTTCGAAGGGGATGAACCGCACGAAGCGCCATGGTGCGACCGACGCGGTCAGCAGGCCGGCCGAGATGGTCACGAGCGTCGCGACGCTGAGGGTGGTGAGGGCGACAGCGCACCAGCGGCGCACCGTCGGGTGCACCAGGCCGGGACCGGCGGCCCAGTGGCGCGTCATCGGGTGCACCAGTCCAGGACCCTGGTCGGCCGGAGGCTGCCGGGGGAGAAGCCGACCTGCCAGGTGAGGCCGTCGGAGGTGTCGAACGCGACCTGCCGGCCGTCCGGGAACCGCACGGCCCGCACCTGGACGCCGCCGGGAGCGGTGCATGCCACGTCGGTGCGGCCCTCGCGGCCGAACGGGCCGGTGGTGCGCAGGACGTAGTGGCGGTGGTCGCGGTCGTACGCCACCAGCGTGAACCGGCCGTCGCCCGACTCGGCGACCGTGGCCGGCCCCGCGTCCAAGCCGGCGATGACGAAGGCAACCGATAAGGCCGACAAGGCCGACAAGGCCACAACGGCCACAACGGCCACCGGCAAGAAAGGCCGCAAGAAGCGGGGCAGGAGGCCGGCAGCGACCAGGGCGACCCCGGTGACCAGCACCGCGATCGCCCTGGAGGGTCGTTCGAGCGGAATCAGCGCGACGAACCGCCACGGGCCCTGGCCGGCGAGGGCCGCCGATGCGATCGCCAAGCCCCCGGCCAGCACAAGTGCGGCCGCAACCCCCCGGTTTGCCGGCATGTGGTCATCGTCGGGCCTCAACCCGTCGGTGACAAGACCCGCTGATCTTCCACAGTGGACTTCCTGCTGCGGAACGCCGCCAGCAGCAGTACGCCACCCGCGAAGGCGACGAGAGCGCCGGTGGCGGCCGTGACGTGCATCGCGGTCACGAACGCGCCGTCGGCCGCGGCGGCCAGGTCGGCCCGGTGCAGCTGCTCCGCGACCGCGCGGGTGTGCTCGGCCGACGGCGCGGCGGCGTCGCGGGCGGACGGCGGCAGGCCGGCGAGGGCGGGCGCGATCCGGTCCCGGTAGGTGCTCGCGAGGATCGTGCCGAGCAGCGCGATGCCCAGGACGCTGCCGACCTGCCGGACGGTGTTGTTGACCGCCGAGCCGGCGCCCATGCGGTCCAGCGGCAGCACCGCGATGACCGCCGCGACGGTCGGCGCGATGGCCATGCCCATCGCGATCCCGCTGACGAACCCGACGGTGCAGAACCACAGCAGCGGCGTGTCCAGGTCGAACGTGAGGTTGGCCAGGAAGCCCGCGGCCACCACCAGCAGCGACACGCCGCTGACGGGGCCGACGCCGAAGCGCTTCGCCAGCCGCGCGCCGATGCCGGAGCCGGCGGCGACCCCGATCGCGCCCGGCAGGAACGCCAGGCCGGTCTCCAGGGCCGACATGCCGCGGGCGCCCTGCAGGTAGAAGTTGCCGTAGAACATCTGGCCGGTGATGCCGAAGAACAGCGTGGCGAGGGCGACGTTGCCGGCGCTGAATCGGCCGTTGCGGAACAGGCGCGGGTCGAACGACGGCTCCGCCGAGCGCCACTCCACGACCGTGAACAGCGCGAGCACCACGAGACCGGCGAGCGTGGTCGCCCACACCTGCCAGCGGGTCCAGTCGGTGTTCTGGCCGGCCTCGATCAGCCCGTACGCCAGCAGCGCCAGGCCACCGGTGGACAGCACCAGACCGAGCGGGTCGGGGCGGCGCCGCTGCACGAGCTTCGGGTTGGGCACGACCAGCAGGACGCCGGCGAGGGCGACGGCGACGACGGGCAGGTTGACCAGGAACACCGACCCCCACCAGAAGTGGTCGACGAGCACGCCGCCGAGCAGCGGGCCGAGCGCGACGCCGACGCCGCTGGACGCCGACCAGGCCGCGATCGCGCCGGCGCGCCGCTCGGCCGGGAACGTCGCGCCGATGATCGCCATCGAGGTCGGCATCATCATCGCCCCGCCGAGCCCCATCAGGCCGCGGGCCAGGATCAGGCCGGTCGCGTCGCCCGCCCAGGCGGCCCAGACCGAGGCGACCCCGAAGATCGCCAGGCCGGCGGCGAGGACCGTGCGGTGCCCGTAGCGGTCGCCGAGCGCGCCGGCGGCGAACAGTGCGGTGGCGAAGAGCAGCGCGTACGAGCCGACGGCCCACTGCAGCTCGCCGGGGGTCGCGCCGAGACCGGTCCGCGGGTCGGCGATGCGTTCGAGGGCGATGCCGAGGATGGTCGTGTCGATCCAGATCAGCACCGCGGCGAAGACGAGCACCGACAGCACGCGACGCTGCTGGGGTACGGTTATTGACAGGTCCCTGACGGTCATGACCTCACTGTGGCAATAACGTCAGGTTCCTGTCAATACTGCCGCGGCGCACAATGGTCCCGTGAGTACCGACGAAGCCTGCTCCACGTTTCTCGTCCGGCACGCGTGGCTGAGCCTGCGCGGCGTGGTCGCCGAGGCGCTCGTAGAGCACGACCTCTCGGTCGCGCAGTTCGCCTCCCTGCTCCTGCTGCGGGAGTCGCCGGGCATGTCGGTCGCCGACGTCGCCCGCAAGGTGTCCACCGCCCGCCAGTCGGCCAACGAGATGCTCGGCGGGCTGGAGCGCGCGGGCCTGGTCGAGCGGCGCCAGCACCCCACCGACCGGCGCTCGCAGCAGATCATGCTGACCCCGCTCGGGCTGGAGCGGCTGGAGGCCGCGCTGCCGACCGTGCAGGCCGTCGAGGCCCGCCTCTCGGCCGGGTTCAGCGAGGCGGATCTGGCGGTGGTCTCCACGTGGCTGCACCGGATGGCCGCCGCCTCGGCCGGGGTGAATGAGGAGATTTCGACGCTTTAGCCTAGACAAATTGTGCTCCAGGTCACACCATAGAGGGACTGACGTAACCGCGGCGGAGGTGCGTCCCATGGAACTGCTCGGTGGCATACAACGGGTGGAGCACGCGATACAGACGCCGGCCGGTGACCCGGCCTGGCGCCCGGCGGTCAGTCAGGCCGTCGCTCAGCTCAAGGCGGCGTTCGCCGCCCACGTCCGGGAGACCGAGGGCCCGTCCGGGCTCTACGCCGGTGTCCTCGGCGACGCGCCCCGGCTCGCGCGGGGACTCTACGGGCTGGTCGACGACCACGAGATCGTCTGGGAGGCCCTGGACGACCTGGAAGGGCACCTCGGTGCGGGCGGCGTCCGCCCGGAGGTGGTCTGCGAGGACGCGGCCCGGCTGATCCGGGAGGTGTGGCAGCACCGGCAGCGCGGCGCCGACCTGCTGCACGAGGCGTACGAGACCGACCTGGGCGGCGAGACCTGACGGTTCGCTTACGGCTCGCCCGGTGATGCCGAAGGCGCTTCCGGGCGCTCTAGGCTCGGGTGATGGGGCAACGTGTGCTGGTCGTCGACGACGACCCGACCGTCAGCGACGTGGTGCGGCGGTACCTGGAGCGCGAAGGGTTCACCGTCGCGCTCGCCGGTGACGGCCAGCAGGCGCTCGACTCGTACGACGCCGAACGACCGGACCTCGTCGTGCTCGACCTCATGCTGCCCGGCATCGACGGGCTCGAGGTCTGCCGGCGGCTGCGCGCGCAGGACCGCACGCTGCCGGTCGTCATGCTGACCGCCCTCGGCGAGGAGTCCGACCGCGTCCTCGGCCTCGAGCTGGGCGCCGACGACTACGTCACCAAGCCGTTCTCCCCCCGCGAGCTGGTCCTGCGGGTCCAGTCCGTGCTGCGCCGGGCGGTCCCGGCCCCGGTCGAGGAGACGCTCGTCGACGGGGAGCTGCGCGTCGACGCCGCGCGGCGGACCGCCACGCTGCGCGGCGAGGCGCTGGCGCTGACCGTGCGCGAGTTCGACCTGCTGGTGTTCCTGATGCGCAACCCCGGCCGGGTCCTGCGCCGCGCCGAGCTGCTCCAGCAGGTGTGGGGCTGGACCTTCGGCGACCAGTCGACCGTCACCGTCCACATGCGACGCCTCCGGGAGAAGGTCGAGGACGACCCGGCCCAGCCGCGGCGCATCCTCACCGTGTGGGGCGTCGGTTACCGGTACGAACATGCGTGACGTCCTCCTCACGTTCCTGATGGCCCTCGGCTGCTCGCTGGCCGTCGCCGTCGCCGGGCTGCTCGTCCTGCGCGGCCCGCTGCGGGGGCGCTCCGTGACCGTGCACATCGTGGTGCTGCTGCTCGTCACCGTCCTGAGCGTGCTCGCCGGCATCGTCGGGGCCTCCATGGAGATGTTCATCTCCGACCACGACCTGCACGTGCTGCTCATCGTCGTCGGCACCGCCGCCACCGTCAGCCTCGCCGCCGGGCTCTGGGCCGGCGGGCGGCTCGCCAGGGCCAGCATGTGGGCCGCCGAGGCGCGGGAGCGGGAGCGGGCGGCCGAGGCCCGGCGCCGCGAGCTGGTCGCCTGGGTCTCGCACGACCTGCGGACGCCCCTCGCGGGGCTGCGCGCCATGGCCGAGGCCCTGGAGGACGGCGTCGTCTCCGACCCGTCGACCGTCGCCGACTACCACCGTCGCATCAGCGCCGAGACCGACCGGATGGCCGCGCTCGTCGACGACCTCTTCGAGCTGTCCCGGATCAACGCCGGCGCGCTGCAGCTGACCCTGTCCGAGGTGCCCCTCGGCGACGTGGTCTCCGACGCGATCGCCACCGCGACGCCGCTCGCGGCGGCCGCCGGCATCCATCTCACCGCGTCGTCGAGCGGTTGGCCGACCGTCCAGGGGTCCGTCCCGGAGCTGTCCCGCGTGGTCGACAACCTCATCCGCAACGCCATCCGGTACACGCCGCCCGACGGCACCGTGGCCGTCACCGGCGGTCAGGACCCGAAGGGCGGCTGGCTCGCCGTCAGCGACACGTGCGGCGGCATCCCCGAGTCGGACCTGCCGCGCGTGTTCGACGTGGCCTTCCGCGGCACCGCGGCGAGGACCCCGACCCGGGAGGCCGGCGGCGGGCTGGGCCTCGCCATCGTCCGCGGCCTCGTGGAGGCCCACCACGGCGACGTCGCCGTCGCCAACGAGGGCGACGGCTGCCGCTTCGTGGTGCGGTTCCCCTAGACCGGCCTTTGAGATCGGACTGCCGGGCCGCTAGACCAGCCTTTGAGATCGGCCCGCCGGGCCGCTAGACCAGCCTTTGAGATCGGCCCGCCGGGCCGCTAGACCGGCCTTTGAGAGCGGCCCGCCGGGCCGCTAGACCGGCATGCCGTCCAGCGCGTGCTGGCACGGGTCGTCGGGCAGCTCGGGCAGGGTCGGGACCACGTCCAGCAGCACCTTCCGCAGCCGCTCGGTGTTGGCCGCGAACACCGCGAACACCTCGTCCATCGTCACCCCGTGGTCACCCTCGACCCCCGCGTCGAGGTCGGTGACGAGCGCGATCGACGTGTAGCACAGCGCCAGCTCCCGGGCCAGGACGGCCTCCGGGTGGCCGGTCATGTTCACGACAGCGCCGCCCATCGCGGTGTACCACCGCGACTCCGCCCGGGTGGAGAACCGAGGCCCCTCGACGACCACCATCGTGCCGTCGTGCGTGTCGATCCCGTGCTCCGCTGCAACTTTCTTCACGGCGACCCGCCCGTTGGTGCAGTACGGATCGGCAAAGTTCACGTGCACGGCGCCCGTGTCGTAGAACGTCTGAACCCGCCCCGACGTCCTGTCGATCAGCTGGTCCGGCACCACGAACGTGCCCGGCCCCAGCTCAGGCCGCAGCCCGCCGACCGCGCACGGGGCCAGGATCTGCCGCACCCCGATCTCCCGCAGCGCCCACAGGTTCGCCCGGTAGGGAATCCTGTGCGGCGGGAACCGGTGGTCCTTGCCGTGCCGGGGCAGGAACGCCGTGCGCCGCCCGCCGACCGTCGCCACCGTGACCGGATCCGACGGCGCGCCGAACGGGGTGTCGAGCACATGTTCCTCGGCGTCGTCGAGCAGCGCATAGAGCCCTGATCCACCGATGACGGCCACGTCCGCGAGTGAGGTCACGCAACAGACCCTAACCGCGAGCGGCGGGTCAGGCTAATGTGCGAGACATGACGCTCGCACCCCGGCTCGTCCTCAACCGCGCGGCCCGTCATGTCTGCTGGTGGAGCTGATGTCTTCATACGGGGATCTCGGTGGGATGGAACAGTTCCGTCCGTCAGACTCGTCCGGCGACTCCGGTTCGTCCGGTTCGCCGGGTGGCGGTTCGTCCGGTTCTTCGGGTGGTGCTGACCAGGCCGGTGGGATGTTCGGAGCGCCGACCGGCCGGGGATCACCCCGGAGGGGGAGCTCCAGCGGCGGGCGGGGCACGTCGAAACAGCGTCGAGGGAGGGCGATGGAGTCGTTGACCGGCCGGCTGCTGGTGGCGACGCCCGCGCTCCGCGACCCCAACTTCGAACGCACCGTCGTCCTCGTCGTCGCCCACGAGGAAGGCGGCGCCCTCGGCGTCGTCCTCAACCGTGCCACCGAGGTCCAGGTCGCCGACGTCCTCGGCGGCTGGGGCGCCCTGGCCGGCGAGCCACCCGTCGTCTTCGAGGGTGGCCCCGTGCAGCCCGAGGCCGCGATCTGCCTCGCCCGCACCCGCCCCGGCGTCGAGGACCTGGCGGGCTTCAACCGCGTCTCGGGCGCCGTCGGCACCGTCGACCTCTCCGGCGACCCCGACCTCCTCGTCGCCGGCGTCGTCGGCGTCCGCGTGTTCGCCGGCTACGCGGGCTGGTCCCCGGGGCAACTCGAGCGCGAGATCGAGAGCGGCTCCTGGTTCGTCTTCGACGCCCTCCCCAGCGACGCCTTCGCCCCCCGCCCGGACGACCTCTGGCACATGGTCCTGCGCCGCCAGGGCGGGCTCATGGCCGCCGTCGCCCACTACCCGGCCGACCCGACGCAGAACTAGATACCCGGTGTGAGACCCCCTCCAAGGTTGTGTACTATTCCGTGAGTGCCCGCAAGACCGGGGCACGAAGATGGGGACGTGGCGCAGCTGGTAGCGCACCACACTGGCAGTGTGGGGGTCAGGGGTTCGAGTCCCCTCGTCTCCACTCCATCAATCGGCGCCTCCTGCTCATCGGCGGGGGCGCCGATTCGCGTTGGTGATGTCGTCATTCCCCGCGCACCGGCGAAGCCGGTGCTCCCCGGTGGGGGAGCTTCGCTCCACCCAACACCCCCACAAGACCGGTTCGGGGGAGACGTTTCGCATCAGTGCTCGATGATTCCCCGCGCACCGGCGAAGCCGGTGCTCCCCGGTGGGGGAGCTTCGCTCCACCCAACACCCCCACAAGACCGGTTCGGGGGAGACGTTTGTGTCGTCGGTGCTCCGGTTCGGCTGTCGGGTGGTGTACGGGTGGCGGCGTGGACCGGCGCGTGGGACAGGTCACGGTGCGCGTTCCCATGTTGCGACCTTCATCTTCGCAGGGCATGTTTGAGTCATGTACGTCGTTGCGCCTGCGAGCCGCCTGCGGCGTGGCGTGCGGCGGTTGGCGTTGGCGCTGTGTGCGGTGATTCTCGGCGCGGGGTTCACGCCCGCGCTGCCGGTGTCCACTGTGGATCGGGGGGCGCCGCCCGTTGCGGGGGCTGTGCGGGTCGCCTCGGAGAATGTCGTGCGTGCATCGTCTGTGGCGTTGCCCGTAGCCGTCAGCTCGGCGCCCGAATTTCCGGCCGAGGGCGCGCCGGCTACTGGTACATCTGCTGTCTTCGCGGTTGTTTCCGACGGGGTCACCGTGGGGGCCGTCGCTGGGCGGGCGCCGCCCCGCGCCTGGGTTTGAGACGTCCCCCTCTCGCCGCTCGATCCCCCCTCGAGGTGCATTCATGGACGCCGCTCAGCAGGACCTTGCCCACGGGATGCGTGAAGCGCTCGCGATCTGGGCCGCGCTGCTCGCCGCCGTCTTCGTCACGTTCATCGTTCTGACCCTGCTGTCCAAGTGGCAGGAGGCCAGGGCCGGGCGGCCCGGGCGGCCGTCCTGGTGGGCCCGGCTGCGCAAGGCGATCCGGGACCCGGAGGTCGCCCGGGAGCGGCAGCTCGCCATGGAGCGCAAGAACGCCGAGCTTCAGGAGCTGCAGCGGTACAGCGACGAGGTCGCCGTCGCGGCGTCCCGGACCTCGGTGATGGCCGGGCGCCGGCGGGAGGAGTGGGAGGCCGCGCAGCGCACGCAGGAGGCGGCGTGGCGGGCGTACGAGGAGGCCGAGAAGGGGGTCCGGCGGCTGGAGCGGGCGCAGGCGTTCCCGCTCACCGAGGACGACCCGGACACCCGGCGGCAGCACATGGTCCGCATGGTCAACGCGGCGCACCAGCGGGGCGAGCTGTCCGCCGCGCACCTCGCCGACGCCCTCATGCACCGCAACGGCTGGGACCCGACGGAGCACCCGTTCGCGCAGCAGTTGCGGATGCGCCGGATCATCCGGGACCGGCTGTTCCGCGCGTACCAGCAGGCCTCGATTCTCGAGCGGGAGGCCGCCGCGGCCGCCGACCTGGCGGCGTCATCCAAGCGCAGCCTCGACGACGAGGCGTTCAGCGCGACGCTGCAGGTCCGCTCCGCACCGCGCCAGGCATCGCTGCGCTCCTCTTCGGTGCGGTTTCAGCATTCGTGACCTTGGCCTCCGGCACGGGTGGGACGCTTCGTAACAGCGGCGTTACAACCCAGGGGGCGGTCATGGGCATCGAGCTGTCGATCATCGCGGGGCTCTGCTACGCCTCGTCCAGCGTCAACGCGACCGGCGCAGACCACCATCCGGTCACCGGCGAGGAGACGGAGCTCTTCGGCCTGTCCGGCGAGGCGCTCACGGAGGCCGTCACGGCGTGCCTCGGCGAGCGGCCCGACCTGGCGCAGCTCGACGGGTTCCTGCACCGCTCGCACGACTGGTCGCCGGTCACCACGACCCTGGTCGTGCAGAGCGCCTCCGTCACCGGCGTCGGCTCCATGCCGGTCAGCGTCCCCCTGGCCGGCGCCGGCACCCGCCTGACCTGCACCGCCACGCACCGGTGGTCCCCGGTCGGCGGGGTCAGCCCGACGACGCCGGTCCGCTACGCGATCACGTTCCCCGCCGGCGGCGCCGGCCTCGACTACACCCACGACTGGGGCACCGGCACCGCCGAGTCCGCGAGCGTCGACCTGCCCTCGGGCGCCGCGGGCGACGAGCTGGTCGCGCTGCACATGGACCTCGGCGTCCGCGTCGTCTACGACGCCTACCTGTCCGGCGAGGTCGCCGTCCACTACCGCGACGGGCACCAGGGCCACCGGTACTGGGCCCTGGACATCGCCACCGTCATGGCCGCCGGCGGCCTGCTCAACGGCCGGCACTTCGCGGAGAACCTCAACATCCGCTACCACGCCAGCACCCGCGTCGTGCACGCCGACGCCGACGGCCACCTGACCACCGTCGCCGGCCCCGGCATCCGCGCCGGCGCCGACCTGGCCCTGACCGGCGCCTGACCTACTTGCCCGTCACCGGGTCCACCTGCCGCCACTTCCCGGCGTCCGGGCCGCCGAGCGCGATGCTCTTCAGCCCGCCCACGTACAGCGCCTTGTACGGGCCGGTCAGGCCCGTGACCTTGAACTTCTGCCCCTTGTCGGTCACGTGCACGACGAGCACCTTGTCGCGGTCCTGCACGGTCACGTCGATGGTGAACTCGCAGTACCTGGTGCGCGCCGACGCGGAGATGTTGAACGTGAACGGCTCACCGAGCTTCAGCGACACCGTGTGCGACCCGAAGTAGTCCTGGCCGTTCGTGCCGTTCTCGATGTAGTCCGAGGCCGCCTGCGGTGCTGGACGGCGTTTCCGGCGATGGGCGGCGAGGATGGTCATGAGTCGACGTGCACGAATCATGCTCATCTCTCAGGCGGCGATCATCACCGCATTGCTCATTGCGATCACCGTTGTCGTGCTGAACCGGACGTCGTCGTCCGCTCCGCGGGCGGCGGCCGCCAGCCTCTCACTCGCCGGCTCTTCACCGGCCGGCGCGGCGGCTTCGCCAACGTCACCAACCACGTCGCCGCCACCGGCAAGCTGCTGTCGGTCCGCTTCGACACCAGCATCAGGTTCCCCGGCGCCCGCTCGGTCAACGGTGGCGTCACCGCGGTCACGCTCCGCCTCGACACCGGCGACCCGATCGCGGCGTCCGCCATGTTCACCCCGGCCGCCAAGGACGGGACCGGCGTGAAGGCCCTGGCGGTCGCGCTGCGCAACACCTTCCAGTGCGACGGCAACCCCACGTACGGCGACGAGTCCATCCGTGACGGCATCGCCGACGCCCTCCAGGACAAGCCCGGCGCCGCCGTGATCGTCGTCCCCAACGGCCTGTGGTTCAGCTTCGGCACCGGCTCGATCGCCCCCAACGCCTGCGGCATCCTCACCGGCCTGCTGCTCTTCACCGCCCTGGACGGGTTCGTCGACCCGGCGCTGGTCACCCTCGCCAGCACCTACTGACCCCCAGCTGAGCGACACTGGGTGAGCCGTAACACGTGAGCGGGGGCGGTCGGGGCGGTAGCCTGGCCGCCGTGGATCTGACCGTCATCCTCGGGCCGATGAAGAGTGGCAAGTCCCTCGAGCTGGTGAGCCTGCTGTCGCCGCTGCAGTTCACCGACGTGCGGCACCGGGTGTTCCAGAGCGCGCGGCACGTCCGTGACGCCGGGGTCGTGTCTCGCAGCGGGGCCGCCCTGGCGACCGTGAAGGCGAGCTCGCTCGCCTCGGCGCTGGACGGGGACGTGGACGTGGTCGGCATCGACGAGGTGCACATGTTTGCCATGTCGGACATGGCGGTCGTCCGGACGCTGCTGGAGCGCGGCACCAGGGTCGTCGCCGCCGGGATCGACCTGGATCACCGGGGTGAGCTGTTCGCGCCGGTGCGGGCGCTGCTGGAGCTGGGGCCCGCGTCGGTGACCTACCGGCGCGCCGTGTGCGACGTGTGCCGCGGCTTCAGCGCCGTCTACACGCAGGTCCTCGAGCACGGCGAGCCGATGCTGCGCGAGCTGGCCCCGTCGACCGCGCTGCCCGACGACGGCACGTACACGTACGAGGCCCGCTGCAGGACCTGCGTCGTCCTGCCGGCCACCGTGGCGCGGACCCTGCCCCGCCAGCAGGAGACCGCGGGCGTCACCGCGTAGCGCACCGGCCGCCGTGGGCGCCGGGAGGTCGGCACGGCGGCCGGCGCCCCGGGGGTCAGGCCGCGGCGGAGGCCAGGGCGAAGGACGGCTGCGCGACCGGGCGGCCGAAGTGGTAGCCCTGCGCGAAGCGGTAGCCGAGCCGGTACAGCTCCTGCGCCTGCTCCGCCGTCTCGACGCCCTCGGCGATGGCGTCGAGGTTGAGCCCGTTGCTGACGTTGATGAGCGCGGTCGCGATCACCGAGTGCCGGCCCGCCATCGTGATGTCGTCGACGAAGGACTTGTCGACCTTGAGGATGTCGACCGGGCAGGTCTGCAGCAGGCCCAGCGACGAGTGCCCGGTGCCGAAGTCGTCGAGGGCGATCCGCACGCCCAGCTCGTGGACGGCGTCCAGGGCCTCGATCGCGCGCCCGCCACCGAAGACGGCCGTCTCCGTGACCTCGATCGCCAGCCGGTCCGCGGGGAAGCCGGTCGCCGCCAGCACCGCCGCGACCACCTCCGGGAAGTCGGGCTCGGCGAGCTGCCGGGCGGAGACGTTGACCGACACCTTGCCGGGCGCGGCGTCGCCGAGGGTGGCCATCCACGCCGCCCCCTGCGAGCAGGCCTCGAGCAGGATCCAGGCGCCGAGCTCGACGATCTGGCCGTTGCGCTCGGCGACGGGGATGAAGTCGGCGGGGCTCATGAAGCCGAGCGTCGGGTGATGCCAGCGGATGAGCGCCTCCACGCCGACGATCTGCCCGTGCGGCAGCGCCACGATCGGCTGGTACACCAGCTGGAACTGCCCCTGGTCGAGCGCCTCGCGCAGCTGCGCGCCGAGCTGCGCGTGCGCCGAGGCCCGCTGGTCGAGCTCGGGCCGGAAGCGCTGCTGTCGGGTCTTGTCCTCCTTCGCGGCGTACATCGCGACGTCGGCACGGCGCAGCAGCTCGAAGGGGTCTCGGGTGCCCGCGGCGTCGGCGACGCCGATGCTGGCCTGCACGAGCAGGTGCTGGTCGCCGGCGAACACCGGCTCCTGCAGCGCGGTGGCGAGCTCGGTGACCATCGCGTCGGCGGCCACGGGGCCGGTGTCGGGCATGAGGACCGCGAACTCGTCGCCGCCGAGCCGGGCCACCACGTCGCCGGGGCGCAGGACCGTGCCGAGCCGCTTGCCGACGGCCACGAGCAGCTGGTCGCCGATGGCGTGGCCGAGGCCGTCGTTGATGCGCTTGAAGTCGTCGAGGTCGATGAACGCGACCTGCGGCACGGTGCCCGCGTCGAGCTCGTCGCGGATCAGCTCCTCCAGGAACCGCCGGTTGGGCAGCCCGGTCAGGTCGTCGCGCATGACCAGCTCGCTGAGCTGGTCGGCCTGGTCCTGCACCTTGCCGACGAGGCCCGCGATGCGCACCAGCACCAGCAGGAACACCACGACCGCGACCGTGCCGATGGCGAGCCAGTCGATCCGCCCGCCGCCCGCCACGCCCTGCCCCAGCAGCAGGGCGGGTGCGACGAGCGAGCTGATCGCGAGCACGGTGAGCCGGCGCCGGGACAGGGCGGTGTCGACGGCGTCGGACGGCTCGTCCATGACCCGCATCGACGGGTGCAGCGCGGCGGCGCCGAGGCAGACGTACGACACCAGCCAGCCGACCACGAGGACCCCGCCGGCCAGGATGTCGTAGGTCGACACCAGCGAGTAGGCGACGTCGGTGCAGAACATCACTGCCATGCTGGCCGCCAGCAGCCAGAAGCTCGCCGTCTTCGCGGCGCGGCCGGCGAGCATCCTGGCCAGCAGCACGAGCAGCAGCACGTCGGCGGCCGGGTACGCGAGGGAGATCAGCCGCTGCAGGAGCGACACGCCGGCGAGCTCGGCGACCGGCCGCATCACGAAGACCCAGAAGAGCAGGCCGGTGCCGGCGGCGGCGATGCACGCGTCGATCAGCCCGGCGACGTCGCGGCCGTGCCGGCGCAGCAGCAGCCACAGGCCGGCGGCGAGCGGCGGGTACGCGCCGAGGTAGAACACGTCGGCGAGCGACGGGAACGGGCTGCGGTGCAGCACGTGCTGGTAGATGGCCCAGGTGACGTCGCCGAGGACCCAGGTGGCGAGGCCGCCGGCGAACCAGTACCACAGCGCCCGCCGGGGCGGCCGGTTGCGCCGCACGCCGAGCAGCACCATGGTGACCGAGCAGAGCCCGACGACCTCGAAACCGAAATCGGCGGCGTAGGTGCCGTCGGGCAGCAGCGGGCAGGCGACCGCGGCCAGGCCGCCGATCAGCAGCCAGGCAAGCCAGAGCGGCCTGGCCGCCCGAGTCTCCACGCGTTGGTTATCGGCAGGGTCGCCGCGGCGGTTGAGGCCTCTGGCAGATAATACGTATTACCCTCTTGTGCCGGGCGCCGGACGTTCCCCAGACTCGGTCGCATGTCACCTGTTAACCGCCGCCAGGTGCTGGCCGGTGCCGCCGGATTCGCCGGAGCACTCGCCATCCCCAGCATCGCGTCCGCCGCCGCCCCGGCCGGATTCCCCACCTACAAGTACCTCGGCCAGCCGCTTCCGGCGAACCTGGCCTACAACCCCACCAGGGAGCTCATCTTCCCCTGCATCCGCGGGATGTACGACAAGATCAGCGGCGCCCGCGGCCGCTACTACCTCTACTACGCCCCGCACGACGCGCCCGGCGGGATCTGCCTCGCCTACGGCAACTCGCTCGCGGGCCCGTTCACCGAGCACCCGGCGAACCCGATCATCAGCCGGACCTGGTCGCCGCACTACTCGGTCAGTCACGTGTCGTCGCCGCACGTCGTGTGGAACGCCTCGACCAGGCAGTTCTTCATGTACTACCACGGCGAGAACACCACGACCCGGCTCGCCATCTCCAGCGACGGGATCAACTTCACCTACTACGGCACCGTGCTGACCACCGCGATGGTGCCGGGCACCACGGAGACCACCTACGCGCGGGTCTTCGAGCACCGCATCGCCGCGCTCGGCAACAAGTACGTCATGGTCTTCATGGGCCTCAAGAGCGGCCGGCGGATCTTCTGGGGCTGGTCGGCCGACGGCAAGTCGTGGCAGTTCGACCCCAACCCGCTCGTGTCGCCCGCCGCCGACGGGCAGACCGACCTGAGCGGCCCGCACCTGCTGTACCGCAACAACACCACGTACGTCGTCTACCACGGCTCGTCGGGCGACATGTTCCTCACCGAGGTCGGCAACAACTTCGACAAGGAGGTCCACCTCGGCGTCTTCCATGCCGCGCTGTCCGGCGCGCCGGACAACAACCGCTCCGCGGCGCCGTCGTTCGGCACCGACGGCGGCGTGCAGTACATGTTCTACGAGGCGGGCCAGCGCTCCGGCACGAAGATAGCGGTGGCCCGCGCCGTCTGATACAAACCGGGCATGCTTGCCTGGGGCGTCGATTTCACGACCGCTGAGTTACGGACCGGGGTCCGGCAGACCGACGGGTTCACGTGTGGACCCACCGTCGCCATGGTGGCGTCGGCGCTGCTGGACCCCCAGTACGCGGACGGCGTCGCCGACTACGGCGCCGAACAGCACCGCATCCACGAGGCCGCCAACCGGATCTGGCCCCGCAAGCTGGGGACGACCCCGTGGGGCGTCGCCGCGACGATCTCCAGGCACACCGCGGAGCTCGGCACGCGGTACGGGTGGCGGCTCTTCCGCGGCCGCAACGACCGCCTGAGCGACGTGACCGCCGCCGTCGACACCGGCTGGCCGGTCGCCATGCTGGTCGGCAAGGGCGTGCCCCGGCACTGGGTGCTCATCACCGCCCACCCGCAGGAGGCGGTGCTGCACTGCTTCGAGCCGGGCTCCGGCCAGGTCCGCGAGGTGACGCTGGAGGAGATCCAGCAGCACAGGATCCCGCGGCTGGGTTTCCCGCGGGCGTACGCGCTGGTCCTGCCTACTGGCTGAGCTGCTGGCCGAGTCTGGCCCGCACCTTCTCCTTGGTGCGCTCCGGCAGCTCGTCCGCGGCGAGCAGCCGGGGCAGCAGCGCGGGCTCGGCGGTCAGCGCCCGGAACGCCAGCCCGATCGTCACGTCGTGCCTGGGGGAGTGCACAACCTCGATCGGGTCGCCGGCGCGGATCGTGCCGGGCCGCAGCACGCGCAGGTACGCGCCGGGCTCGGCCTGGTCGGTGAAGCGCTTGATCCAGCCCTTCTCGTCGAGCCAGCCGGCGAACGTGCGGCACGGGATGCGCGGCGACGCCACCTCCAGCAGCACCTCGCCGCCGATCCGCCAGCGCTCGCCGATCCGCGCGCCGGTGACGTCCAGGCCGGTCGTCGTCAGGTTCTCCCCGAAGACCCCGCCGGTCAGCTTCCGGCCGAGCTCCCGCTCCCACCGGTCGAGGTCTTCCCGCGCGTACGCGTAGACCGCCTTGTCCGGTCCGCCGTGCACGCGCAGGTCGCACACCACGTCACCGGCGATCCCGGTCGGCGCGGTGCCTTCCGGGCCGGGCACCAGCACGAGGACCGGACCCTCGACGGGGCGCTTGTCGATGCCGGTCATCGGCTCGGTCGAGTGGTCGGTCGGGGTGGGGGTGCCGGCGTTGACGGAGAGCAGGTAGGCCACGGTCAGACGCTAGCGCCCGCCCGCACGGATCGCTTCGACAGCCCCATGAAGTAGCCGTCGATCACGGTGGTGGACGGCGCGTCGGGCCGGTCGGCGGCGCCCAGCGTCACGAACAGCGGCGTGTAGTGCTCGACCGTCGGGTGGGCGAACGGCATGCCGGGCGCGAGGCTCGCATACCTGGTCAGCGTGTCGAGGTCGCCCTTGGCGAGGGCCTCGGCGGCCCAGGCGTCGAAGTCGGCGGACCAGCCGGGCGTCCCGCCGGTGCCGAGCCAGTGCTCGCGGCGCAGGAACGGCAGGCCGTGCGTCATGAACCCGGACCCGACGATCAGCACGCCCTCCTCGCGCAGCGGCCGCAGCCGGCGGCCGAGCTCCAGGAGCCGGTCCGGGTCGTGCGTCGGCAGGCTGAGCTGGAGCACGGGGACGTCGCCCAGCGGGTACATCACCATCAGCGGCACCCAGGCGCCGTGGTCGAGGCCGCGGCTGCGGTGCTCGTGCACCGGCTCCGAGTCGGGCATCGCGGCGGCGACCCGCCGGGCGAGGTCGGACGCGTCGGGGGTCGCGTACTGCAGCTGGTAGAAGTGCGGGGCGAACCCGCCGAAGTCGTAGACCAGCGGCGTGCCTGCGGCGGTGCCGGACACGCTCAGCGGGGCGGACTCCCAGTGGGCGCTGACGATCAGGATGGCCTTCGGCTTGGGCATGCCGGCGGCCCAGTCGAACAGCTCCCGCATCCACGGGCCGTCCTCCAGCAGCGGCGGGGCGCCGTGGCTCAGGTAGATGCTCGGCAGCGCGCCGTCGTCGGGTGTCCAGGCGCGCTGGTCCCGGCTGGCCGGGATCGCGGTGGCAAGATGCCGGTCCAGCTCGGGCAGCGTACTCATGCATTCAATGTAGCGAGTAGTTGAGCGCTCAACAAGATGTGCGTCAGGGTGTGATGGCGGTCTCCGCTGCTCTCAGTAGGGCCTCGGCGACCGCTGGGGTCTCCTCGGCGCCGTACACGAGCAGCAGCTGCCGCTCGGGGCCGCCGCGGCCGTCGGTGGCGGTGGCGTGCTCCACCACGACGCGGGCGGTGGTCAGCTGGTCGCCGTCGGCGACGTCCATCTCGGCGATGCCGATGTCGACCTGCCGGACGAAGAGTTCCTCCATGGCATGAAGCGTGCCGTCGCCGGCGCGGGCCGGGCGTCGCCTGTGGGAGGTGAGTCTGTGGAGCCGCTCGACGAGCTTCGATCAAGCCGTTGGGCGGGCCGCCGCCCGGCGGCCTTCGAGGCAGGCTTCGAGGCGGGCTTCGATCAGGCGGTCCGGCTGCCGTTCTCGGTGGCTTCCAGGCGGGCTTCGGTCAGGCTGGCCGGTCGCCGCTCAGTGGTGGGCCCGGGCGAGGGTGGTGACCAGGATGGCGGCCTCGTGCAGGTGGGACTGCTCGGCGGCGGTCACGCCCGGGTCGGCGCCGCGGCGGCGGACGGCGGCCTCCAGCTGCGACAGCGGGTTGTCCTTCGTGCACGACAGGAACACGTCGAGGAACACCTCGGCCCGCTCCGCGAACTCGTGCCCCGGCTCGATCGCCACCTGGGCGAGGATCAGGGCGCTCATCGCCACGTCGAGCTCCGGCGGGCCCTCGGTGCTGTTGCGCCAGTCGATGACGACCGGCCCGCCCTCGGTCATCACCACGTTCTCCGGGTGGAGGTCGAGGTGCAGGATCCGGGTGCCCGGGTCCTTCGCGGTCCGCACGCGCACCTTGTGCAGCCGGTCGAGCAGGTCGGCGAGCACCGTGCCGCCGTCGCGGAGGTCGAGGGACCCGTCGGCGAGCGCCTGCAGCATCGTCGGGCCGTCGAGCCGCTCCAGGATCAGGTCGGCGCCGGTCGCCTCGTACACGCGAGGAACCGGAAAGCCGTGATCCTTGACATATTCCATGACGGCGGCCTCGGCGGTCACGTCGCCACCCTGCCGGTAGCGCCGCAGCACCCGCCGCTCGTCGATGGCGTAGACGTCCGCGTCGCGACCGCTCGCCAGGAGTGCCGTCATGCACCCACCCTACTGGTTGCTCCTTACATCGGGGTTTCCGTGCCTGTTCACAACCAGCCGTTCTCCTCGGCGAGCCGGACGGCCTCGGCGCGCGTGCGGGCGCCGGTCTTGCCGATCGCCGCCGACAGATGGTTGCGCACGGTGCCCTCCGAGAGCCCGAGCTGCCCGGCGACGTCCGCGGCCGTGCCGCCCTCGCGGGCCGCCCGGAGCACGTCGGCCTCGCGCGGGGTCAGCGGGCTGTCGCCGCTGGCGAGGGTCTCCGCCGCCAGCGCCGGGTCCACCACCCGCAGCCCCGAGGCGATGCGCCGCACGGCGTCGGCGAGCTGCCTGGCCGGCGTGTCCTTGACGACGAACCCGGACGCCCCCGCGGCCATCGCCCGCCGCAGGTACCCCGGCCGCCCGAACGTCGTCACCATCAGCACCTTGCAGCCGGGCATCGCCTTGCGCAGCGCGGCGGCGGCCGCTATCCCGTCGATGCCCGGCATCTCCACGTCGAGCAGCGCCACGTCGGGCCGGTGCTCCCGGGCCGCCGCGACCACCTCGTCGCCGCGCCCGACCTCCGCCACGACGGAGAGGTCGGGCTCGAGGTCGAGCAGCGCGGCGAGCGCCCCGCGGACGAGCGCCTGGTCGTCGGCGATCAGCAGCCGTATCGGCGTCGGACTCACGGCAGGGATGCTGCCAGATCGCGGGCGCCGGGCCGGTGGAGGGACGGCGCCGGACTAGCGGACAGAGTGATCTAGATCACAATCATGTCCCGGGCGGGTCAGCCGGCGAGGCGGGTGATGGTGCGGACGGCGGCGGTGGTGACCTTCGCGGCGAAGTCCAGGTCGAGGCGGTCCAGGGTGTCGGTGGCCGCGTGGTAGTCGGGGTTGCGGTATTCGGCGGTGTCGGTGACCAGCAGCGAGCGGCGGCCCGAGTTCCAGTACGGCACGTGGTCGCTGCGCAGCACGACCTCCATCGCCTCGGTGGGCATGACCAGGGGAAACGTCGGCAGGTGCGGCGCGGCGGCGGAGGCGAACGCGTCGGCGAGGCCGGCCGAGGCGGGGTTGGCGATGAGGGCGATGAAGTCGCCGACCGTCGGCGGGTCGAGCAGGAACGACGGCGAGGACTGGGTCGGCGACGTGCGGCCGATCATCTCGAAGACGATCGACTCGGTGTCGGGGGTGATCTGGCGGACGTGGGCGGTGCTGCCCTTGAAGCCGTCCTCCTCGCCGCCGAAGAGGCAGAAGCGGATCGTGCGCGCCGGCAGGTCCAGGTCGCGCAGGGCGCGGGCCGCCTCCAGGACCCCGGCGACGCCGCTGGCGTTGTCGTCGGCGCCCGGGGTGGTGTCGACGGTGTCCCAGTGCGCGGCGAGCTCGACGGCGTCGTCGGAGGTGCCGCCCTCGATCTCGGCGACGAGGTTCACGTCGTGCAGTTCGCCGCCGTACCGCTCGACCCGCACGACGAGGCCGAGCCCGCTCAGCTCGTCGGTGATGTACCGCAGCGCAGCGGGCACCCCGGGCAGGTCGCCGCAGCGCGGCCCGTGGGCGACGAGCGCGGCGACGTGGTCGCGGAGACGGTCGGCGGAGATCATGTGCATCAGGATATGGAACAGCCCCCGAGGTTCCTGCGCTGACTGCGCGCGGGCCGGCTGGACTGACACCGGAAAGCCTCGGGGGCTGGGAAACTGTCTCGTATTCGCCGTGCCGCCATCCGGGCGACCGCACGAAATGCGAGTCCAGAGGACGGCGGCTAGCGGACAGTCACCTCACGAGTCCCATTGCTACACAACGTTGGACCACCTCCTTTCCCGTGTACGACCAACCTAGCCACGGCCGCCGAGGGGCTGCAACGGTTTTTCGGGAGCAAGGTGGGTGCCTTCGGCCTCGAGCCGCTTGATCAGGCGCCGGACGATGATCAGGGGCACGATGCCGAACACGCCGAACGAGATGTCGATCACGGTCCACCAGCCGGGGATGCCGCGGACCGGGCCGGCGAACAGGGCGAGGGGCACCACGCCGACGCAGGCGATCATGCCGAACTCGATGACCCAGATGTTGCGGACCGGGTCGCGCAGCGGGCCCCAGAAGGCGACCGCGATCACCAGGTGCGCGAAGGCCAGCCAGTCCGTGCCGTACATGATGAACGGATAGCGGTCGTTGGTCTCGGTGATGCCCTGATCCACCCGCTGGATCCAGGCGACGAGGGCGTCGGGCGCGGCGTCGAACCGGTCGAGCACCGACCGCAGCCAGTGCACCTCGTGCTCGAGCGGGAAGGCGGTCACCCCGCTGGCGATCAGGCCGACCAGGAACAGCACGAGCCAGATGCGGATCTTCCGCCGGGTGGTCATGGCCGCAGCGTAGGGCGCTCCTCCGCGGCCGGGGAGCCCCCGTCACGAGATCTGCACAACACGGTCACGCCGGCTCCCGACGGGGGGCGGGAGCCGGCGTGCCCGGAGGGGTTCAGTACCCGCCGTTGCCGCTGTCCCCGGTGACGGCCTGGGCCTTCTTCCCCTCGGGCGTGAAGGCGAACCACACGCCGCCCACGCCCTGGCCCTTGGTCTCGCCGACCTTCGCGTCACCGGCGAACCGGTACGCGGGCCAGCCGTTGATGGTGAGCTGCAGCGCGCCGTCGGCGCGGGTGACCCTGCCGATCAGCTTCTGGTCGACGCCCTCGATCTTCATGTTCTCGGCGTACGGCACGTACGGCCACTTGGCCAGGCAGTCCGCCTCGCAGGTGGACTTCGGCGGCTTCGGGGTGTCCTTCTCGAAGCGGTACAGCGTCCAGCCCTTCCAGTCGGTCACCACCTTGCCGAGCGTGGCGTCGTCGCGGACCTTCACACCGGCGACGGTGGCGGCCGCGGACGAGGGTGCGGCGGCGGCCGGCGCCTCGGTGGCGGCGGGGGCCTCGGCGCCGGTGGCGGCCTGGTCCTGCTTGGTCAGGTCGATCGAGTCGCAGGCGGTGAGCGACAGGGCGGCCGCGGCGGCCACCGCGAGGGTGAGGATCATCTTGCGCATGTCGGCGTCTCCTTGTTCGCAGCGTTGCCCAGTGACACGGGGGCGGCGCGCGGCGGGTTCGGAGTCCGGCGGTCGGCTGCCCGACAGCTACGCTTCGGGGGTTCGGGGGGTTGGCTCGCGGCGGCGCCGGAGCGCAGCGGAGGTGACGACGTGAGCGGCCAGCGAAGCGTCTCGGGCCGCTCACCGGGATTGCAGGTTGGCTCGCGGCGGCGCCGGAGCGCAGCGGAGGTGACGACGTGAGCGGCCAGCGAAGCGTCTCGGGCCGCTCACCGGGATTGCAGGTTGGCTCGCGGCGGCGCCGGAGCGCAGCGGAGGTGACGACGTGAGTGAACCGATCGACCCTGCGGTGATCGACTTCGCGCATCAGATGTTCGACCTGGCCCGTGCGGGTGCGGCGGACGAGCTCGCGGCGAACGTCGACGCCGGCCTGCCGGTGAACCTGACCAACGACAAGGGCGACACGCTGCTGATGCTGGCCGCCTACCACAACCACCCGGCGACGGTCGCGGCCCTGCTGGCCCGCGGCGCCGACACCGGCCGGGCCAACGACCGCGGGCAGACCGCGCTCGCCGCCGCCGTGTTCCGCCGGTCCGAGGAGTCCGTGCGGGCGCTGCTGGACGCCGGCGCGGACCCGGCCGCGGGCGGGCCGTCGGCGCTGGACACGGCCCGGTTCTTCGACCTGCCCGAGATGCTGACGCTGCTGGAGCGTGCCCGATGAGAGATGTCCAGATCCGTGGCGACATGATCCGGCTGGGTCAGTTCCTGAAGCTCGCCGACGTGCTGGAGACCGGCGGGGAGGGCAAGGACCTCATCGCCTACGGCGAGGTCACCGTCAACGGCGAGGTCGACACCCGGCGCGGCCGCCAGCTGCACCGCGGCGACGTCGTGCGCACCCTCGGCGAGTCGTACCGGGTCGCCTAGCGCCCGAACAGCGCGTTGGCGAAGGCGACCGCGCGGGCGGCGAAGTGGCCCTGGCCGCCGTCGTGGCCGTCCCACTCGTAGAGCTCCAGCTCCTTGGGGCCGGTGAGCGCGTTGTACGCCGCGAACACCGTCGACGGCGGGCACGTCAGGTCCATCAGCGCCGCCGACACGAGGGCCGGTGCGGTGATCCGCGCGGCGAAGTGCACGCCGTCCACGTGGTCGACGGTGGCGAGGGCCTGCGCGGCGCGGGCGGGGTTGAGCCGGCAGAAGGCGGCGAACTCCGCGTACGGCGCCCGGTCGGTGATCGTCACGGCGCGGCGGATGTCACACAGGAAGGGCACGCCGGCGATGACGCCCGCGACGTCGCTCAGGCCGGCCGCGGCGAGCGCCAGCCCGCCGCCCTGGCTGATCCCGCTGACCAGCACGCCGGACGCGAAGGGCAGCGCCCTGGCGGTCTCGACGGCCCGGACCGCGTCGGTGATCAGGCGCCGGTAGTAGTACGTGCGCGGGTCGAGGACGCCGCGGGTGAGGAAGCCGGGCGCCTGCGGGCCGGACCCGTCCGGGTCGGGGGTGTCGCCGGACCGCCAGCCGCCGCCCTGCCCGCGGGTGTCCATCACCAGGTGCGCGTAGCCGGCGGCGGACCAGAGCAGCCAGTCGTGGGGGAAGCCCCGGCCTCCGCCGTACCCCACGAACTCCACGACCACCGGAAGGGGTCCGGTCGCTCCGGCGGGGCGGCTCAGCCAGGCCTTGACCGGTTGACCGCCGAATCCCGTGAACGTCACATCGGTGGTGTCGAGCGCCCGCAGGCCCGTGTCGGCCGGCGTGAGCACCGCGGGGGCGGCCAGCTGGCGCGCCTCGTCGAGGGTCTCGGCCCAGAACGCGTCGAAGCCGGCGGGCTCGGGGGTCGCTGCGCGGTACTGCCGCAGCTCGGCGAGGGGAAGGTCGAAGAGCGCCATGTCCGGGACCCTATTACCAGGAACTTCCCAGCGCGATTACGGGTGCGACTCAGGTCCGGCCCGCATATTTGTTCATGTGACCGGCGCCGGACAAAACCGGAAGCCTCCCTGGATGGTCCACCCGGCGCACGGTCACGCCAAACGTTCCACATCATGTTGCCGCGGCTGGGGTGGTCAGCGGGGGGCAACGGTGATGCGATCGAGGTCGGGGCACCATCTGCCGGTGGTGTTTCCGGCCTCGATCGTGTTCTGGCCCGTTTCGAGCCGGACGGTCAGCGTGACGGTCGCTACCCGGTCCCAGCCGCCGCTGGCGGGGAACCGGACCTGCTGCCAGTTGCCGCGGCCGGTGCGCAGCCAGCAGGAGCGGTCCTCGGTCGACAGGTAGGCGACGGTGACGGTGGCCTCGCCGGGCCGTTCGGCGGTGACCGCGGTGAACGTGAGCACCCGGTTGTTGCCGACCCCGGTGACCGCCCGCCCGCCGGACGCAGAGGACACCTCGCGCACCGTCATCTGGCTGGGCCTGCGGTTCGCGGCGGCCTCCGCTTCGATCGTCTTCGCTGCTGTACCGGCGGCGCTCGGGCTCCCGCTCGCGCTCGGCGCCGGCGGCTGGACGGAGGCCGACGAGGTCACCGACGGTTTCGGCGACGAGGACGGTGACGCGCTGTGGCTCGCCTTCGCGCTGGGGGAGGCGGCGGCGGCCGTCGTCTGTGCGGCGGCGCTGCCCGGCTCGACGGGCACGACCGGGCCGGGCGGCTCGATCGTCGCCTGTGCCTCCGGCCGGTCGCCGCCGCCGGCCATGACCCGCAGCAGCAGCGCGACCAGCGCGAGCAGCACGAGCACCGCCGCGAACACGAACCGTGGCTGACCGCCGATGCCTGCCCGGCGCCGTCCCGTGTACGCCGGCGGCCCCAGCTCGATCATGCCCGGCACGCTATCGGTTCGGCCGCGGCGCTACCAGTCGGCGTCGGGAGGCCGACCGCACGCATCCGCGATGGGCGTCAGATGGGCGACCGCACGCGTCTTCGATGGATGTCAGGTGCGGCGCTACCAGTCGGCGTCCGGGGGGCGGCCGGCGGCGACCGGTACACACGCGGAAACGGCATCGTCGATGGATGTCAGGTGCGGCAGACCGGCCGGCGCGGGGTCCCAGCCCGGCCCGGCCACCGCGAACCGGGTGCCCGGGAACCTCGCCGCGAGGGCGAGCAGCATGGCCGGGTCGGCGGTGCCCGGCTGCTGCGACCAGACGATCGCGGTGCCGGGCACCGCGCGGTGGACCGCGGCCCGCAGCGCGCTCCACGGCACCTCCGCGCCCAGCAGGAACGTGCCGATCCGGCGCTCGAACAACGCCGCGGCCAGCGCGCGCAGCGGCAGCGAGTGCGCCTCGCGGGGCGCGCACGCCAGCAGGACGTGGTTGGTCCTGATGTCGTCGTGCCGCGGCGCGCTGACCAGGTCCAGACCGTGCGCGACGCCCTGGCTGAGGGCGTGCTCGACGGCGACGTCGCCGGTCACGTGGTGCAGTGCCGGGACGCACACGCTGGTCCAGACCTCGGCCACGCCGTGGTCGTCCATCAGCTCCCGGACGGTGCGCGCGACCGTGCCGGTGTCGAGCGACCGGGCCGCCTCCAGTAGCCGTTGCATACCCTTCTGTTCGTCGCGGCGGCCCCGCTTGGATGCGCCCTCACGCGGATTGCCTGCGCACGAGCGTGGTCGGCAGCACCGGCGACGGCTCCGGGTTGTCGGCGTTCATCAGCGCCAGCAGCTGCCGCGCCGCGGCCGCGCCGATCTCCTCGACCGGCTGCTTGATCGTGGTGAGCGGCGGCTGCGTGAACGCCGCGAGGGGCAGGTCGTCGAAGCCGATGACGGCGACGTCCTCCGGCACCCGGCGGCCGGCCTGGCGCAGCGCGTGCAGCGCCCCGACGGCCATCAGGTCCGACGCGGCGAACACCGCGTCGAGGGTGGGCCGGTGGTCGAGCAGCCTGGTCATGGCGTGGACGCCGGCCGGCCTGGTGAAGTCGCCGTACGCGATCGGCCCCGGCTCCAGGCCGGCCCGTTCCAGCCCTTCGCGGAAGCCGGCGAGCCGGTCGACGCCGGCGGACACGTCCGGCGGCCCGGCGATCGTGACGATCCGCTTCCGCCCGGTGCGCGCCAGGTGCTCCACGGCCTGCCGGGCGCCGCCCTTGTTGTCGGCGTCGACGTACGGCAGCGTGCTGGTCTGCAGCGGGCGGCCGATGAGCGTGACCGGCACACCGAGCGCCGGCAGCGTCACGACCAGGGGGTGGCTGCTGCGGCAGTAGATCAGCAGGACCCCGTCGATGTGGCCGCTGCTGAGGTACCGCTGCAGCGACGCCGGTCGTTCGCCCGCGGCGAGCAGCATGGGCATGTCGCGCTCGGCGAACGCGGCACTGGCGCCCGCGAGCACGCGGGAGTAGAACGGATCGGCGAACAACCGGGCGTTGGGCTCGCAGACCACGGCGGCGACCGAGCGGGGGCGGCGGTCGACGGCGCGGGCGGCGCGCTGCCTGACGTAGCCGAGCCGGTCGACGGCGTCACGGACCTGCTGGCGGGCGGTGGGGCTGACTCGGGCGGAGCCGTTGAGCACGCGGGAGGCGGTGGCGGAAGAAACACCGGCAAGCGCGGCGACATGGGCGAGGGTGGGGTGTTCGGCAGCGGCGGTAATCGACATCGCGACCTCCTCGGATAGCAAGGCGTCGATTTTGGGAGCGCTTCCATGCCGAGCGTCGTACACGGTTTCCGCACTGTCAACACGAGATTGCCGCCAGGTTTCACTACCGGGGTTTCGACTGTAAATTTCACCGGGTTTTCACGCGCGGGCGGCCGGGGGCTCCTCGGGGCGTCGCGCGGGGTTCTGGCGTGACCTGCGTGGATCTCCTAGCCTGCTTGGCATCGACCCCCCCTCAGTCAGGAGATCTGCGATGCGTGACTGGATCGCCGTCATCATTGCCGTCCTGGGCGTCCTGCTGGTCCTTGCGGGCGCGACCCTGATTCTGCTCCGGGCGCTGCCCGCTCGTCCCGCTCCCGCTGCTGGTCCGTCTTTGGATGAATCGGACACTTCGGATTTGTCGCCCGCGGTGCCGGTCGGTGCCCGGATCTCGAGTGCCTGGAAGGAGCCGACCGCGGCGGACCGGCTGATCTTCTGGGGCGTCATCCTGCTGGTGCTCGCGGCCATCGCGGCCGGCGCGATCACGTTCAACCTCGGCGCGGCGGGAGGCGCCACGCCTGCCACCCGCTAGGTCTTGTGCCCCCAGCGATTTTGTGTCGGACCGGGAGACTATTCTGCCTCCGAGGTGACGTGTTGATCGCGCCGTCGATCGTCCGGCCACCTCACGGAGCTGGCTCGCCAGCGGGTTCAACAGCCTCAGGAGGCCTTTCGTGACCACCGTTGCACCAAAGCCGATCGTCACCAGGCCTTGGCCGGTGCACAAGCCGGTCAAGGGCTCGGCGTTCGCTCGGCTGTTGCGCACGACGGACGCCAAGCAGATCGGCTTGATGTACCTGACCACGTCGTTCGTGTTCTTCATGATCGGCGGGTTCATGGCGCTGCTGATGCGCGCCGAGCTGGCCCGGCCGGGGCTGCAGTTCCTCTCCCCGGAGCAGTACAACCAGCTGTTCACGATGCACGGCACGATCATGCTGCTGTTCTTCGCGACGCCGATCGTGTTCGCCTTCGCGAACTACATCACGCCGCTGCAGATCGGCGCGCCCGACGTCTCGTTCCCGCGGCTCAACTCGTTCGCCTACTGGCTCTACGCGTTCGGTGGGTCGATCACGCTGATCGGCTTCATCACGCCGGGCGGCGCCGCGGACTTCGGCTGGTTCGCCTACGCGCCGCTCAACAGCATCATCCACTCGCCCGGCGTCGGCGCCGACCTGTGGATCGTCGGCCTGGTCCTCTCCGGCCTCGGCACCATCCTCGGCGCCGTCAACATGATCACGACGATCCTGACGCTGCGCGCGCCCGGCATGACGATGTTCCGCATGCCGATGTTCACGTGGAACATCCTGGTCACCAGCGTCCTGGTCATCATGGTCTTCCCGATCCTGGCCGCCGCGCTGCTCGCCCTGGAGGCCGACCGCCGCCTCGGTGCCCACGTCTACGACGCGGAGACCGGCGGCGCGATGCTCTGGCAGCACCTGTTCTGGTTCTTCGGCCACCCCGAGGTCTACATCGTGGCGCTGCCGTTCTTCGGCATCATCACGGAGGTCATCCCGGTCTTCAGCCGCAAGCCCGTCTTCGGCTACAAGGGCCTCGTCGGCGCGACCATCTCGATCGGTGCCCTGTCGATGAGCGTGTGGGCCCACCACATGTTCGCGACCGGCCAGGTGCTCATGCCGTTCTTCTCGTTCCTGAGCTTCGTCATCGCCGTCCCGACCGGCATGAAGTTCTTCAACTGGATCGGCACCATGTGGCGGGGCCAGATCACCTTCGAGACACCGATGCTCTTCGCCATCGGCTTCCTGGTGACCTTCCTCTTCGGTGGCCTCTCCGGCGTCCTGCTCGCGAGCCCGCCGATCGACTTCCACGTCTCCGACACGTACTTCGTGGTCGCCCACTTCCACTACGTGCTCTTCGGCACCATCGTGTTCGCCGTCTACTCCGGCGTCTACTTCTGGTTCCCGAAGATGACCGGCCGGATGCTCGACGACCGCCTCGGCAAGGTGCACTTCTGGCTCACCACGATCGGCTTCCACACCACGTTCCTGGTGCAGCACTGGCTCGGCACGCAGGGCATGCCCCGCCGCTACGCCGACTACCTCGAGACCGACGGCTTCACCACCCTCAACACGGTCTCGACCATCGGCTCCTTCATCACCGGCCTCTCCACGCTGCCCTTCCTCTGGAACGTGTGGAAGTCCTACAAGACCGGCCGCGTCGTCGAGGTCAACGACCCGTGGGGCCACGGCATGTCCCTGGAGTGGGCCACCTCCTGCCCGCCCCCGCTGCGCAACTTCGACAGCATGCCGCGCATCCGCTCGGAGCGCCCGGCCTTCGACGCCCGCTTCCCGGCCCACGCCCCAGGCCACTCCCTGGACGCCCCACCCACCGGCGGCGCCCGCCCCCTCAGCCACGAGGCCGACGGCGGCGCCACCTATGAGGAACAGCACTGACACGCTTTCCTCCTTAGCTCCACCAGGACGCAGCCCCGGCCGCCCCGCCTCCTCCCGGAGGCCCGCGGCCGGGGCTGCTCCCTTTCCACCCTCCAGCCAGCCCGCCTCGCGCCGCTTCTCGCCTCGCGCCGCTTCTCGCCTCGCGCCGCTTCTCGCCTCGCGCCGCGCCGGCTCCCACCCTGTTTCGCCGCACTGGTTCCTCCGGCCCGCGCCGGCTCGCACCTCGCCCCCGCACCGCCCGCCAGTGCCTGCGCCGCGCTGGCTCCCGCCCCGCCCGCCCGCGCTGGTTCCTGAGCCGCGCTGGCTCCTGACATGCCCGGGCTTCCGCCCCGCTCCGGGCTTCCGCCCCGCTCCGGGCTTCCGCCCCGCTCCGGGCTTCCGCCCCGCTCCGGGCTTCCGCCCCGCTCCGGGCTTCGGCCCCGCTCCGGGCTTCGGCCCCGCTCCGGGCTTCCGCCCCAGTCCGCCCGCGCCGCGCCGCTTCCCGCCTCGTGCAGCTTCCCGCCTCGCGCAGCTTCCCGCCCCGGTGCCTGCGCCGCGCTGGCTCCCACCCTGTTCCGCCCGCGCGATTCCTGCGCCCGCCGACTTCCACCCGACCCCGCTCCGCCCGCTGGTGCCTGCGCCGCGCCGGCTTCCGCCCGCTCCGCCCGCGCGGGTTCCTGAGCCGCGCTGGCTTCTGACATGCCCTGGCTCCCGCCCCGCTCCAGCTTCCGCCCCGATCCGCCCGCGTCGCGTCGCACCGGGTTTGCGCTTCGCCCGCTTCCGCTCCGGACCGGCTTCCACTCCGCTTGGCTTGCGCTGGTTCCTTGCGCCGCACTGGTTCCTGGTTCGCATCGTGCCGCTTGCGCTTCGGGGTGGTGTCGGTTGCTGCTCCGGGCTGGTTCCGCTCCGCTCGGCCCTGTGCCGGTCCCCGGGCCGTGCCGTGCGGGTCCCTGGTCCGCCTCGTGCCTGCTTGCACTTCGCATGATGTCCGCTCCGCTTCGCGGTGGTGTCGGCTTCCGCGTCAGGCCGGCTCCGCGCCACTTGGGCCGGTTCCCGAGCCGGGCTTGCGCGTTGTGGGCGGTGCCCGCTCCGCCTTGATGGCCGTTCGCTCACGCCAACTCCTGGCTCCCGCACCGTCCTGGCTCCCGGGCCGTGCCGCGTCGCACCGGGTTTGCGCTTCGCCTGCTCCCGTTCCGGACCGGCTTCCATTCCGCTTGGCCTGCGCTGGTTCCTTGCGCCGTGCTGGTTCCCGGGCCGCGGCGCACCAGCTTGCGCTTTGCGGTGGTGTCGGTTGCTGCTCGGGGCTGTTCCGCTCCGCTTTGCTCGGCCTGTGCCGGTCCCCGGGGCCGTGCCATGCGGGTTGCTGGTCCGCGTCGTGCCTGCTTGCACTTCGCGTGATGTCCGCTCCGCTTCGCGGTGGTGTCTGCTTCCGCGCCAAACCAGCTCCGCTCCACTTGGGCCGGTTCCCGCGCCAGCTTGCGCGCTGTGGGCGGTGCCCGCTCCGCCTTGATGGCCGTTCGCTCACGCCACCTCCAGCCCCTGCGCCGTCCTGGCTCCCGCGCGTCCTGGCTCCCGCGCCGCGCTGTCATCGGCGGTTGCATGTGTCTCCTGGCGGTGGGCGGGCTCCAGTGCCAGGGGCCAGGTGCGCGCATCGATGACGCAAACTGGCCGCCGCGCCGCTGTGTGCTGGTTCCTGCTCCGGCGTTGGCTTCCGAGTCGCGCCAGCTCCTGAGCCGGCGTGCGCTCTGTGGTGGTGTCCGCTCCGCCACGGTGGTGTTCGCTCGTGCCGGCTTCGGCTTCGTGCAGCCTGGCTCCTGCGCTGTGGCGGCCCATGCTTCGCGCTGTCATCGGCGGTTGCGTGTGCTCCCTGGTGGCGGGCGGGTTCCAGGGCAAGGGGCAGCTCGCGCGTTGACGACAGGCACCGGCTTCCGCGCAGGCTCCTGCTGCGTGCCGACTTCTGCTGCGTGGCGGCGCCTGCTCCTGCGCTGACCTCCGAGCCATGCCAGCTCCCCGAGCCAGCGTGCGCTTTGCAGTGGTGTTCGATCCGCTTCGGTGCCTGCTCGCGCTGACTTTGGCTTCCGCGCTGCGCCGGCTTCTGCTTCGGGGGCGGCTTGGGCACTGTGTGGTGCCCGCTTCGTTCTGGCCCACGCTTCGTAGTGCTTCGGCTTCGCGCCGCTATGCAGGGGCGGCCGCTTCGTGGCGTGTCTGGGTAGTGGTGTCCGAGAGCTCCACATGCGATCGCGCTGGGGGCTCGCTGTGCCGGTTGTTGGATGGCTGGGTCCTCGGGCTGTGTCGTCCGGTGCCGCTGGGGGGTGCGGGCGACGGGTGGTTCCGACCAGCGCCAGCTCTCGATCACAGCGGCGTCGTGGGGTCGATCGGTGGGGCGGCGGAGAAGGGGGCCGCTCGAGTGCGGGGGTGGCGGGACGGCCGCGTGGGGGTCGGCGTCGCGCAGGGTGGTTCGGGTCTTGGCAGGACCCGGGCAAGTGTCGAGCACTCGGGGGGACGTGATCTTCCGCGGTGATCGAGGGGTGGTTCCGGTGTCGTGGTGACCGGATGTGTCAGTCGATCACGGGGCGGTGGGGAGTCGTCCTACCATTCCGTAGTGGGGCGGTTGCCGTGGGTGGGTGACGGGGTGTAGCGAAGGGGTAGGCGGGGTGAGGCGCTGTGGGAAGGGGGCTGCGGAGCGCTCAGCAGGCCGCTGCGGGGCGTAAACCGGCAACCGCAGGGGTGAGGGAGGAGACAGCGCGGACCTTGGACGTGCGGGGTCCAAGGTCCGGGTCGTGTCGCCCTGATGGTGTCAGGCGGGCTGGGTGACGCCGCGCTCGCGGGGTTGGGGAAGCCGGCCGGAGACGGTGCCCGGCGGGATCGGGACCCCGAGGATGTCGCTGACCCCGACCACCGCGAACAGCCGCGCGATGAACGGGTTTGGTCGGCGAATGTGCAGCTTGACGCCCATGCTGTGGCAGATGCGCTTGGCGACCACGAGGGTGCCGATGCCGGTGGAGTCGAGGAACGTGACGCCGGCGAGGTCGATGACGAGCGTGTCGATGTTGCCGTCGAGCACTGAACTCACCGCTGTGCGAAGCTCCTGAGCGGTCTCATAGTCGATTTCGCCGCTCAGGGTCAGCAATGCTTCGCGCTGATCCGAGGGGCGAGTTTCGATCGACAACTTCACGTGACCCTCCTGGTGCTGAGTCGTCCACCATGGACGACCCTTCGAGGTCCCGCAAGCGTAGCGAAGTCTTCCCCATTTCGCCACGCTCCGTGTAGGTGGTCCTTACGTTGTGATGTGAGAATTCCTCACATCGGGTGCGGAACCGCTTGCCGGGATGACGGTACACGTCGGTTGTTACACGGCAAGTCCAGTCGTGTGCCATCCACCGGATGGTCAGCTTGCCGATACGACCGGTTCACCCACAAGGGTCACCCCAGCGGCGCGCAGCTCAGCAAGGGCGGCGTCCACCGTTGGCCGGGCGACGCCCGCGGTGAGGTCCAGCAGCACAGATGTAACAAAGCCTTCGCGTTGCGCATCGATTGCAGTCGCTCGCACGCAGTGGTCGGTGGCGATGCCGACCACGTCGACCTCGGAGACCGATCTGGCGCGGAGCCAGGACGCGAGGTCGACGCCGGACGATGATCCCTGGAAGCCGGAGTACGCCGCCGAGTACTCGCCCTTGGTGAACACGGCCTCCACGTGGGACACGTCCAGTGACGGGTGGAGGTCGACGCCGCCGGTGCCGACCACGCAGTGCACGGGCCAGGTCGACACGTAGTCCGGCGGGTCGCCGAAGTGCCCCGCGGGGTTGATGTGATGGTCCTGGGTGGCCACCACGTGGTCCCAGGAGCCGCCGGCCACGGCGGCGGAGATCGCGGCCGCGACGCCGGCGCCGCCGCCGACGGCGAGCGAGCCGCCCTCGCAGAAGTCGTTCTGCACGTCAACGATGATCAAGGCGCGAGTCACAGGGAGCCCCCAAGCATCTGGACGGGAACCGCCGGGTCGCCGGCGGACAGCTTCAGCCCCTCCCAGGGGATCGAGATGAGGCACTGGCGCAGGTGCTCGCGGGAGGCGGCCAGGTCGGGCAGGTCGGGCACCAGCTCGCCGCCGCGGACGAAGGCCCGCTGCAGGAGCCGGTCGTTGGGTTCGGCGGCGGGCATGCCCATCGACACGACGACCTCCTCGGTCGCGGTGCCGGTCGGCTTGTGCCGGCGGACGGCGGTCTTGCGGCCGCCGACCGTGCCCTTGTTCTCCGAGCGCTTGACCACCGGACGGCCGTCGACCTCGACCAGCTTGTAGACCAGGCCGGCGGTCGGGGCGCCGGAGCCGACCACGACGGCCGTGCCCGCGCCGTACGCGTCGACGGGCTCGGCCGCGAGGGCCGCGATCGCATACTCGTCGAGGTCGCCGGAGACGATGATCTGGGTCTCGGTCGCGCCGAGGGAGTCCAGGAGCGCGCGGGAGTGCGCGGCGAGGACGGACAGGTCGCCGGAGTCGATGCGCACGGCCCGCAGGTCCGGGCCCGCGACCTCGATGGCGTTGCGGATGCCCTGGGCGATGTCGTACGTGTCGACGAGCAGCGTCGTCTGCTTGCCGAGCGTCGCGACCTGGGAGGCGAACGCGGCCTGCTCGGTGTCGTGCAGCAGCGTGAAGGCGTGCGCGGCGGTGCCGGTCGTCGGGATGCCGTAGCGCCGGCCGGCCTCGAGGTTGGAGGTGTACGCGAACCCGGCCAGGTAAGCGGCCCGCGCCGCGGCCACCGCGGCCTCCTCGTGCGTGCGCCGGGAGCCCATCTCGATCACGGAGCGGCCGCGGGCGGCGGTGACCATGCGGGCGGCGCCGGCCGCGATCGCGCTGTCGTGGTTGAGGACCGACAGGATCAGCGTCTCCAGCACGACGCACTCGGCGAACGTGCCGCTGACCGTGAGGATCGGCGAGCCGGGGAAGAACAGCTCGCCCTCGGCGTAGCCGTCGATGTCGCCGGTGAACCGGTAGGCCGCCAGCCACTCGGCGGTGTCGGCGGAGACGATCCCGCGGGACAGCAGGAACTCGACGTCGGCGGGGTCGAAGCGGAAGTCCTCCACGTGGGCGAGAAGGCGCCCGATGCCGGCCACGACACCGTACCGCCGCCCGGTCGGGAGGCGGCGGGCGAACACCTCGAAGACGCAGCGGCGCGACGCGGTCCCGTCGCGCAGCGCCGCCGACAGCATCGTCAGCTCGTAGTGGTCGGTCAGCAGCGCGCTTGTCGTCACGCCACCAAGACTATTCATTCCTCCGGTGGCAGCGAGCGCAGGGCGGCGGCCAGTTCTGCGCGACCCGTCACACCGAGCTTGGCGTAGACGCGCATGAGGTGGTTGTCGACGGTGCGGGAGGACAGGTACAGCTGGTCCGCGATCTCCTTCGACGGCACACCGGCGGCGGCGAGCCGGGCGATCTGCCGCTCGCGGCCGGTGAGCATGGGCTGCGGCACGACCAGCGCCGGCGTGGCCGCGGCCGGGCAGAGGACCCGCAGCTCGGCGAGGCGCTGCGCGGCCCGCGGCGTCTGCGGCGACCGGATGCCCCGCAGCAGGGTGACCGCACCGGCGGCGGCCTCCGCGGCGTACAGGTTGAGCTCCTGGTCGGCGAACTCCTCGGCGACCGAGAGGAGGCTGCCGCCGTCCTCGCCGGCCATCGCCCGCACGTGCCAGGCCATCGCGGGGGCGATGCGGCCCTCGACGGTGTGCGACAGCGCGTCGAGCCGGTCGGTGACCTCGCGGGCGAAGCCGAGCCGGCCCAGGTGGTACAGCGCGGACATCTCGTGCGCGGCGAACCCGTCGCCGCGGGTGCGGGCCGCGAGCAGCCGGAGGACCTCGGCGGCGGTCGGCACGTCACCGGAGGCGACCGCGACCCACGCCCTGGCCTCCTCGAGCCACGGGTACAGCACCTCCATCGAGCGGTAGTGCGACGCCTCGGCGATCGCGAACGCCTCCGCGGCGCCGGCCGCGTCCCCGGTGAGGGCGGCGACGTGCGCCCGCTCGGCGTGGGCGAGCGCGACGAAGACCTTGCCGGTGGCCAGGGCCGCGCAGGCCTGCGACGCGGCCCGGGCCGCCTCGGTGAGCCGGCCGCGCAGGCGGGCCGCCTGGGCGCGGACGATCTGCAGGTAGCCGGAGCCCATGTTGAAGTTGCCGGCGTCGGCCATGCCGGCGAACTCGGCGGCGACGATCGCGTCGACGGCCTCCAGGTCGGCGGCGAGGATCATGGCGGTGCCGCGGGAGAGCTCGATGCCGAGCTGGAAGTACGGCAGCTCGACCCGCCACTGCGCCGCCTCGGCGTCGACCGCCGCGAGGGCCTTGACGGTCTGCACCGGTGTGCCGCGCATGGCCTGCAGCTGGGCCATGTTGCTGCGGGCGAGGGCCCGCGGGCCGGGGGCGCTGGCCGCGCTGTCGAGGACCTGGCGGGCGAGGGTGAGCGCCTGGGCGTTGTCGCCCCGGTGCAGCCGCATCGTCGACTCCACGGCCAGCACCAGGGAGCGTTCGCGCAGGTCGCTCAGCTCGTGTGCCTTGCGGTCGATGTCGTCGACGGTGTCCGGGTCGCCGAGACCCCACTGGGCGGTGATGTGCCGGATGGCGAGCCACCGGCTGCGCTGGGACTCCTCGACGGTCTGGTCCTGGTTGGCGTCGAGGATCGCGACGGCCTCCTCGGGCATGTTGACGAACATGAGGATCGTCGCGAGGGTCTCCGCGGCGTCGAACCCGCCGCCGGCCGCGAGGGCGGCCTTGCCCAGCCGCATCGCCAGGGCCATGTCATAGGTGGCGAACGCGAGCCGGCACGCCATGAGCAGTTGCTGCGGGTCGCGGGCGGTGTCGCTGTCCAGCCGCCAGACGGCGACGCGGAGCAGGTCGTCGCGGCGCCGGGCGCCACTGCCCTCCACCAGGCCGGCCAGGTCGGCGAGCAGCCGGCGGACCCGGGTCACGGGGCAGCGGCGGCGCACGACCTCGCCGTACAGGGGATGCGCGAGGCGGACCGTGGTGCGGCGGTCCTCGACGACGACGCGGATCAGCTGCCGCTCCTCGGCGGTCTCCACGGTGTTCAGGTCGGTGGCGTTGACCAGCAGCGGCAGCCCGATCGGCTCGCCGAACGCGACCAGCTCCAGCACGGCCCGCTCCTGCGGGGTGAGCTTGCCGATGCGGGCGTCCACCACCTCGGTCAGCGTGGGGGCGAGGTCGACCTTGCCCGTCCAGCGCTGCATCCCGTAGCTCTCGATGATCTCGCCGCTGGCGTGCGCGGCGATGACCAGCTCGCGCAGCAGCAGCGCGTTGCCCTGCGACAGCTGCTGGAGCCGGTCGACGGAGGCCGAGTCGACCGGGCCGCCGAGCACCTGCTGGAGCAGGTCGGAGGTCTCCTGCAGGGTCAGCGGGGTGAGTTCGATCCGCTCGACCAGGTCGTCCTTCCACAGGGCGCTGATCGGGTCGTGCACGGGTTCGCCGGTGCGCACGGTGCCGATCACGGTCGCGTTCTCGGACCTGGCGACGTAGTACACGAGCGCGGCCGACAACGGGTCGAGCAGGTGGGCGTCGTCGATGGCGACGACGATCGGCCGGCCGGCCGCCTGCCGGTGCAGCGCGTCGACGGCCCAGCGGAGCAGGCCGGCCGGCGAGCCGCCCGAGGGCTGGTCCGGCGGCAGCACCTGGGCCAGGCCGCCCAGCGGTAGGCCCGCCGTCGCCGCGTTGGCGGTCGCCGTCCAGACGGCGAGTCTGTCCTGGTCGAGGGCGTTGACACCCTCGCGAAGCAATCGGCTCTTGCCGATGCCTGGAGGGCCGCCCAGAATTAATCCGCGACCGGTTGAGCCGGTGGCTGCCTCGGCGAGGCGGACCAGTTCAGCGTTTCGACCGACAAAGCTCCAGGGGGGCACCGTCGCAGCATATCGATAGGTCGATTACTGCGCGTACCCGCCGATGTTCGAACTTGAGTAGTGCGTTTGGTCTCAGTTGAGTAGCTCGAGTACTGCCTCCGTAAGTGGCTGTTCACGTAGCGTTCCGGTGCTTACCGGCCGTGCACGAGGAGGTCGCACATGGGGTCTGGGATCATGCAGGCGCCGCTGATCGATCTGACAGTCACGACGCCCGGGGGGCCGGTGTCCACCATGCCGGTCCGCGGCAGCAGAAGTCATCGGCAGTCCGAGCCCCGTCAGGCGGCGGGCACCGGCAGCTTCGCAGTGATCGCCGGCTCGCCCCGCAGCGGCAAGACCGCCCTGCTCAATGCCTTGATCCGGCGCGTCGAGCCGGCTCCGGCGGGCGACACCTGGCTGGTCTTCCGGCACGGCGACAAGGCCGAGACCCGCGCGTTCGTCCCGGGTCACCGCGAGGCGCGGGCCGCCCTGGTCCCCGGCCAGCGGGACCCGCGGCCCGGCCCGACGCGGCCCGCCCGCCGCATCGAGATCAACCACTCCTCGAGCCTGCTCAAGCGCGTCGCGCTGGTCGACACGCCCGGCAGCGGGGGCCTGGACGCCGCGAACGCCGAGATCGTGCTCGACGCCGCCGAGCGGGGCCTCGGGCTGCTGTTCGTCGTCGACGCCGCGGCCCCGCTCGCCCGCGCCGACCTGGACCTGCTCGCCGCCGCCGCGGACCGGGCCGCCCGGATCGCGTTCGTGCTCACCCGCATCGACCAGCACGACGCCTGGCCCGAGATGCTGGTCGCCGACCGGGCGCTGCTCGCCTCCCGCGGCCAGCGCCTGGCGTCCGCGCCCTGGTTCCCGGTGTCGCTGGACCCGGAGGCCGTCTTCGGCGTCGCCGAGCTGCGCCACGAGCTGGAGACCTGGGGCGAGGTGCGGCCCGCGCCGGTCGGGGTCGCCGCCGCGACGGTCTCCCGTGCCGGCGACGAGTGGCAGGAGCTGCTCGACCGCGAGATCGCCAACCGGCGGGTCGCCGCCGTGCAGCGCGTCTCCATCGACCTGGCGACCATCCACGTGCGGTGCGTGCAGGAGCTCGGCTCCGGCAAGGGCTGCCCGGAGCTGCCGTACGTGCTCGACCGTGAGCTGCACGCGCTGTCCGTGCGCACCACCCGCAAGCTGCGCGACGACACGCGCGAGGTGATCGCCGCGGTCTTCACCGAGCTGCTGGACACCGCGCCCGACGAGGTCGTCCTGGCCAGGATCGCCGCCGCGGCCCGCCGGGCGGTCGACTCCCTGCGGGACGACGGACGCGACCGCGACCACGCGCTGCTGCTCACCGCCACCTCGGCGGTGGCCTCGATGGCCGGCGCGGCCGCGGTGGACAACCTCTGCGCCGTCGGCGGCGGCGAGCCGGCCGGCCAGGTGCTGCCGTCGCTGGGCGTCGCGCTTAACGCCAGCTGCTACGCGCTGTGGCAGCCGAAGAGCGCGCCGGGCGGGCCGCCGAAGCACGCGGACAAGAAGGATTGCCGGCGCTGGCTGCAGCACGCGCTGCGGGAGATCGAGGTCGAGGTGGGTCACGAGCTGGGCGAGCGCTACACGGCACTGCGTCAGGCACTGGCCGTCATCGGTGGGGATGCGGTCGACCATGGCGTGCTGCTCGCTTGATGGCACCATGTTGGTATGGCGGCGCCGCAGGTCGTACCGATCGAAGAGACCCGTCTCGAGGCTGATGAGGTGCCCGAGACCGACCGTCCGTGGGTGACCGTGGTCTGGAACGATCCGGTCAACCTCATGAGCTACGTGACATGGGTCCTGCAGAAACTGTTCGGGTTCAGCCGGGAGAAGGCCGAGCGCCTGATGCTCGACGTGCACCAAAAGGGCAAGGCGATCGTGTCCAGCGGGCCACGCGAGAAGATGGAGTACGACGCTTCCAGGCTGCAGGCCTACGGGCTGTGGGCGACGGTGGACAAGTCGTGACGGGTCCGGAGCACAGCGCTGGAGCCGGGCACCGGGGGCACAGCGTCCGGTCAGGCCGCCGCCGGAGCGCAGCGGAGGTGGCGGCATGACGATGTTCGTTCGCAACGGGACCGTGTGCATCGCCCGGTTCGGCCCTGCCGAGGCGGCGGTGCTCAACGAGGTCATGCTCGAGGTCATCACGCTGCTGTCGGAGGGGTTCGACCGCGGCGACCCGGTGATCGCGCGGCTCTTCCCCGACATGTACCGCGACGACGCCGCCGCCTCGGAGGAGCTGCGCCGTTACCTGGAGGACGACCTCCGCTCGGCGAAGCTGGAGCAGGCGGCGCTGCTGCTGGACGTGCTGCCGGTGGAGGGCGGCGAGGTCGCACTCGACGAGGAGCAGGCCGAGGCGTGGCTGCGCGCGCTGACCGACGTCCGCCTGACGCTGGGCTCCCGGCTCGGGATCGACGACGACGACGTCGACATCGAGGCGGAGCTCGACGAGGCGATCCTGAAGGATCCCACCTCCACGAGGGTCGGGCAGCTGTCGGTGTACCAGTACCTGACCTACCTGCAGGAGAGCCTCGTCGGCGCGCTGATGGCGTAGCGGCCCCGGCGGAGCGCGGCGCAGGCGGCGTGAGCGCGGTCACGAGCGAGTTGCCTTCAGGTTTCGGTAGGCTGTGGGGCGTGCTGACCATCGACGCCGCGATCCTCGACGCGATCGTTGCGCACGCCCGCCGGGACCACCCCGACGAGGCGTGCGGGATCGTCGCGGGTCCGGCCGGCTCGGACACTCCGGTCCGGCACGTGCCGATGGAGAATGCCGCCCGTTCCATGACGTTCTACGAGTTCGACTCGAAGGAGCAGCTGCGGCTGTGGCGCGAGATGGACGACGCGGACGAGGAGCCGGTGGTCGTCTACCACTCGCACACCGCCACCGAGGCCTACCCGTCGCGGACGGACGTGTCGTTCGCGGGTGAGCCGAATGCGCATTATCTGCTGGTTTCGACCCGCGACCCGGAGCAGACCGAGATCAGGTCGTTCCGCATCGTGGACGGAGCCGTCACCGAAGAGCCGGTTCAGGTAGTTAATGCAGTCGTGGACTCACACGCCGTCCAGTCATATCTCTTCGGGCAGAGCCCGACGACCGTCGACTACGAGTGTCGCGCAGGCAGCTGATCGCCGCCTGTCGTCGCACCATGTCCAGTCGTCCAGTTCACCGCTCGTACACAAGAGGAAATGATCATGGCTATCGAGGTTCGCATCCCGACCATCCTGCGCAGCTACACCGGCGGTGCCAAGACCGTCGAGGGCGCCGGTGACACCATCGCCGACCTGCTCGCCGACCTGGACAGCCGGCACTCGGGCATCAAGGCCCGCCTGCTGACCCCGGAGGGCGGCCTGCACCGCTTCGTCAACGTCTACGTCAACGACGAGGACGTCCGCTTCCTGGGCGCGCTCGACGCGAAGCTCAACGACGGCGACTCGGTGACGATCCTGCCCGCCGTGGCGGGTGGCGCGTTCGCGTTCGCGGCCGCCCACGCCCTGCGGGGCTGATCTCCGTGGCGCGCTACGAGTCGGTGCTCGAGGCGTGCGGAAACACGCCGCTCATCGGGTTGCCCAGGCTGTCGCCGAGCCCGGAGGTCCGCCTCTGGGCCAAGCTCGAGGACCGCAACCCGACGGGCAGCGTGAAGGATCGGGTCGCGTTGTGGATGGTGAAGGCGGCCGAGGAAGCGGGCCGCCTCCGCCCCGGTGACACGATCATCGAGCCGACCAGCGGCAACACCGGCATCGCCCTGGCGATGGTGGCGAAGCTGCGCGGCTACCGCCTGGTCTGCGTCATGCCCGAGAACGTCTCGTCGGAGCGCACCGCGCTGCTGCGGATGTACGGCGCGGAGATCATCTTCTCCGAGGCCGCCGGCGGGTCCAACCGGGCCGTCGCGGTCGCGAAGGAGATCGCCGCGGAGCATCCCGACTGGGTGATGCTCTACCAGTACGGCAACGAGGCCAACGCCCGGGCGCACTACGAGTCGACCGGTCCGGAGATCCTCCGGGACATGCCGACCATCACGCACTTCGTGGCCGGTCTCGGCACCACGGGCACGCTGATGGGCATCGGGCGCTACCTTCGCGAGAAGGTCGAGGACATCGAGATCATCGCCGCCGAGCCCCGCTACGGCGAGCTGGTCTACGGGCTGCGCAACCTCGACGAGGGCTACGTCCCGGAGCTGTACGACGCGACCGTCCTCACCAGGCGCTTCTCCGTCGGCACCCGCGACTCGGTGCTGCGGACCCGCCAGCTCGTCGAGGTCGAGGGCATGTTCGTGGGCTTCTCCGCCGGCGCGGTGCTGCACGCCGCCCTCGCGGTCGCCCACCAGGCGCTCAAGGCCGGCAAGCGGGCCGACGTGGTGTTCCTGGTCGCCGACGGCGGCTGGAAGTACCTGTCGACCGGCGCGTATGGCGGCACCCTCGCCGACGCCGAGTCGGCCCTCGACGGCCAGCTGTGGGCTTAGAGCGCCCTAGAGGCCCGTCACGATCCACCCGAGCAGCAGGCTCACCGAAGCGGCGCCGAGCAGGGCGAACGGCAGGCGCCGTTTGTGCACGCTGGCGAACGCGGCGATCGTGCACGCCAGGCCGACCAGCCCGATGACGATGACCGTCGGCGCGTACCAGCCGCGGGACGCGCTGACGAGTCCCACGAACGCCCGCAGCGCCACCGCCATGCCGCCGAGGCCGAGCAGCGCCGCCCAGCCGCAGACGGCGGCGAGGTGGCGCGGCTCCGGCGCGGGGTCGCGGTCCGTCGGCAGCCGGAAGGCGTCGGGAAGCTGCTGCCGCAGCCGCTTGGTCCTGGACACCTCGACGGTCACGTCCACTCCTGTTGCCCGGGGTCGTTTGGTGGCTTACGAATCCCAACGAGCCCGGGCGTCCGGCGTCACGCGACCCTGTCACGTTGGCGACATCTGCCGTCCGATCGTTCAGCCTTGCCTGCCAGTCCGGCGTAGGCTGCGCCACGTGACGGACTTGCCCATCGGCAGCAACCGGCCGGGCAACCCCCGCCGGTGCAGTCCGTCCGCGCCCGGTTGCTGTGCCGGTGCCGTCATCCGGCACCCCGGGTTGACGAACTATCCTCACCTGACCGGCGTGATCCACAGTGGCGCGCCCGCGTTGTTCTTAGGGGAAGCATGAGGCTCACCGTTCTCGGCTGCGCCGGCAGCTTCCCGGGACCCGAGGCGCCCTGCTCGGCGTATCTCGTCGAGGCGGACGGGTTCCGGCTGCTGGTGGACTTCGGCCCCGGGTCGATGTCGACGCTGCAACGGTTCTCCGGCCTCTACAACGTCGACGCCATCCTGCTCACGCACCTGCACTGCGACCACATGCTCGACGCGTGCTCCTACATAGTGGCCAGGCGCTACGCACCGTCCGGCCCGCTGCCGCCGCTGCCCGTCTACGCGCCGGTCGCCGCGCCCGAGCGCATCTCCGCCGCGTACGGCGGGGAGAACGAGCCCATGGCGATCAGCGACGTCTACACGTTCTACTCGCTGCAGCCGGGCAGCTTCCCGATCGGCCCGCTCCACGTCACCGTCGACCGGGTCAACCACCCGATAGAGACCTACGGCGTGCGCATCGAGCACGGAGGCCGGGTCATCACGTACTCCGCCGACACCGCCGCCTGCGACCAGCTGATCCGCCTCGCCCAGGGCGCGGACCTGTTCCTGTGCGAGGCGAGCTACCTCGACGGCGCCGACAACCCGCCGGACCTGCACCTCACCGGGCGCGAGGCGGCCGAGCACGCCACCAAGGCCGAGGTCGGCCGGCTGCTGCTGACGCACCTGGTGCCGGCGTGGGGGAGCGAGGCGCTGACCCTGGAGGCGGCGAAGGCCGCGTTCGACGGGCCGATCGACATCGTCCGGCCTGGCGCGAGGTACGACATTTAGGCAGCGTTCGCCGTTTGGTCAGTCGATGGTGGCCGCATGCACGGTCGCCGACCTCATGGTGACGGCATGCGGATCGCGATCGTCACCGAATCGTTCCCGCCCGATGTGAACGGCGTCGCCCACTCCGTCGTACGGGTCGCCGAACACCTCGTCGCGCGAGGCCACGAGCCCCTCGTGATCGCCCCTCAGCCCTCCTCCGGGGCGCGGTCGGTCACCGGCGCCTTCCCGTACGAGATCATCCGGGTCCCCTCGGTCGCCACCCCCGGCTACGGGACCTTCCGGCTCGGCCTGCCCAGCCGGCGGCTCGCCGCCGCCCTGCGGGCCCACCGCACCGACCTGGTCCACCTGGCCAGCCCGTTCGTGCTCGGCGCCCGCGGCATGACGGTCGCCGCGTCGCTCGGCCTGCCGACCGTCGCCGTGTACCAGACGGACGTCCCCGCCTACGCCCGCCTGTACTACCACTCCGGCCTCGGCGAGCAGGCCGCGTGGCGGTGGCTGCGCCGCATCCACAACGCCGCCGACCGGACCCTCGCGCCGTCCACCGCCGCCGCCACGGCCCTGCACAGCCACGGCATCGAGCGGGTCTGGCTGTGGCGCCGCGGCGTCGACGCCGCCCGCTTCGACCCCGGCCGCCGCAGCGCCGCCCTCCGCCGGGCGCTGCTGGGCAACGATCGGTCCGTGCTCGTCGGCTACGTCGGCCGGCTCGCCGTGGAGAAGCGCGTCGACCTGCTCGCGCCGCTGAGCCGCATCCCCGGCGTCCGCGTCGTGGTCGTCGGCGACGGCCCGGCCCGCGCCGCCCTGGAGCGCGCCATGCCCGGCGCCGCCTTCCTCGGCGAGCGCCGCGGCGACCAGCTCGCCCGGCTCTACGCCAGCCTCGACGTGTTCGCCCACACCGGGCCCTTCGAGACGTTCGGCCAGACGGTCCAGGAAGCCCTCGCGTCGGGTGTACCGGTGGTCGCCCCCGCCCAGGGCGGCCCGCTCGACCTCGTGGACGACGGCCGCACCGGGCTGCTCGTGCCGCCCTGCGACGCGCTGGCGCTGCGCGACGCGGTCACCGACCTGGTCGCCGACCCCGAGCGCCGGCAGGCGATGGGCCTCGCCGCCCGCGTCGCGGTCGCGGCCCGCAGCTGGTCGGCGGTCGGCGACGAGCTGATCCGGCACTACACCTCCGTCGTCCCGGTGACCGTGCCGGCGGTGTCCGCGTGAGGATCGTCCGCCTGGCGAACTTCGTCATGCCCCGGTCCGGCGGTCTCCGCACCGCCCTGCGCGCCCTCGGCGAGGGCTACGTCGCCGCGGGTCACGAGTCGATTTTGATCGTGCCCGGCGAGGAGCACTCCGACGTGTCCGACGCGCAGGGCCGGGTGATCACGCTGCCCGGCCCGGTCGTGCCCGGCACCGGCGGCTACCGGGTGCTCATCCACCGGCGCCGCCTCGCCAAGCTCCTCGACCGTCTCCAGCCCGACCGGCTGGAGGTCTCCGACCGGTTCACGCTGCGCTGGACCGGCCGCTGGGCCCGCGACCGGGGCATCCCCGCCGTCATGGTGTCGCACGAGAGCCTCGCCGGGCTGCTCAGCTTCGCCGGGCCGGTCGGGGCGGCCTGCGCGGACCTGCTCAACGCCCGCAGCCACCGCGCCTACGACCAGATCCTGTGCACCACCGCCTGGGCCGCGGCCGAGTTCGACCGGATCGGCGCCGGCAACCTCGTCCGCGTCCCGCTCGGCGTCGACCTCGGCCTGTTCCACCCCTCGCGGGCGTCGCCGGCGCTGCGCGCACAGTTCGCGGCCCCCGGCCAGGTGCTGCTGGTGCACTGCGGCCGGCTCTCGACCGAGAAGCGCCCCGAACGCTCCGTCGAAGCCCTCATCGCCCTGCGCGCCCAGGGCGTCGACGCGGTCCTGGTCGTCGCCGGCGACGGGCCGCTGCGTCCCCGGCTGCAGGAGCTGGCCCAGGGACACGCGGTGCACTTCATGCAGTTCGTCGCCGACCGCACCGCCGTCGCCTCGCTCCTCGCCACCGCCGACGTGGTCCTCGCCCCCGGCCCGATCGAGACGTTCGGCCTCGCCGCGCTGGAAGCCCTCGCCTGCGGGACACCCGTCGTCGTGTCCTCGGCATCGGCCCTGCCCGAAGTCATCGGCGGCGCCGGAGCGGCCGTCCTGTCGGATTTTTCGGCCGGTGTACTGGAGGTGCTGGCCCGACCCGCGGACGAGCGCCGGCGGGCCGCCCGGGACCGCGCCGAGCGGTACTCCTGGCCGGCGGCCGTCGCCGGATTCCTCGCCGTGCACGACGTCCCCGTCTCGGCGAGTGTGCCGTGAGCGTCTTCGTCGCGCTCGGCGACTCCACCACCGTCGGCTTCGGGGACCGGATGCCCGACGGCTCCTGGCGCGGCTGGGCACCGATCCTCGCCGCCGCGCTCGGCGCCCGGCTGCACAACATCGCCCGCAGCGGCGCCCAGAGCGCCGACGTCGTCACCGAACAGCTGCCCCGCGCCCTCGACCTGCGCCCCGACGTCGCCGCCGTCCTCGTCGGCACCAACGACACGCTGCGCAGCCCGTTCGACGCCGCCCGGGTCGCCCGCAACCTGGAGCGCACCGTCGCCGCCCTCCGCGCGACTGGCGCCGAGGTCCTCACCATCCGGCTGCCGGACCCGGGCCGCATGTTCGGGCTGCCCGGCCCCCTGGCCCGCCCGCTCGCCCGGCGGATGCGCGACCTGAACGCCGCCGCGGACCTCGTCGCCGCCCGGCACGCCACCGTACACTTCGACGCCGCGAGCAACGCCGACTCGTACGACCGCCGCATGTGGAGCGTCGACCGCCTCCATCCGAGCGAGCGGGGGCACCGCTTCCTCGCCTGCTCGTTCTACGACCTGCTCGCGGCCCGCCTCGGCGGCGGCATCGGCACCCGCCCCGACCCGGCGCCGAGCAGCCCGCCACCGACCCGCACCGCGCAGGCGTGGTGGATGGCGACTCAGGGCACCCGCTGGATGATCCGCCGCTCGACGGACCTGCTGCCGGGCCTGTTCGGCCTGGCCGTCACGGAGCTGTTGCGCCGCGACGCCGGCAACCTGTCCGCCGACCTCGCGCCCGAGCTCCCCCCGGGGCTGTCGCTGCCCGACCGGGTGGTTTGACTAGGCTGGACGCATGGCTCGTCCGGATGCTCGCGCAGCAGATCAACTTCGGCCCGTATCGATCACCCGCCAGTGGAGCATGCACCCGGAAGGGTCGGTGCTCATCGAGTTCGGCAACACCCGGGTGCTGTGCACGGCCAGCGTCACCGAAGGGGTGCCCCGCTGGCGGAAGGGTTCCGGACTGGGCTGGCTCACCGCCGAGTACGCGATGCTGCCCCGCGCCACCACGACCCGCAACGACCGCGAGAGCGTCAAGGGCAAGATCGGCGGCCGTACCCACGAGATCTCCCGCCTCATCGGCCGCAGCCTCCGCGCCTGCATCGACCTCAAGGCCCTCGGCGAGAACTCGATCGTCCTCGACTGCGACGTCCTGCAGGCCGACGGCGGCACCCGCACCGCCGCCATCACCGGGGCCTACGTCGCCCTCGCCGACGCCGTCGCCTACCTGGCCGCCAACAAGAAGCTCGCCGGTAAGCCCGCGCAGGTCCTGCACCGCTCCGTGGCCGCCGTCAGCGTCGGCATCATCGCCGGCGAGCCGCGCCTCGACCTCTGCTATGAAGAGGACGTCATCGCCGACGTCGACATGAACGTCGTCTGCACCGGCGCCGGCGACTTCGTCGAGGTCCAGGGCACCGGCGAGCAGGCCGTGTTCTCGCGCGCCGAGCTCGACCTCCTCGTCGACCTGGGCGCCCTCGGCTGCGCCGAGCTCACCACCCTCCAGCAGAAGGCGATCGCCGGATGAAGCTGCTGCTCGCGACCCGCAACCAGAAGAAGCTCGTCGAGCTGCGCCGCGTCCTCGCCGAGGCCGCGCCGCACGTCTCGCTGGTCGGCCTCGACGACGTGCCCCCGTATCCGGAGTCCCCGGAGACCGGCCTCACCTTCGAGGAGAACGCCCTGCTCAAGGCCCGCGAGGCGGCCACCATCACCGGCCTGCCCAGCGTCGGCGACGACTCCGGCCTGGCGGTCGACGCCCTCAACGGCATGCCCGGCGTCTTCAGCGCCCGCTGGTCCGGCCTGCCCAGCGGCACGCCCGACCGCGACGGCGCCAACCTCCGCCTCGTCCTGGCCCAGGTCGCCGACGTCCCCGACGAGCACCTGGGCGGCGCCTTCGTCTGCGCCGCCGCCCTCGTCTGGCCCGACGGCCGCGAGCAGGTCTTCCGCGGCGAGATGCCCGGCCACCTGATCAGGTCCCCCCGCGGCGACGGCGGCTTCGGCTACGACCCGATCTTCGTCGCCGCCGGCTACGAGCTGACCACCGCCGAGCTTCCCCCCGCCGAGAAGGACGCCATCAGCCACCGCGGCAAGGCCTTCCGCGCCCTGGCCGCCACCCTCTGACCCACCCGTCCTCACCCGCGTGAGCGGCAGGAACCCCCGGATGCTCCGGCACCCCGGCACCCCGGCACCCCGGCGCTTCCTGCCGCTCCGCCCGAGGCGGGTCTGTCGCGCGCCGGTGCCTGGCGCTGGACGGTCAGGGGCTGCTCGCAGCATGCGGCGGACGTCCTGGCGGCTGCGCCACCACTCAGGTCGGCGCCGACTGATCGCCGGCACGGCGGTTCTGCGCCCGGCCGCCATCCTTGGGTCGGTGCGCCGTCTGATCGCCGGCACGGCGGTTCTGCGCCTGGCCGCCATTCTCGGGTCGGTGCGCCGTCTGATCGCCGGCACGGCGGTTCTGCGCCTGGCCGCCATTCTCGGGTCGGCGCGCCGTCTGATCGCCGGCATGGCGGTTCCGCGGCCTGGTTCCGCACGCCTTCGCCGCTCCGGCCGCACACGCCTCCCTCATGCGTCGGAAGGTCCTGCCGCGCGCGTTGGTCGGAGCGGGCACATCGCATCGTGCGCCGCCCCGACCCGTGCCCGACCGCGCCGCAGACAGCGCCGGCGACGGCCGGAAGGTGCTCACACGTCAGGCCAGGGTGCCGACCTCCTGCTCGATGGCGGTGCGCAGGGCGGGGCCAGAGACGGTCGCCCGCACCGCCTCCAGGACCGGGGCGAGGAACACGTCAGGGCCCGGCCCGCCGGCGTGCTCCTCGACCGCGGCCATCGCGATCCTGCCCGCCACCGACGGGGTGAGCGGAGCGCGCAGCTGCAGCCCCCGTACCGCGGACAGCAGCTCGACCGCGAGGATGCTGCACAGGTTGTCCAGGACGGTGCGGAGCTTGCGGGTCGCGGCCCAGCCCATCGAGACGTGGTCCTCCTGCATGCCCGACGTGGGCAGGGAGTCGACGCTGGCCGGGGACGCGAGGCGCCGGTTCTCCGCGACGATGCCCGCCGCCGTGTACTGCGCGATCATCAGCCCCGAGTTGACCCCCGCGTCGGGCGTGAGGAACGGCGGCAGGTCACGCGACCGGCAGACGTCGAGCATGCGGTCGACGCGGCGTTCGGCGATCGCGCCCACCTCGGCGGCGGCGATCGCGAGGAAGTCGGCGGCGAACCCGAGCGGCGCCCCGTGGAAGTTGCCCGTCGACTCGACCCGGCCGTCGGTGAGGACGACGGGGTTGTCGACGATCGAGCGCAGTTCGCGGGCGGCGACCGTCGTCGCGAACTCGAGCGTGTCGCGGGCGGCGCCGGCGACCTGGGGCGCGCACCGCATCGAGTACGCGTCCTGCACGGCGTGCTCATGGTCGTCGCGGTGCGAGTCCATGATCGGCGAGTCCTGCAGCAGGCGGTGCAGGTTGGCGGCGGAGGCGGCCTGCCCGGGGTGCGGGCGGATCGTGTGCAGCTCGGGCATGAACGGCCGGTCCGACCCCAGCATCGCCTCGATCGACAGCGCGGCGGTGACGTCGGCCATCGTGAACAGGTGGGCCGCGTCGGCGATCGCCATCAACAGCATGCCGAGCATGCCGTCGGTACCGTTGATCAGCGCCAGGCCCTCCTTCGACGACAGGGCGATCGGGCTGACCCCCGCGTCGGTGGCGCTGATCCTGGCACCGTCCTTGGCGAGCACCCAACCCTCGCCGATGAGCACGAGGGCGCAGTGCGCCAGGGGCGCGAGGTCCCCGGACGCGCCCAGCGAGCCGTGCTCCGGCACCCATGGCGTGATGTCCGCGTTCAGCAGGCCGACCAGGGCGGACGCGACTTCCGGCCGTACCCCGGAACGCCCCATGGCAAGGGACCTGATGCGCAGCAGCATCATCGCCCGCACCACCTCCCGCGGCATGGGCGCGCCGATGCCGGCGGCGTGGGAGCGGATCAGGGCGTGCTGCAGCTCGGCGCGCCGCTCCGGCGCGATGAACGTGTTGGCGAGCGCGCCGAAGCCGGTCGAGACGCCGTACACCGGCCGGCCGTCACGCTCGATGGCGTCGACGATCGACCGGCTGGTGCGCATCGCGTCGAGCGCGTCCTGCGCGAGGGTCACCCGCGCGTTGCCCCGGGCGACCGCGATGAGGTCGGCGGGGGTGATGCCTGAAGCGGTGACGGTGATCAAACCAGCTCCCCATTGAGCATGACGGTGGATACGAGGGGCACACCCGGCCGGTACGCCAGGTGCAGGAACGACGGTGCGTCGAGGATCGCGAGGTCGCCGCGCGCGCCGACCCGCAGCTGCCCGACGTCGTCGCGGCGCAGTGCGGCGGCACCGCCGGCGGTGGCCGCGAACAGCGCTTCGGCCGGCGTCATCGCCATCTCCCGCACGGCCAGCGCCACGCAGAACGGCATCGACGTCGTGTACGACGAGCCCGGGTTGCAGTCCGTGGCGAGCGCGACCGTCGCGCCGGCGTCGAGCAGCGCCCGCGCCGGCGGGTACGGCGACCGGGTCGAGAACTCCGCCCCCGGCAGCAGCGTCGCCACCGTCGCGGACCCGGCGAGCGCGTCGATGTCCTCGGGCGCGAGGTGCGTGCAGTGGTCGGCGGACGCGGCCCCGAGCTCGACGGCCAGCCGCACCCCCGGCCCGGCGGTCAGCTGGTTGGCGTGGATCCTGGTGCCGAGCCCCGCGGCGGCGCCGACGGTCAGGATCGCGCGGGAGTGATCAGCGTCGAACGCCCCCCGCTCGCAGAACACGTCGACCCACCGCGCCCCGGCGCCCCTGGCGGCGCTCAGCATCGGACCGCACACGAGGCTCACGTAGTCGTCGGTCCGCCCCGCGTACTCGGCCGGCACCACGTGCGCCCCCAGGAACGTCGTCTCGGCGCTGAACTCCCGCGCGATCCGCAACGACCGCGCCTCGTCGGCGACCGTCAACCCGTACCCAGACTTGATCTCCATCGTGGTGGTGCCCTGCCGCAGCGCCTCCTGCCGCAGCCGCGCCACGTTGGTCCGCAGCTGCTCGTCACCGGCCGCCCTGGTCGCCCCGACCGTCGTGCGGATGCCGCCGCCCGTGTACGGCTCACCCGCCATCCTGGCGGCGAACTCCCCGGCCCGGTCACCGGCGAACACCAGGTGCGCGTGGCTGTCGACGAACCCGGGCACGACCGCACCCCCGCCCGCGTCCACCCGCCCGTCAGCCGGCGGCGCGTCGGCCGCCCGGCCGATCCACGCCACCTTGCGATCGTCGACCACGAGCGCCGCCTGCCGCCTGATCCCGAGCGGCCCCTCACCCTGCCCCGGCACGCACGTGACCAGCTCACCGATGTTGGTGACGAGCATCGACCTCATCCCCGCCCCCCGATCCCCACGCCGCCGACACTCCGCACGGTGCGACGACCACCGCCCAGCCCACCGGCGCCGGGCGTCGCTCCCACGGCTGCCCTGACCGGCGCGCCGGCTCGGCCTGTGCTGAGGCTGGCGTCGGACGCTGCCCTGACCGGCGTGATGGTTCGGCCTGTGTTGAGGCTGGCGTCGGGCGCTGCCGTGACCGGCGTGGCGGCTCGGGCTGTGCTGAGGCTGGCGTCGGGCGCTGCCGTGACCGGCGTGGCGGCTCGGGCTGTGCTGAGGCTGGCGGTGGACGTCGCCGTGACCGCTGCCCCGATCGGCGTGGCGGTCCGGGCTGCGCCGAAGCCGGTGACGGTCGTCGCCCTCGTCGCTGGAGACCGCCGCCGTCGACCTACGCGGGTCGCGGTTCCCCGCCCTGGGCGGTCAGGCGCCGGCCGCCCGCCGATCGCAGCGGACGCTGGCGCGCCGGCCAGCGCTGCGCCGACAACGGACGCGGTGGGGCGGGTGCCGTCACAGGCGACGACACGGCTGTCCACGGCGACGACGCGGCTGGCGACGACGCGGCTGACGACGGCGGCGTGGCGGCTGGTGGTGGCAGTCTCGGTGAGGCTCGCGGCGGCGGGTTCGCTGCTGTGGGTGGAGTTGGTGGCGGATGTGGAGGTCATCGCCGGCTGCCGGTGAGTGTGGTGTGGAGGGCGTCGGTCAGGGCGGCGCCGACGTCGGGGACGGTGAGGTGGGCGCCGTCGCGGACGACGACGCGGCCGTCGGTGACGACGTGGCGGACGTCGGCGGCGGTCGCGGCGAACATGACGGCGGCCGGGTCGCAGCCGGCGGTGCGGGGGGAGGCCAGCGAGACCGTGACGAGGTCGGCGCGGGCGCCGGGGGCGATGGTCCCCGCGTCGGTCCAGCCGAGGGCGGCATGGCCGGTGGCGGTCGCGGCGGTGATCAGGTCGGCGCCGGTGAAGTGGCCGCGGTGCTCGGTGTGCAGGCGCTCGTGCATCTCGACGCCGCGCGCCTCCTCGAACGGGTCGATCACGGCGTGGCTGTCGCTGCCGAGCGACAGCGGGCTGCCCGCGTCGGTCAGCGAGCGGGCGTGGCCGATGCCGTCGGCGAGGTCCCGCTCGGTGGTGGGGCAGAAGCACACCCCGGTGCCGGAGTCGCCCAGCTCGGTGCGGTCGGTGTCGGTGAGGTGGGTCGCGTGGACGGCGGTCACCCGCGGCCCGGTCAGCCCGCGGTCGGCGAGCAGCTCCGTGGGGGTGCGGCCGTGGACCGCCAGGCAGGCATCGTTCTCCGCGCGCTGCTCCGACAGGTGTACGTGCACCGGCACCCCCTCGGTGTGCCCGGCGAGCTCGGTGAGCGCCGCCGCCGGAACGGCCCGCACGCTGTGTGCCGCGGCGCCGATCTTCGCGTGCGGTCGTGCGGCGAGCCGGCCGACGCGGTCCGCCCAGCCGTCGACGCCGGCGTCGCCGAAGCGGCGCTGGACCCCTTCCAGCGGCCGGCCGTCGACGCTCGACGTCAGGTACAGCGTGTCGAGCAGCGTGATCCTGATGCCGGCGTCGGCGGCCGCGGCGATCAGCGCCTCGCCCATCGCGTTGGGCTCGTCGTAGGGAGTGCCGCCGGGGCCGTGGTGCAGGTAGTGGAACTCGCCGACGCAGGTGATGCCGGCCAGGGCCATCTCGGCGTACACGGCCCGGGCGAGCCGGTGGTAGGAGTCGGGGTCCAGCGCGCCGGCCACCGCGTACATCTGCTCGCGCCACGTCCAGAACGTGCCCCGCCCCCCGTGCGTCCGCCCGCGCAGCGCCCGGTGGAACGCGTGCGAGTGCGCGTTGGCGAACCCGGGTAGCGTCACCCCCGGCAACCAGACCACGTCGAGCCCGGCGGCCAGCGGCACGCCGGGGGTGACCGTGGTGAACCGCCCGTCGGCCACCTCGATCAGCACGTCGGCCGCGAGGCCGTCCGCGAGCCAGGCCCACTCGCAGTGGAAGCGCGGTGGGGCGGTGGAAGGGCTCATTGGCACAGCCGGGCCAGGAGGTCGGTGAGCTTCTCGACGCCGGCCGCACAGTCGGCGTCCGTGGCCGACTCCTGCGGGGCGTGCGAGATGCCGGTCGGGTTGCGGACGAAGAGCATGGCGGTGTCGACGTGCTTCGACAGGACGCCCGCGTCGTGGCCGGCGGCGGTCGGCAGGACCGGGACGCCGAGCTCCAGCGCCGCCAGGCGGCTGACGTCGCCGGCGAAGGCGACCTCCCCGGTCACCGACTCGGCGTGCAGGGCGACGTGGGTGCCGTCGTGCATGGCGCGCTGCTCGGCGCGCTGGCGGATCGCGTTGACGAGCCGGTCGAGGGTGTCGGTGTCGGCGGCGCGCGCGTCCAGCCACGCCGAGGCGCGGGCGGCGATCGCGTTGGTCGCGTTGGGTGCGACGTCGACCCGGCCGACCGTGGCGTGGGCGCCGTGCGACCGGGCGGCCTCGTCGGCGGCGAGGACGGTGTGCGCGAGGGTGAGCATCGGGTCGTGCCGGTCGAGCATCCGGGTCGTGCCGGCGTGGTTGCCCTCGCCGGAGAAGTCGAGCCGGTAGCGCCCGTGGGGCCAGATCCCGCTCGCCACCCCGACCGGGGCGTCGAGCACGTCGAGGGCGCGGCCCTGCTCGACGTGCAGCTCGACGAAGGCGCCGATGCGGGCCAGCCGGTCGGGGTCGGGGCCGAGCGTGTCGACGTCGAGGCCGGCCTTGCCCATCGCCTCGGCCAGGTGGATCCCGTCGCGGTCCTGCAGCCGCAGCGCCTGCGCCGGGTCGAAGGCGCCGGTGAGCAGGCGGGAGCCGAGGCACGGCACGCCGAAGCGGGCCCCCTCCTCCTCGGTGAAGACCACCACGGCCAGGGGGCGGGTGGGCGTGACGCCCCGCTCGCGGAGCCGGTCGATGGCGAGCAGCCCGGAGACGACGCCGAGCGGCCCGTCATAGCCGCCGCCGTGCGGCACCGAGTCGAGGTGGCTGCCGGTGACGACGGCGCCTTCGCCGTCGGGGGCGCCCCACCAGGCCCACAGGTTGCCGTTGCGGTCGACCTCCACCTCCAGGTCGCGGTCGATCGCCTCCTCGACGAACCACTCCCGGCACACCATGTCGGCGTCCGTCCACGAGTGCCGCAGGTAGCCGCCGTCGCCGCCGGCGATGCCGATGGGGCTGAGCGAACCCCACAGCGCCGCGAACCGCTCACCGGTCATCGTCATGACGTCTCTCCCATCGGCACCCGCAGCCCCGTCTGCCCGGCGACCTCGGTGGCCTCGTCATAGCCGGCGTCGACGTGCCGGAGCACGCCCATCGCCGGATCGTTGGTCAGGACCCTGGCGAGCTTCTGCGCGGCGAGCTCGGTGCCGTCGGCGACGGAGACCTGCCCGGCGTGGATCGAGCGGCCGATCCCGACGCCGCCGCCGTGGTGGATCGACACCCACGACGCGCCGGAGGCGGTGTTGACCAGCGCGTTGAGCAGGGGCCAGTCGGCGATCGCGTCGGAGCCGTCGCGCATCGCCTCGGTCTCCCGGTAGGGCGAGGCGACGGAGCCGGTGTCGAGGTGGTCGCGGCCGATCACCAGCGGCGCCTCGACGGTGCCGTCGGCGACCATCTCGTTGAACCTCAGGCCGGCCTTGTCGCGCTCGCCCTGCCCGAGCCAGCAGATCCTGGCGGGCAGCCCCTGGAACGCGACCCGCTCGCCGGCCATACGGATCCAGCGGTGCAGCGAGTCGTTGTCGGGGAAGAGGTCGAGCACGGCCCGGTCGGTGGCGGCGATGTCGGCCGGGTTGCCCGACAGGGCGGCCCAGCGGAACGGGCCCTTGCCCTCGCAGAACAGCGGCCGGATGTACGCCGGGACGAAGCCGGGGAACGCGAACGCCCGGTCGAACCCACCCAGCTGCGCCTCGCCGCGGATCGAGTTGCCGTAGTCGAAGACCTCGGCGCCCCGGTCGAGGAACCCGACCATCGCCTCGACGTGGCGGGCCATCGAGTGGCGGGCCCGCTCGGTGAACTCCTCGGGCTTCTTCGCCGCGTAGTCGGCGGCGTCGCCGGGGTCGACCCCGCTCGGCACGTAGGACAGCGGGTCGTGGGCGGAGGTCTGGTCGGTGACGATGTCGACCGGCACACCCATGCGCAGCAGCTCGGGCAGCAGCAGCGCGGCGTTGCCGACGACGCCGACCGACAGCGCCCGCCGGGCGATCTGCGCCTCGACCGCGAGCCGCACGCCTTCCTCGAGCGAGTCGGCGATGACGTCGAGGTAGCGGGTCGCGACCCGCCGCTCCAGGCGCGTGCGGTCGACGTCGACGATCAGGCAGGCGCCACCATTCATCGTGACGGCGAGCGGCTGGGCGCCGCCCATGCCGCCGCAGCCCGCGGTGAGCGTCAGCGTGCCGGCGAGGGTGCCGCCGAAGCGCTTGGCCGCCACCGCCGCGAACGTCTCGTAGGTGCCCTGCAGGATGCCCTGGGTGCCGATGTAGATCCAGGAGCCGGCGGTCATCTGCCCATACATGGTCAGGCCGAGCGCTTCGAGGCGCCGGAACTCGGGCCAGGTCGCCCAGTCGCCGACGAGGTTGGAGTTGGCGATCAGCACCCGCGGCGCCCACTCGTGGGTCTGCAGCACGCCGACCGGGCGGCCGGACTGCACCAGCATCGTCTCGTCGGGCGCCAGCGTCGTGAGCGTGCGCACCAGCGCACGGAACGACGGCCAGTCGCGCGCCGCCTTGCCCGTGCCGCCATAGACGACCAGGTCCTGCGGCCGCTCGGCGACGTCGGGATCGAGGTTGTTCATCAGCATGCGCAGCGCGGCTTCCTGCTGCCAGCCCCGGGCCGTCAGCGTGGTGCCGCGAGGGGCACGGACCGTCTCCATCGAACTCCTCGGGTTAGGGCAGGAAGACCTGGCGGGTGGCGGCGGCCCGCTCGAATGCCTCGAGTCGGGCCTGGCTCTCGGTCGGCGCGGCGTCGCACATGGCCTGCAGCAGCATCGTCACCATCGCCGTCGGTGCGCTGTGGGAGTCGAACACCAGCCGCGACCCGACGGCCGCGGGCAGGACGATGTCGGACTCGGCGGCGGCGGGGCTGACCGGCGAGTCCGTGACGGTCACGATGGTGAGACCGGCGGCGCGTGCCTCCCGCAGCGCGTCGACCGCCTCGCGCGGATACCGGGGCAGCACAAACGCCAGCATCGCAACTGCGCCCGCCGCGCGTGCCTGATCCAGCCGATCCGCCAGCAGACTGCCGTGCTCGTGCAGCGGGCGCACGTCGGGGTGGACCTTCGCGGCGAAGTAGGTGAACGCCGTCGCCAGGGCGCGGGCGGCCCGCATGCCGAACACGGGCAGTGGCCGGCTGCCGATGAGCACCCGGCCCGCCTCGGCGAGCGGCTTGGGGTCGGCGAGCGTGTCGGCGAGGCGCTGCAGGTTGGCGATCTCGGCGCCCAGCGCCTGCTGGAACTGGTTGGTCTCGGTCTCGACCGGCTCGTCGTCGCGGGGCGGGCGGTGCTGGTAACCGTCGAACGTGACCCGGATCTCGTCGCGGAGCGCGTGATATCCGTCGAAGCCCAGCGCCGTGGCGAACCTGGTGACCGACGGCTGGCTCACCCCGGCGAGCGTGGCCACGTCGCCGCTGGACAGATAGCCCGCCTGGCCCGCGTTGTCGACCAGGCAGCGGGCGATGCGCCGCTGGGCAGGCGTGAGCCGCTGCCCGTCGAACAGCTCCAGCAGTCGCCGCTCCATCTCCGAAGTCACCGCCCGAATGTAAGAGTACATTCATGATCGAGTCAAGCGCATCAACTCATTCATAGTGTTGCCTAACCACGGGGTCGGCGTGCGACGCTCGCGGCGTGCGGTTGACCTACCTGGCTACCTACCCCGTCAAGAGCTGCTATCGAGTGGAGGCGGGCTCCGCCGAGGTGGAGCCGTGGGGGCTGGCCGGCGACCGCCGCTGGCTCGTCGTCGACGGCGACGCGAAGCTCGTCACCCAGCGGGACACCCCGGCCCTCGGGCGCATCCGGCCCGAGCCACGCGACGGCGGGCTGACACTGCGGGCGCCCGGCGCCCCGGACCTGTGGGTTCCGTCGCCGCGAGGCGCCACCACGGACGTCCGGCACTTCTCCCGGTCGATCGCCGCCACACCGGCCGGGGAGGCCGCCGACCGGTGGATCTCCGGCGTGATCGGCCGCCCCGTCAGCCTCGTCTGGCTCGACGACCCGACCCGCCGCCCGGTCGAGCCCGGCTACAGCGAGCCCGGCGACCGGGTCAGCTTCGCCGACGGCTTCCCGCTGCTGCTGGCCAACGCGGCCTCGCTCGACGCCGTCAACGACTGGCTGGTCGAGGGCGGCGACGAGCCCGTCGGGATGACCCGCTTCCGGCCCAACGTGGTCGTCGGCGGCGCGCCCGCCTGGGCCGAGGACACCTGGATCGGCAGACGGGTCGTCATCGGCGACGTGTCGTTCCGGGTGCCGAAGGCGTGCAGCCGCTGCGTCCTGACCACCATCGACCCGGAGACCGGCGAGAAGGGCCGCCAGCCGCTGCGCGTGCTCGGCGAGCGCCGCCGCTTCCCGGAAGGCCTGCTGTTCGGCGTCAACCTCATCCCGGACCACGAGGGCAAGATCGCTGTGGGCGACGAGGTGATCGTGGCAAAACGGACCCGGCGGGGCGGGTGACGGGTCATGATCAAGGGGTGACGCCCCTGCGGGTCCGGCCCCACCTCGCCGAGATCCTCGACCGGACCGGGCACGTGGTACTGACGTTCAGCGTGCTCGGCAACCTGCTGCCCGAGCCCGAGGCCGTCGCCCGGCAGATCCGCGAGATGCTGCTCGACACCGGCCACCAGATGTCGATCATGGTCGGCGTGAGCGGCAACCCGTTCGACATGCTGGCCGAGGCGTACACCGCGGGCGAGGACCTCGGCAGGCGCGCCGAGCAGCTCGTCCACGACGCGGAGCTCGACGCGGCCGGGCGGGCGCCGATCACGGCCGGCGCGCCCGCCCTCCTCGAGGCCTGCCGCGCCACCGGCCGCGCCGTCACCGTCTACGCACCGCACAGCGAGTCGGCGGTGGGCCGCTTCCTGCAGCACCACGGCCTGCGCGCCCTGGTCGGGCCGGCACTGGGCCGGGGATTCGCGATGCGACATCCCGCCATCCGCACGATGGCTCCGGTACTGGAGGCGATCGGCGCCCACCCGGGCGAGACGGCGGTCGTGTGCGCGACCTTCTCGGCCATGTCCGCCACGCAGCGGGCCGGCGCCCACGCCATCGGCGTCGAACGCATCCGCGAGCCCCGCAAGATGCTGCACGGCGGCGAGGGCAGCAACGCCGTCGTGCAGTCGCTGACCCATCTCGCCGACGCCGTCAGGGCCCGCGCCGTGTGAGGCGGCGCCTCTGGTAGAACAACGCCCGTGTCGTTTCTGCTGTGGTCGGGACAAGCGATCGGGCACCGCCGCGCCGGCGTCGGCGCCCTCGTGGCGGTGGCCTGCGCCGCCGCGGCCGTGACGCTCTTCCCGGAGCACCCGTTCGACCGGCCGAAGACCCTGGCGGCCGCAATGCTGCTGTTCGTCGCCGCGCTCGCCGCCCTGGTCTGGGCCGCCGCGATGGCGCACGTCAGCGTGCAGATCAGCATGTACAACGTCCGCATCCGGCACGGGCTGCTGCCGATGCCGCCGATCCAGGTGCCGCTGCGCATGGTCAACAGCCTGCGCGCCGTCGACGTGCAGTCCAGCCTCGCCCAGCGATGGGGGTGGACCTGGATTCCCGGTCGCGGCCGGGCCGTCATCGTACGGTCAGGGCCGGCGCTCCTGTTCGACTTCGCCGGTCGCCAGTTCACGGTCAGCGTCGACGACCCCGACGAGGCCGAGGCGGCCCTGAACCGGATGCGCAGCAGCGCCCGCTGACGCCGGAATTGGTGAAGCCCGGGGAGTATCCATCCCCGGGCCTCGATTTGCCGCCCAATTGCACACACCGGCACGTTTAAGGTCGCAGATCAGCTTGAAGGCGTCGCGCTCTGCGATTGAGCTATCGGGCCGTGCTTGGAGGCCCGAACGGGAGTTGAACCCGTAGCCTCGACGACGAGGTCTGCGATCGGTCGATCCGGTGTTGAGCGGCGAATGCTCAGACTGGAGCGAGAAGTTGAGTTTGTGTTTCGGCTCCCGCGGCCGCCTCTGCCATTGGGCTACGCCGTCATGAGTGACGGCGGAAGGAATCGAACCTCCACATTGACACCGCGCGCACCTGTCAAACTGAGCCTCAGGTTCAGTCTGCGCTCCTTGCGCACCACCGATCCTAGTCGTCAGGAGAAGAGGAAGCGAAACACTTTCTCGCCGGCCTCCTGCTGCACGACCTCCGCGCCGTTGGCCTCCTCGCGGGCGAACTTCACCGCGGCCTGGAGCTTCTCGACCCGCTCCACCAGCTCGTTGACCCGCTGGGCGGGCAGCGCGCCGGAGAACTTCACGGTCTTCCAGTAGCCGATCACGACGTCCTCGTAGTACACCTCGACCTGCGCCGGGTGCTTCTCCGTGGCCTCGGCCTTCACGTGGTTGCGCGGGATCTTCTTGGTCCGGGTGGTCTGCGTCGGCTCGGTCGCATAGCAGTCCGCGGAGGCGTCATACACCCACGACTCGGACGCGTCGAGCACCGGCAGCTTCCGCACGAACGTCAGCAGGTCGACCAGCTGCTTCTCCAGGAACAGCAGGTAGGACACCGGCACGTCCCGCAGCAGCGGCGTGCCGTCGACGACGACGTCGGCGCGGGCGACGCAGTTGGTCCAGTCCTTCGTCGCGGTGACGTCGAAGAGCCGGGTCAGGATGGTGGCGGTCTGCCGCAGGATCTCGTCGGCCTTGACCTGAACGCGGGTGGACTCGGGCGGCAGCTGCTCGCCCTCCTCGTCCTTCGGGCGGTAGGTGCGCGCGATGCCCGCGAGCAGGGCGGGCTTCTGCAGCACGTGGTGCGCGTCGGTCAGTTCCTGGAAGGAGCGCGACTTGACGCCCTTCTCGACCGCGATGATCTGATTCAGCTTCGTCATGATGCGGCCGAGTGTACGAGCCGGGTACGACGAAATTCATCCGAGATAAACGTGGGGCCGGTGAGAGTCGAACTCACACTGGCACGGACCTAAACCGTGTGCCTCTGCCATTGGGCTACGGCCCCATGTGCGAACCGGGCATCACTCTACTCAGGCGAGGCGCGTGATCTCGACGGTGACCCCGAGATGTTTGCTCGGCGCGCCGTGATAGACGCCGCGCAGCGGCGGAACGTCGTCGTAGTCGCGGCCCCGGGCGACCACCACGTGCCGCGGGCCGACCGGGATCCCGTTCGTGGGATCGAAGCCGGTCCAATCGCCGGTCCACCATTCGACCCAGGCGTGGCTCTGCCCCGCGACCGTCTCGCCGATCTCCGCCTCGGCCTTCGGGTGCAGGTAGCCCGACACGTACCGGGCCGGCACGCCCCTGGCCCGCAGCAGCCCGACCGTGAGGTGCGCGATGTCCTGGCAGACCCCCTTGCGCAGCTTCCACGCCTCCTGGGCGCTCGTCTGCACGCCGGTGGATCCCGGCACGTAGGCGACGTTCTCCCGTACCCAATGCGACAACGCCTCGGCGGAGGCCTTCGGCGACCTGCCGGCGACCGCGTCCCACGCCTCGGCGGCGAGGTCGGCGTCGACGGCCGTGAGTGGGCGCTCCGTCAGCAGCTCCGCGTGGGTGTCGAGGACCGCGTCGGCGGCCAGCTCCGACCAGCCGAGGTCGACGACCGGCCGGGGCGGCGGCGTCACCTCGACGAGGCTGCTGGACACGACCCGTAGCTGCTGGTGCGGCCGGTGCAGGTCGAACGCGGTCACCTGCGTCGCCCAGTAGTCGTGATACCGGTAGGTCGTCGCCCCCGGCGTGACCTCGACCTGGCTGAACAGCGTGGTCTGCCAGGGCAGCGTCAGCGGGGTCAGCCGCGCCTCGTTGTAGGACGCGGAGACGGTGCCCGCGTACCGGTAGCCGGTGACATGCCTGATCTTGAGACGCCAACTCATGATCCACCCCATGCGACGGTGCCCCAGGTGACGGGGGTTGACTGCGGGAAGTAGCGGGCCGTGATCGCCGCGCTGGCCGTGGCGCAGGTCTGTTGCAGCGCCCGCAGGTGCTGCGGCAGCTCCGCCAGGAGGGTCGCGGTGTCGGCGTACTCGAGCCGGGTGCGGATCTGCCCGATCGGCCGGCGCGCAGCGTCGGTGACGCCGGCCCGCTCGGTCGTCGGTGCCAGCTCGCGCAGGCACTGCTCGGCGGTGCCCAGCGCGTGCAGCGCCGACCGCGGGAACAACCGGTCCAGCAGCAGGAACTCCGTGACCCGCTGCGGGTCGAACGTGCCGCCGTGGGTGCGCAGGAACGCCTCGTCGGCGCCGCAGGAGCGCAGCACGGTCCGCCAGCCCGTGATCTCGTCCGTGGTGTTGGTCTGGATCGACAGCAGCCGCGCGGTCATGTCGACGCGTTCCAGGCTGCGCCCCAGCACGAGGAACCGCCATCCGTCGTCGCGGCTCATCGTGGATTCGGCCAGCCCAGCCAGTACCGCCGAACGCTCCCGAACGAAGCTGAGGAACACGGTCGGTCCGAGCCGCTCGGCCGCCACCCGCCGGGACGCGAGCGTGTGCCAGGTGACGTTGAGGCACTCCCACATCTCGCTGGAGATCGTCTCGCGGACACCGCGCGCGTTGTCACGGGCGGCGACGATCGCGCCGGAGATCGCGCTCGGGTCCTCCGCGTCGAACGCGAGCAGCTCCAGCACGTCACCCGTGGTGATCCGCCGGTCCTGCGGCGCGGGCGCGCCGAGCACCGACATCAGCGTCCGGCACGCGGCGTCCTCGTCGGCCCACGGGTCCTCCAGGAGCCGGCCGAGAAACGCGTCGAGGATGCGGGCGGTGTCGTCGGCGCGCTCGACGTAGCGGCCGATCCAGAACAGGGACTCCGCGATGCGGCTGAGCACGGCCCCTCCTACTGTTGCTGCTGCTGTTGACCGGCGAGCTGCGCGGCGGCCGGGCCGGAGTCGCGGGGCCCGCCACCGGCCTCACGCGGCTCTGGCAGTTTGTGTTTCTGCGGTACTGACGGCGCGGGGTCGGTCGGGTGCGCGAGCACCCAGGTGTCCTTGGAACCGCCGCCCTGACTGGAGTTGACGACCAGCGCGCCCTCCGGCAGCGCGACGCGGGTCAGGCCGCCGGGCACCAGCCAGATCTCGTCGCCGTCGTTGACCGCGAACGGCCGCAGGTCGATGTGGCGCGGCGCGACCCGGTCACCGAGCAGCGTCGGCGACGTCGACAACGCCACCGGCCGCTGCGCGATCCAGCCCCGCGGGTCCCCCTCGACCTGCGTCCTGAGCGCGGCGAGGGTCTCGTCCGACGCCTGCGGGCCGATCACGATGCCCTTGCCGCCCGCGCCGTCGACCGGCTTCAGCACGAGCTGGTCGAGCCGGCCGAGCACGTCGTGGAGGACCTCCGGGTCGCGGTCGTCCAGCCGGTACGTCTCGACGTTGTCGATGAGTGGCTCCTCCGACAGGTAGTACCGGATGAGGTCCGGCACGTACGTGTAGACGAGCTTGTCGTCGGCGACGCCGTTGCCCACCGCGTTGGCGAGCGTGACCTGACCCGCGCGGGCCGCGTTGACGATGCCCGGGCAGCCGATCACCGAGTCGGGCCGGAAGTGCAGCGGGTCGATGAACTCGTCGTCGACCCGCCGGTACACCACATGGACCGGCCGCTCGCCCTGCGTGGTGCGCATCCGGACCCGGTTGCCGCTGCAGACGAGGTCGCGCCCCTCCACCAGCTCCACGCCCATGAGCCGGGCGAGCAGCGCGTGCTCGAAGTAGGCGGCGTTGTAGACGCCCGGCGTCAGCACGACCACCGTGGGGTCCTCCACGCCCTCCGGCGCCGCGGCCCGCAGCGCCGCCAGGAGCCGGGCCGGGTAGTCGTCGACCGGCCTGACCCGCGCCTCGGCGAACAACGCCGGCATCGTGTGGGTCAGGGCGCGGCGGTTCTCGATCACGTACGACACCCCGGACGGGATGCGCAGGTTGTCCTCCAGGACGCGGAACCTGCCCTCCTCGTCCCGGATCAGGTCGACGCCGCTGATGTGCACGCGGACCCCGTTGGCCGGCTCGATGCCGTGCGCCTGACGGTGGAAGTGCGCGCTGGTGGTGATCAGCTTCCGGGGCACGACGCCGTCGGCGAACACGCGGCCGGCGCCGTAGATGTCGGCGAGGAACGCCTCGAGTGCCTTGACCCGCTGCTGCACGGCCGCGGTCAGCAGGTCCCACTCGTGGGCGTCGAGGATCCGGGGGATCAGGTCCAGCGGGAAGGGACGCTCCTCGCCCGCATAGGCGAACGTGACCCCCCGGTCCGTGAAGACCCGGGCCAGCTGATCGGCGCGGAACCTCAGGTCGGCCGGGGCCAGCGGCTGCAGCGCGGCGAACAGCGACCGGTACGGCGACCGCGGCAGGCCGGGGCGCTCGAACATCTCGTCCCACGCCTCGAACATGGCCCCGGACATCGAATAGTCGTCGAAGATGTCCGCCATGGCGAGAGGCTAGGCACGGCCCGTTTCAGCCGCATTACCGATGTGTTTGCGCGACGCGTCAGTCCAGTCCGAGGTCCCGGCGGAGCTTCGCCACGTGTCCTGTGGCCTTCACGTTGTACAGCGCGCGCTCGATCTGACCCTTCTCGTCGATGACGAAGGTCGAGCGGATCACGCCCAGCACCGTGCGGCCGTAGTTCTGCTTCTCGCCGAACGCGCCATATGCCTTGAGGACCGCCCGGTCCGGGTCCGACACGAGCGGGAACGTGATCGCGTCGCGCTCGCGGAACTGGGCCAGCTTCGCCGGGGAGTCCGGCGAGATGCCGACGATCTCGTAGCCGGCGGCCTTGAGCGAGGCGAGATTGTCACGGAAGTCGCACGCCTGCTTGGTGCAGCCGGGCGTCATCGCCGCCGGATAGGCATAGAGGACGACCTTGCGCCCCCGGAGGTCGGCGAGCGACAGGGGCTCATCGCGATCCGTCTGCAGCGTGAAATCGGGAGCGGTGTCACCCGGCTCCAGGCGTGTGGTCGTCATGGTCCGGCACTCTATCGCGCGGCGGTGACATCCATGACGGCGCATAGCGTTGCGTCCCGGCGACGTGACGGATCGTATAAACCCGACCCCCGCAGCAGCATCTCCGAGAAATTCGCGAAATCATGGTCGGCATGACCCGCCGCGCTTGGTCCATCCCCCTGGCGACGCTCTTCGGTGCGCTGCTGATCCTGCTGCTCCCCGCCTCGCCCGCGGGTGCGCACGCGATCATCGAGCGCACCGCCCCCGTCGCCGGCACGGTCGTGGACCAGCTGCCCGGCGAGATCACGCTTACCTTCAGCGAGCCCGTCCGCATCGTCGCCGACAAGATCCGGGTCATCGCGCCCGACGGCAGCCGCGCCGACACGGGCAAGCCCGCCGCGCGCGACACCGAGCTTGTCATCCCGCTCAAGCCCGGCGGCCCGAAGGGCACCTATCTCGTCAGCTACCGGGTCATCTCCGCCGACAGCCACCCCGTGAGCGGCGGCTACAGCTTCTCCTACGGCCAGGTCTCCGCCGTGCCCGGCGGCAACGACGCCGGCGCCGACGTCAAGACCGACGCCGTGGTGAAGAACGCGATGTCCGTCGCGCGGTTCATCGGCTTCGCCGGCCTGATCCTGCTGGTCGGCCCGACGCTGGTCCTGTTCGCCCTCTGGCCCCGGCGGCTCTCCGCTCGCGACCCCGGCAGGGTGGCCCTGACCGGCGCCGGGCTGCTCGTGCTCAGCGCCGCCCTGGAGTTGTACCTGCAGATCCCGTACACCTCCGGCACGTCCCTGTTCGACGTGTCCTCGACCGCCGCCCGTGAGGTGCTCGGCACCACGTTCGGCGCCGCCCACCTGATCCGCATCGCCGTCGCGATCGCCGTCGCGGTGCTGCTGCGCCCCCTCATCGCCGGCCGCGCGGGCAAGATCGACCAGACGCTGCTCGTCATCCTCGGCGTCGTCGGCCTCGCGACCTGGCCGATCTCCGGCCACCCGAGCGCCTCGCCGGTGCCGACCCTGACCGTCGTCGCCGACGCCGCGCACCTCGCCGCGATGGCGGTGTGGCTCGGCGGCCTGCTGATGCTGTTCGCGTTCCTGCTGCGCCGCGCCGACACCCGCGAGCTCACCGCGATCGTGCCCGTCTGGTCCGGCTGGGCGCTGCTGGCGATCACGGTGCTGGTCCTCGCCGGCACCGCGCAGGCCCTCGTCGAGATCGGCACCCTGGACGCGTTGACCGGCACGACGTATGGCCGCCTCGTCATGGTCAAGGTCGGCCTGCTGGCCGTGATCCTGGGGGTCGCGGCCTACTCCCGCAGCATCACCAACCGTCGCTTCACGCTGGCCCCCACGCCCGCCGCCGAGGACCCGTCCGACTTCGCCGACCCCGACGATCCCTCCGACTCGGAGGACCTGGAGGACCTGGAGGACCTGGCCGACCTGTCCGACTCCGAGGAGGTCGCCGCCGAGCCGGCCGAGCCGGCCGACCGGGCCCGGCTGCGGCGGGCGGTGCTGATCGAGGTGCTCATCGCCGTCGTGGTGCTCGGCTTCACGTCCGTGCTGGTGCAGACGAGCCCGGCCCGCAGCGAGGCGGCCGGCGACAACGGGGCGGAGGGCCCCTTCACCACCACCGTCACGACCAACCTGGTGAAGCTCGAGGTCGACGTCTCCCCGGGCCGCGTCGGCCCCAACACCGTCCACCTGTATGCCCTCAAGCCCGACGGCTCGGGCCCGCAGACCGTCGCGGAGTGGAAGGCGACCGCCGCCCTGCCGGCCAAGGGCATCGAACCCATCGTCCTGCCGACCCTGCCCATCACCCCCGACCACGCCACCGGCTCGGTGACCCTGACACCGGCGGGGACGTGGGAGCTGAAGTTCACCGTCCGCGTCGACGAACTCAACCAGACCACCATCGCCGTCCAGGTCCCGATCCGCAGCTGACCCCCGCCCGCTGGCCTCGCCCTGCTCGGCCGCGCTGGGTTGGGCCGCTGGGTTGGGCCGCTGGGTTGGGTCGTTGGTCGCCCCCGCTGGGTCGCTGGGTCGGCCGTTGATCACGGCGCTGGCTGCCCCCGCAGGGCCGGTCGTTGGCCGGCCCCGCTGGGGCTGGTCGTTGGCCGGTCCCGCTGGGCTGGCCGTTGATCGCGACGCTGGCTGGTTGATCGCTGTGCTGACCGGTCGTGTCTGCGCTGGCGATGTGCGGGCTGCGGAGTTCCCGCGAGCACCGGCTCCGGGCCGACTGCTGTGCGCCCGTTCCCGTGCGCCCGTTGCCGTGATCGGGGTGCCGGCAGTCGATCGGTGTGTCAGTGGACGTGGCGGCGCCATGGCCGGCGCGACGCGTCCGTGGCGGCGCTGTGGGCTGTGCGGCGTGTCTGTGGCGGCGCCGTGGGCGGCGATGGGTCCGTGGCCACCGTCGGCTTGGGCCGGGGACTCGCCGGTTGCCGGACCCGGCCACCACCTGCGCAACGCCGACCCTTGTGCCGTCGGCCTGCCGATCCTCGCTGCTGGCCTGCTGGTCCTCGTGCTGCTGGCTTGCCGGTGCTTGTGCCGCCGGTTCGCCGATCCTCGTGCCGTTGACCTGCCGGTGCTCGCTGCTGGCCTGGCGGTCCCTAGCGCTGCTGGATTGGTGGTGCTTGGGCTGCTGGGTTGATCGAAGGACAGGCGCGGTTGCCGGGACGGCCGGATCCAGCCTTTGATCACCGCGTTGCTGGGTGTCGAGGCGGTGAGTGCTGTGTGCCGGACGCCGTCGCAGCCGGTGTGGCAGTTGGTCGGCGTGCCGGTGGTGCGGCGCAACACTGACCCTCGTGCCGTCGGCTTGCCGTTGCTGTCGCTGGCTTGATCGAAGGACAGGGGTGGTCGCCGGGATGGCCGGAACCAGACTTTGATCAACGCGCCGCGGGGTGTTGGGGCGGTAAGTGCCGCGTGCTGGGGGTGGGTGCGGGAGTGGCGGGGCGGCGCAGTGGTGGCTGACGCGGACAGGGTGGGGGATCGGTGTTCTCCTCTGGGTGTGGGAGGTGCTGGTCAGGGCGGTGGATCGGGATCTTCGGGGGATGGCGTGGTAATTCGATACCGGGTAGTGGGTTTGCGGCGAAAGAAGGTAATTCGCGGGTTTTTTGGCGGTATTGTCGGATTCGGATTGCTGGGGGAAGGGGCCGCTGCCATGGTCGTGCGTCTGGTTCGGGCGGGTGTCGGCGCGCTGTTGCTGCTCATCGCGGTGCCGCTGGGGCTGGCTGGGGGCGGACTCTGGGTGGCCATGGAGCATCGTGCGGGGGATGACACGTTCACGGCGCGGTTGGAGCGGTTGCGCTCCGGGGGGCGCGCGGTGGTGGTGCCTGACGTCGACGCGTTGCTGCGAGCCGATGCGCCGTTCGCGCGGGGTGGGCAGACGACGCTCAGCCTGTCGGCGGTCGGCTCCAGCGGCCCCCTGTTCATCGGGCTGGCTCCGGAAGCGGCGGTGAGGCAGTACCTCGACGGCAAGGTGCAGGCCCGGATCGACCGGGTGCGGTTGGCGCGGGGGCCGTTGCCGGTCGAGTTCACGGAGGTCGAGACCCGGGCGGCCGCGGCGAAGGCCGGGAAGCCCGGCACCGCCGGGTCCCAGGCCGGGCCGGCGCAGGGTGGCGCGAGCGACCCGGCGATGGCGGGGGCTGCGGTCCCCGACGCGACCGTCCCCAGCGCCGAAGGTCCTGCCGCCGGAGAGCCCAGTGCCGGCGAGACCGGCACCACGGTGCCTGGTGACGCGGGTACTGGTGACGTTGAGCCCGGTGTCACAGGGCCGGCCGTGGCGGGTCCCGGTGTGACAGCGCCCGGCACGGCGGGGTCCGAGGTCCCTGGCGCGAACGCCGGCGACCCGAACGCCGGTAACGCCGCAGCGGCGGGCGACCCGAACGCCGTGACGAGCGGCGGTGCGGCCGGGAACCCGAACGTGGGGAGCGGGGCGCCGGGGGAGCAGGCGTTCTGGCTGGCGAAGAGCGTCACGGCCGGTGGGGCGGCGGAGCTGACCTGGTCGCCGTCGGCGTTGCGGGGGCGGCACCTGGCGCTCGTGGTCATGAACGCGGACGGCACCGCCGGGATCGACGCGACGGTGACGGCGCGGCTGGCGCCGGCGTGGATCGGGCCGACGGCCGGTGGGCTGCTCATGCTCGGGGCGGCCGGGTTCCTGCTGGCGTTGCTGGTCCTCGCCTGGCCACCGCGGCGCGCGGAGGAGCGGCTCGTGCTGCCGACGCTGCCGTCGCAGCCGACGAAGGGCCGGGCGGGCCTGCGCCGCAACCTGTCGACGCTGTCCGAGCCGATCGCCGCCCTGCTCAACCCCGTCGTGCCGAAGAACCGCGACATGCCGGAAACCGGCGAGGCGAACGAACCCAGCGAAACCCCCGAGACCGGCAAGGCCACCGAAACCGGCGACAACACGACCGAGACCGGCGGCAAGGCAACCGAGACCGGCAGTAAGGCGATCGCGACCGGCGGCGGCAAGAAGGCCGCGGCGGAGAAGAGCGGGGACGTGCCGGTCGTCGCGGTCGCGGTGGCGAGCCAGACGGACGAGGCCGACCGCCAGACCACCGTGATCGGGGTCGTGGTGACGGACAGGCCGGTCGACGACCCGGCGGCCCAGGCCACGGAGCCCGAGGGCGAGGCGCGCCAAGAAGCGGCGGTCGACGGCGAGGACGCCGATGACGCGGCGGCCGCTGTACAGCAGACGCTGCGGACGACGCGTCAGACCGCTGCTGAGAAGGAGACCGAGCTGGACCGCCCCGCCCCGGCGGAGGCGCTCGACGACGACGCGCCGGGACCCCTGGCACTGCCGCCGCTGCCGAAGCTGCCGCCGATCGAGCTGCAGTTCACCTGGGCGCCGGTCGCGGTGGAGGGGCAGGAAGAGGCGGCCACCTCGCGCTGACGGTCCCCGGTGGAACGTGAGCCGCGCCACGTTCTGCGGGTCACGACCGAAGGATAAAGGTAACGAGGAGATGTGGAGTGTGAGAAGTCGGCCAGATGAACACTAGGCTGTGGGGCGTGGGTGATCTTTTGGTCTGGATCGACTGTGAGATGACGGGGCTCGATCTGGGGAAGGACGCGCTGATCGAAGTGGCGGCGCTGGTCACGGACCCGGATCTCAACGTGCTGGGCGAGGGCGTCGACGTGGTGATCCACGCGGAGGACGCGCTGCTGGACGGCATGCTCGACGTGGTGCGCGACATGCACGCCAAGTCGGGGCTCACCGACGCGGTGCGGGCGTCGGCGGTCACCGTGGCGGAGGCGGAGGACCTCGTCATGGACTACATCACGGCCCACGTGCCCGATCCGCGCACCGCGCCGCTGTGCGGCAACTCGATCGCCACCGATCGGGGGTTCCTGGCGCGGGACATGCCGCGGCTCGACAACCACCTGCACTACCGGATGATCGACGTCTCCTCGATCAAGGAGCTGTGCCGCCGGTGGTACCCGCGGGTGTACTTCGGCCAGCCGCCGAAGGGCCTCGCCCACCGGGCGCTCGCGGACATCCGGGAGAGCATCCGTGAGCTGGAGTACTACCGCCGGACGCTGTTCGTGCCGCTGCCGGGGCCGGACGTGGAGGCGGCGAAGGCGATCGGGGCGGAGTTGAGCCGGGAAACCGACACCGGCGCGCGCTAACCCCGTCGACGAATGCCCGTGCTCATGCCCTATTATTGGCGAGCACGTTCATGGTGGCTGTAGCTCAGTTGGCAGAGCACCGGGTTGTGGTCCCGGGTGTCGTGGGTTCAAATCCCATCAGTCACCCCATGTAGGGCAGTTCGGCCCCGGTCCGGAAGGACCGGGGCCGAACTGTTTCAGTCCTTGTTCGCGGCCGCCAGGGCCGCGGCGAGCGACTCGTTCTGCGCCTTGAGCGCGTTGATCTCGTCCTGCAGCCGAGTCACCTCGGCATGGGTCTCCTCGCGGACCGCGCGGATCTCGGCGAGGATCGGCGCGGTGTCGACGGTCCCGCCGCCGGCCTGGATGATCGCGGTCAGCGCCTGGATGGCGGCGATCGTGGCCTGGTCGCGGGCCTCGTCGGCGGCCGCCGCGGCGATCAGCTGCTGCACGCCGGCGCTGGCGTCGGCCGAGCGGGCCGCGGCGATCGCGAGGACGGTGTCGCGCGCCTGCCCGTTCAGGAACGGCGCGCCGGCGTTCTGCGAGATACGCCACTGGTCGGCCGGTGGCTGGTCGATGAAGGTCCAGGTGTTGGCCATGTCGTCTCCTGTCATACCGCGCATGCGGGCGAGTGGGTCGTAGCCGTCGGCTCGGGCGTCGTTGTCGGCGTCGGACCGGCCCGAGACGTGCACGTGTCCGCTGTCGGTCGAGGACCGGGTGGTCCGCTGGAACTGGTTGCTCCTGCTCGTCCACCGCTCCTGGCGGCAGACGCCGTCCTCGTCGGTCCAGTTGATGTACTTGATCCACATGGCGCCCGGCACGCCGGCGTCGCGGTCGCGGATCATCTGGCGGGCGATGTCGGCGTTTTCCTTGCGGTGTGCCTTGGAGTCCGAGCGCGGCATGATGTCCAGGCCGCGGGCGTTCCAGCGCTGGTTCTGGCCCGGGAAGCCCGTCGCCGAGTAGGGCGTGTGGTCCTCGGGCGGCTCTGCCTTCTGGTGGTCCTCGTCCGGGAAGTCCCAGACGGTGATGCCGTGCCTGAGCAGCGTCCGCTGGACCGCTCGTGCCGGGCGGATCAGGGTGTACGGCCGGCCGGCTCTGATCCAGTCGCGATAGCCCTGCGATGCCATTGGTTCCGTCCCTTCGCATCCATGCTCCTCAAACCTATGCGCCGCCGTAGCCGGGTGCACCGACGCGTGTCCGACATTCGACCGGTCGTCGCGGAGAGTGTGGCCACGCGTACACACGAAAACGGCCCCCGTCCAACAAGACGGGGGCCGTGCGAACCAGATACGTCTACAAGGGGAGCATCGCCAGCCTGGCGTGCCACTCGCCGCCGATCTTCTCCGTGTCGGAGCCGACGAGGAGGCCGTACGGGGTCGCGAGCAGCGCCCTGGCGCCGACGCCCCGCGGCTCCCGCTTGGGGTTGAACGAGGTGGCCTTGCCGCTCACCGGGTTGATCGCGGCGATGCCGGGCCGGCTGACCGCGCCCTTGCCGGCGGTCTCCTTGCCGAACGGGTTGTCCATCCAGCGCTGGTGGCCGCCGACGTACACGGCCGCGCCGGTGTCGGCGACGGAGTACAGCGAGTCGCCGCCGGTCCAGTTGGTCCAGATCGGCTTGTGCAGGCCGGTGCCGCGCAGGTCGAAGCGGGCGGCGGTGTCGCACATGAGGTGGTCGCCCCACTTACGGCCGGTCGTGACGACCGTGGCGTAGGTGCCGGTCGGGTCGAAGTCGACGCCCCGCAGGTAGGTCTCGAAGCCGGCGCGGCACGGCTTGGTGTAGACGTCGGTGTACCAGTCGGCCAGCCGGGCCGAGTTCGACGCGTTCTCGATGACGACCAGCTGGGCGCGGTACTGGCCGAACGCCTGCTCCACGGCGCCCACGACGGCGAGCCGGTTGCCGTCGGGGCTGATCGCCAGGTCCTCGAGCTTGACCCGGGTCAGGTTCGGCGCGGCGAGCCTGGCGTCGAACGTCGTGTCGGCCAGGCCGCTGGTGGCGTTGAGACGGGCCAGCCCGGTCCGCTTCTGGCCGCCGATGGAGCTGAACGAGCCGGCGGCGAACAGCCACGGCCCGTACGTGACGAGGCTGCGCAGGTCGCCCCAGTTGATCTCACCGGTGAACGCCGGCACCCGCTTGCCGTCGGCGAGGCTGAGCTGCGCGAGGCCGCGCTGCGCGCCGCCACCGATCTTCTTGAACGCGCCGCCGGCGTAGACGGTGTTGTTGGGCCCGGCGGCGAGCGTGAGGACCGCGTCGTCGGCCTCCGGCGCGAACGGCAGGATCTCGCCGGTGGCCACCCGGTACGCGAAGATGTTCTTGCGCTTGAGCTTCGCGCTCTTCCCGGCCGGGACGACGGTGGTGAAGTCGCCGCCCACCACGACGACGTCCCCGACGAGCGCGAACGCGCGCACCTCGCCGTCCAGGACGTTCGGCGTGTTGTCGGCGGGGTTCGTCGACACGGTCGTGGCGTGGTTCAGCGCCGCCGAGGCGGGGATCGCGACCGCGAGCGCGGCCAAAGCGGTAGCGGCGGCGGCGATCAATCGTCGGCGCATACGTGCGGCTCCTTCGTCAGTGCCAGGGGAAGCGCCCAACATGGGGCGCATACCCCACTAACGAAGGAAAGTTACCTAAGACACGATGTGTCCGATATGGCCGTCCTCAGGGGCGTTGACCATGAAGTGCGCGGCGCGCTCCAGGTACTCCCACAGCACGGCCTCGGCCTCGGGCTCGAGGGCGATCGCGTCGACCGCCCGCCGCATCTGCCGCAGCCACGCGTCGCGCTCCGCCGGGCCGATCACGAACGGCGCGTGCCGCATCCGCAGCCGAGGGTGGCCGCGGGTGTCCGAATAGGTGCTGGGGCCGCCCCAGTACTGGATCAGGAAGAGACGGAACCGTTCATTCGCCGGCCCCAGGTCCTCTTCCGGATACAGCGGCCGCAGGATCGGGTCGTCGGCCACGCCGGCGTAGAACTCGTCGACCAGCTTGCGGAACGTAGGCTCGCCGCCGACGAGCTCGTAGAAGTTCGGGGAGGACGTCACCCGTCAACTATGCCGCGACCGTGGCTCAACGAGCGCGGCGGGAGCGCACCGAGGTCCGTCGTGCGCTCGCTGAGGTCGACCGTGCGCTCCTCCGGGTCGGAGACCGGCATCCGGCGCTGCGCCGGGCCGCGCTCCGCGGCGTCGGGGTCGGCGCTGGACTCGGCGCGGCGCTGCGCCGGGCCGGGCGACGGGCGCGAGCGGCGGGCCGCGAGGGGCGCGCGGCCGAGGTCGATGGTGACCTCGCCGAAGTCCTCGTCGGCGCCGGGGCTGGCGGCGTGCGCGTCGGCCGCGACCTGGACCTTGTTGGCGGCGATGGCGTCGGCGATCGTGGCGTGCGCCGGCCAGGTGGCGACGATGACCGCCATCACGACCACGCCCGCGATCGCGAAGTAGCCCACCACCTGCGGCAGCGGGTTGTGGGTGGCGAGCCAGCCCGTGAAGAGGATCGAGCCGCCCTGGATGAGGTGCACGCCACTCTGCATCACGCCGAACGCGCGCGCCCGGTACGCCGGCGGCAACACCTGCACGAACAGCCCGTTGGTGGCCGGCAGGGTCCCCGACAGGGCGGCGCCGGAGATCAGGGTCATCGCGAGGACCCCGTAGATGTTGAGGTCGAACAGCGCCGGCACCAGCGCCAGGGGCGTGAGCAGGGAGAACGGCCGGATGAAGGCGTTGCGGCGCTGTGGCTTGACCAGCCAGGTCATCACGATGCTGCCAGCGACGAAGCCGACCGCCGCGGCGACCATGATCGTGCCGAGGTAGACGGCGTTGGGGCCGCCGGCGAGGTCGGCCGACCAGGCCGCGGCGAGACCCTCGGGCACGACGCCGAAGCAGACCCCGCAGAAGACGATGAGCGCGATCGAGCGCATTACCGGCGAGCGGAACACGACCGTGTAGCCCTCGGCGCTCTCCCGCAGCAGGTTGGTGCGCTTGTCGGCGGTGAGGCTCGGCGTGCGCTCCTGCACCCGGACCGCCACCAGGAGGGCGGAGAGGCCGAAGCTGGCGGCGTTGAGCAGCAGCGCGTACCGGGCGTCGACGGCGGTCAGCGCGGCGCCCACCGCATACCCGGCGATGAGCGCGAACTGGCCGGACGTGCGCTGCAGGGTCAGCGCGGTGACGTACCGCTCACCCTGCAGGATGCGCGGCAGCAGGGCGGAGCGGGCGCTGTCGAACGGGGGGCTCAGCAGCGCGCTGATGAACAGCAGGCCGATCAGGGCGCCGACCGGCAGGCCGCCGAAGACCGCGAGCGCGGTCATGATGCCCATCCGGATCAGGTCCGACAGGATCATGATCTTGCGGTACGAGTGCCGCTCGGTGATCGCCGACAGCACCGCGCCGATGCCGAGCCACGGCAGGTAGCTGATCGCGAACGCCGCCGCCGACGCGATCGGTGACTCCGTGCGCTGGTAGACCAGCGCGATGACGGCCGCCCGGGCGGCGCTGTCGCCGAACCAGGACAGTGCGCTGGCGATGAACACCGCACGGTACTCGCGGTCGGCCAGCACCTCCCAGGCGCCGGCCGGGCGTTCGGCGGACTCGTCGGGATCAGACACCGGTGGAGCCCCCTTTCCATCGGTCACGACAGCGGCGTCGAGCGTTCGCGGGCGCGGCCGAGCCGGCCTGTGTCGGCGTCGAGAGGGGTCGAACGACGCCGGACCGGGACACTGTGCAGCGATGCACCTGAACGAACGGACGATAACCGACTAGCCACCCGATGCGCGACCCTACCCAGTGGGCTGGCCGCAAGTGACCGCAAGATCGGACAAAACCATCGGTATGGTCAGAGTCAGGTCGGTCCGCCCGGGCCGCCGTCGGGGCCGCCGTCCGCGGGCGGGCGGATGAACATGCGCGAGGCGTTGATCTGCGCCGTGATCCCGGCCTTCTCCAGCGCCTCGGTGAGCCGTCGCCGCAGCTCACGGCCGACGCGCCACTGCGCCTCGGTCGACGTCTTGACGGTGGTGCGCAGCACGGCGCCCTCGACCGTGAGCTGCTCGACCCCCAGCACGGTGGGCGGGTCGATGAAGTCCTCGACGAAGTCGGGGTCCTCCGCGACCGCCGTGGCGGCCTCGCGCAGCACCGCGGTGGCCTGGTCGACCGCGACGAACCCGACCGGCACGTCGATGTTCACGACGGCCCAGCCCTGGCTCTTGTTGCCGACCCGGACGATCTCGCCGTTGCGCACGTACCAGACGACGCCGCCCGCGTCCCGGACCGTGGTGATCCGCAGGCCGACCGCCTCGACGGTGCCCACGGTCTCGCCGATGTCGACCACGTCGCCGATGCCGTACTGGTCCTCCAGGAGCATGAACAGGCCGGCGATGAAGTCCTTCACCAGGTTCTGCGCGCCGAAGCCGATCGCCAGGCCGGCGATCCCGGCGCTGGCCAGCAGCGGCCCCAGGTTGAGGCCGATCTCACCGAGCACCAGCATGGCCGCGATGCTGAACACGACCGCCGAGGCGATGCTGCGCAGGACCGAGCCGAGCGCCCGGGCCCGCTGGTTGCGCCGCTCCCACGGTGCGGTGAGCGCGTTGGGCAGCCGCCGGCGCAGCGGGCGCAGCAGCGAGCCGCCGGTCTCGTTGTCCGAGACCGTGTGCCTGATGAGGCGGTCGATGGCCCGGTGGATCACCCAGCGGACCAGGAACGCGAGGATGATGATCAGCACGATCGTCAGCGGCTTGACCAGCACCCAGTAGCTGCTCTCCGCCAGCCAGGTGATTTTCGTCTGCTCGTAGACGAACTCGCAGAACCCGTTGTCGGAGCAGCTCGGAGTGGGGTCGGGCGCCGGGGTGGGCGCGAGGGCCAGCACGCTGCTCAACAAACACTCCTTGCAAACGGTGCGAACCGGGGGAAGTCCACACAAACACTCGGTGCGGTGGGCGAAGGTTCACTCGCCGGCCGCAAATAGTACGTGCAATCCGAGGATCTATCAGGGACGATTAGCGCACGGACCCCCACCTCGGTGGCCCGCCACACAGACCTTCTCCAGGGAGTTTCCTTCACGCACTAGGGGGACGGCGATGCCTGACATACGACCCGCACGAGTATCGGGTGCGCTGGTTTTGAATGCCACCTACGAGCCGCTGTGTGTCGTGTCTGTCAGACGTGCCACCATCCTGGTCCTCACTTCGAAGGCGGTCTGCGTCGCTGACGGTGAGGGCATCCTGCACAGTGCGATGAACGAGCTTCCGGTGCCTTCCGTGGTCAGGCTCACGCGCTACGTGCGAGTTCCGTACCGCACGCACATAGGCCTGTCGCGCCGGGGCATCTTCGCCCGCGACGGCTGGCGGTGCGCCTACTGCCGCGGCCCGGCCGAGACCATCGACCACGTGATGCCACGCAGTCGTGGCGGGCGGCACGCCTGGGACAACGTGGTCGCCGCCTGCGCCCGCTGCAACCACACCAAAGGTGACAAAACGCCAGCCGAACTCGGCTGGCGTTTGCTTGCCAGCCCACATGCGCCCAAGGGCGTCGCGTGGCGGGTCCTCGGTCACCGCACCCCCGACCCGCGCTGGGCCGACTGGCTCGACATGCCGATGGACAGCCCGCAGCTCGCGGCCTGACCGCATCACGTCACCCGGCCGGCGGCTGCTGCGAACGCACGGTAGGAGCCGCTGGTCAGGATGTCGCGCAGCCGCGCCATGCCCTCCCACACGTCCACGAAGCGGGTGTACAGCGGCGCCAGCCCGATCCGCAGCCGCTCCGGCGTCCGGAAGTCGGGGACGACCCCGGCCGCCTTCAGCGCCTGGCAGATCTGCCACGCCTGCGGGTGGTGGAACGTCACGTGCGAGCCCCTCCGTGCCGGATCCACGGGGGAGGCCAGCGTCAGCCCGTCGCTGAGTTGGATGGCGTACGAGGTGAGCTCGGCGCTCTTGTCGTACAGGCTCCGGATGCCGGCCTCGGCGGTGATCCTGGCGCCCTCCAGCGCGGCGTATCCGCCGAGGATCGGCGGCGTACCGACCTGGAAGCGCCCGATCGACTCGACCGGGTCGTAGCCGGCGCCCATGGCGAACTGGTCCCGCTGGCCGAACCAGCCCCAGATCGGCTGGCGCAGCCGCTGCTGCAGGTCGCGCCGGGCCCCGCGTTGAGGTACTTGTACGTGCACCCGACCGCCAGGTCTGCCCCCGACTCCCGCAGCGGCACCGGCACCGAACCGGCGGAGTGGCACAGATCCCACAGTGTGAGGGCCCCCACCCGGTGCGCGGCAGTGGTGATCGCCACCATGTCGGCGATCGCGCCCGACCGGTACGCCACATGCGACAGGCACACCAGCGCCACGTCGTCGTCCAGCGCCCGGGCGACCCGCGCCGGGTCGATCCACCTGTCTCAGCCGCGGACCAGCTCGCCGCCCCATTCCTGGTCGACCGCCTCGCGCAGCCGGTCACGCGTCGTGAGCGGAAGCCGGCCGAGCGAGCTGCCGTCGAACTACACGAGCTGCTCGTCGGCGATGTGGAAACGCGTGCGGAAGTGACCGATCGGGTCCTGTGCGTCACGCGTTTCGGCATACTGGCGGCTGAGGTCCATGGCCCCGACGGTATCGTCTGCGAAGATCGGCAAGACCCCCGGCAACGCGCTGGTCATCGTGGACCGCTAACGTGAAGCCGGTCTTTTAGTCCCTTCGACGCCTGGGGGCGTTGAGCTTGTCCATCATCGAGACGACGCTGATCTTCGCCGGCATCCCGGCCGTGGTCATCGTGCTCATCGCGGGCGCCAACTACGCCGGCGGTGCCCGGCGCGCCCGGCGCTACCGGCCGGGCCGGCCGTTCGACTTCACGCCGGTCTGGTTCCTGTCCGTGCCCGAGCAGGTGACGCAGGCGGCCAAGGCCCGCGAGCTCACCGGCGCGCGGCGGGCCGAGCTGACCGCGGGTGCGCCGGCCGTGACCGAGTGGTCCGGCGACCGGGCGCAGCCGCACGCCATGGGAGGCGCAAGTGACCGGTGGTAACGGAGCTGGCCTGAAGGGCCAGCCCGACGTCCTCAACGGGCCGTTCACCACGCGCCAGCTGCTGCGCCTCGACGAGGCGCTGCGCCTGGCCGACTCCTCGACCGGCCTCACCTTCAGCATCTACGTCGGCGACCTCGACGAGCCGGTCCGCGGCCACGCCGAGCAGCTGCACGGCCAGCTCGCCGACCCGCCCCACTCCGTGCTCATCGCGGTGTCGCCCAACCAGCGCATCCTCGAGATCATCACCGGCGGCGAGGCACGCCGCCGCCTCCCGGACCGCGCGGCCAAGCTGGCCGCCCTGTCCATGGCGGCCGCCTTCGGCGGCGGCGACCTGGCCGGCGGCCTGGTCGCCGGCCTGTCCCAGCTCGCCGACCACGCCGGCCGCCACTGACCGCACCACCGCTCTTCCGCACGCGCGGCGGGCCCCCTGCTTACGGGGGACCCGCCGCACGCGCTTTTCCGCCCCTCACCGCCCCGCGCGTCATCCACCGAGATCTCGTGCAGGCCGCGCCACAAACCTCAACCAGATCACGGCCACCCGCGCCACAGCTCGATCCCCGGCGGCTCTTGTCCGCTGTGCCGACAGCTTGTTCGCTGTGGCCGCGGCCCGGCTTGCGCGGCTTTCGCTCGTTGTGGCTGAGGCCCGGCCTGCGGTGGTTCTTGCCCGCTGCGGCGGGCGGCCCGGCTTGGGGCGGCTCTTGTTCGTTGTAGCGGCGGCCCGGCCTACGGCGGCTCTCGGTTGCGGGGCGGCAACCCCGGTTGCTCGCGCCACCACGCCGACAGGCATTGATCAATGCCCCGCTTTGTGGCTTTCGCGCATCGAGGCTATGCGATCAACCCCGCGGCGGCCCTTGCTCGCTCTGGCGGCTCGGTCCGTGGTGGCTCTTGCTCGCTGCGGCGCCGGTCCGGCTTGTGGTGGCTCTTGTCCGCCGTAGTGGTCGGTCGGCGGCGGCTCTCGCTCGCTGCGGTGGTGGTCGGTCGGCGGCGGCTCTCGCTCGCTCAGGCGGCTGGGTCCGTGGTGGTTTCTTGCTCGCTGTGGCGTCAGCCCGGCCGGTGGCGACTCTCGCTCGCTGCGGTGGTGGGTCGGTCGGCGGCGGCGGCTCTCGCTCGCTCTGGCGGCTCGGTCCGTGGTGGTTCTTGCTCGCTGTGGCGTCAGCCCGGCCGGTGGCGGCTCTCGTTTGCGGGGGCGGCAACCCCCGGGTGCTCGCCGCGCCGCCGTTGACAGACGTTGGTCAATGCCCCGCTTTGCGGCTCTTTGCGCATCGAGGTTGCGCGATCCACCCCCAGTTTGATCTCTAAAACCAAGGTGGACCGCGCAACGTTGATCCGGAAAAGGGACATTCCGGGGCATTGACCAACGTCTGCGTCGCGAGAGCTGCGTCCGCGTCGCGGAAGCCTCGTGCGTTGTGGTCCGTGTTCCGGTAGAGGCTGTGCGGTGCTGGAGGCACGGAGGCTTCCGGATCATGGGGCCGGTGCGGCCGGGCGGGACAAAAGGAAGGACGGACCCGGCCGGGTGGCTGGGTCCGTCCTTCGGGGAACGAGCGGGTCAGCCGGCGGCGGCGTCCCTGGCGCGGGCCTTCAGGGCGCGGACGATGCCGTCGCGGCCCTCGCCGACCAGGCGGCGCAGCGGGGCGGGCCGGCCGGGCTCGGCGAGCCACGCCTCCGTGCGGGCGACCGTGTCCTCGCTGACCTGGAACGACGGGTAGCCGAGCTCGACGAACTCGGCGGCCGGCTCCGAGTCGCGGTTCTCCCAGACGGTCGTGAGGGCGTCGAAGAACGCGGGCAGGAACGGTGCGGTGAGGGACACCTGGGCCGAGTGCTGGAAGCCCTGCAGCAGCGACCGCTGCAGCCAGTTCGGCAGGTGGTGGTCCTCGACCAGGCGGCGCCAGGTCTCGGTCTTCGCCTCGGCGGTCGGGACGAGGGCGCGGGCGAGGGCGGCCTGGCGCTCGCCGCTGGCCGTGCGGTCGCGGTCGAGTTCGGTCTCGATCTGGGCCGGGTCGGCCGCGCCGTTGGCGATGAGGGCGTGCAGGATGCCCCAGCGAAGGTCCGCCTGGATGGTGAGACCGGAGGGGACGTCGACGCCGTCCAGCCAGCCCGTCAGCACCGCGAGGTCTTCGGGGGTACGGGCCGCCGCGGCGAACGAGCGGGCCCAGGCGAGCTGGAAGCCGCTGCCGGGCTCGGCGTCGCGGAGGGCGACCCGGGCGGTGGCGGCGAGGACGCGCCAGCCTTCCGCGGCCCAGGCCGGGTCGGCGTAGAAGACCAGCGCCGACTGCGCCTGCCGGATGGTCGCGGTGACCAGGTTGATGTCGCGCTCGGCGGGCAGGCCCGACGCGACCAGCTTGATGTAGTCGCGCACGGCGAGCTCGGCGTCGCGGACCATGTCCCACGCCGCGGTCCAGACCAGCGCCCGGGCCAGGGAGTTGTCCATGCCGAGGATGTGGTCGGCGACGGTGTCCATCGAGCGCGGGTCCAGGCGCAGCTTCGCGTACGTGAGGTCGTCGTCGTTGAGCAGCAGGACGTCGGCGGCGGGGCGGCCGGCGAGGGTGGTGATCTCGGTGCGCTCGCCGTCGACGTCGGCCTCGATCAGCTCGCGGCGGACCAGGCCCGTGTCGGTCACGTCGTACAGGCCGATGCCGATGCGGTGGGTGCGCAGCGTCGGGTAGGCGGCGGGCGCCTCCTGCACGACGATGACCTGCTCGTACGTGCCGTCGGCGGCGATGGTCAGCTCGGGGCGCAGGGTGTTGACCTGCGCGGTCTCCAGCCACTGCGCGGCGAACTTGCGCAGCTCCTTGCCGGAGGCGGTCTCCAGGGCCGACAGCAGGTCGTCGAACGTGGCGTTGCCCCACTGGTGCTGCTGGAAGTACGCGCGGAGGCCGGTCGTGAAGGCCTCGATCCCGACGTACGCGACGAGCTGCTTGACGACGCTGGCGCCCTTGGCGTAGGTGATGCCGTCGAAGTTGACCTCGACCGCCTCGACGTCGGGCATCTCGCAGTAGACGGGGTGGGTGGAGGACAGCTGGTCCTGCCGGTAGCCCCAGTTCTTGCGGATGGACAGGAACGTCGTCCACGCGTCGGTGAAGCGGGTCGCGCGGGTGTTGCACCAGTGGCTGGCCCACTCCGCGAACGACTCGTTGAGCCACAGGTCGTCCCACCAGCGCATGGTGACGAGGTCGCCGAACCACATGTGGGCGAGCTCGTGCAGGATCGTGTTGGCGCGCTGCTCGTACTCGAAGTCGGTGACCGGGGAGCGGAAGATGTAGTGCTGCTCGGCGTGCACGACGCAGCCGAAGTTCTCCATCGCGCCGGCGTTGAACTCCGGCGAGTACACCTGGTCGTACTTCGGCAGCGGGTACCGGATGCCGAACTCCTGGTGGAAGAAGTCGAAGCCCTGCTTGGTGATCAGCAGGATGTCGTCGGCGTCCAGGTACTGCTTCATCGACTGCCGGCAGAAGACGCCCAGGTCGATCCCGTCGTGGCTGTCGCGGACCTCGTGGTACGGGCCGGCGCAGATCGCCGTCACGTAGGTGCTCATCCGCGGCGTGGGCGGGAAGTGCACGGTGAGGCCGTCGCGCCGCTCCGGCGACATGTTGGAGATGACCCGCCAGTGCGCCGGCGCCGTCACGTGGAACGTGAAGCTGGCCTTCAGGTCTGGCTGGTCGAAGCAGGCGTAGACCCGCTGCGCGTCGGTCGTCTCGAACTGGCTGTACAGGTACACCTCCTTGTCGACCGGGTCGACGCTGCGGTGCAGCCCCTGGCCGGTCGTCGAGTAGGTGCCCACGGCCTCGACGACGAGGATGTTGGTGGCGGCGAGGCCGGGCAGGCGCAGCCCGGTCTGCGGGGACCACGCGGACGTGTCCACGACGGCGCCGTTGAGCGTCGCGCTGAGCACCTCCGTGACGGCCAGCTCGATGAAGGTCTCCGCACCCGGCTCGGTGCACGAGAAGCGCACCTCGGTGGTCGTGCGGAACGTGCCCTCACCTGGGTAACCGGCGCCGTCCGTCAGGTCGAGACTGATGTCGTACGCCGCAACGTCGAGCAGGCGGGCCCGGTCGACCGCCTCAACCTGGCGTAGGTTGCGTACACCGGCCACGTGTCGTCTCCTGTCGTTCGCTGTGGCCGTCCCCGTCGACGGCGCCATCTCAGAGTCTTCCACGTCCATGGCGGACACCGGAGGAGTGGCTCAGGTCACCCCAAGCTCGCCTGGCACCCGAGGCCTACGGGACGTAAGGATCGAATCGGATTCCCGACTCTTTCAGTAGCGTTGCTGTAGGGCCTTTCGAGTGAGGTGTCGCCGCCAATGGCAGAAGAGCGCATCATCGCAGACATGTGGTTCGACCCGCGGTGCCCGTGGGCCTGGATCACCTCCCGCTGGCTGCTCCACGTGGAGCAGGTTCGCCCAGTTGACGTGCGGTTTCATGTCATGAGTCTGTCGATCCTCAACGAGGGTCGCGACGATCTGCCGGCCCGATACAAAGAGGGTCTGGCCAAGGGTTGGGGGCCGGTCCGGGTGGCGATCGCCGCCGAGCAGAAGTTCGGCAACGACGTGCTCCGCCCGCTGTACACGGCGCTCGGCACCCGGATCCACCACGAGAAGCAGGAGCTCGGCCCGGAGCTGTACGAGGCCGCGCTCGTCGAGGCCGGCCTGCCGGCGCAGCTCGCCGAGTACGCCGACTCCACCGAGTTCGACGAGCAGCTGCGGGAGAGCCACTTCGCCGGCATGAACCCGGTCGGCATGGACGTCGGCACGCCCGTCATCCACGTGCCGGGCGAGGACGGCAAGCTGATCGCGTTCTTCGGCCCGGTCGTCACCCCGGCGCCGAAGGGTGAGGCCGCCGGCCGGCTGTGGGACGGCACGCTCCTGGTCGCCGGCACGCCCGGCTTCTACGAGATCAAGCGGACCCGCGACGTGGGGCCGGTCTTCGACTGATGCGGAAGCGGTAGGCTGCCTACCTGTGCGGCGGTTCCTGACTCCTCGGTGGGTGCTCTGGCATGTCCTGGCGCTCGCCGGGGTGGCCGTGTGCCTGCTCGCCGGTCGCTGGCAGTATCAGCGGGCGGCCGCCGGCAACATGCTGAGCTGGGCTTACACCGTACAGTGGCCGCTGTTTGCGCTTTTTGTGGTGTTTTTGTGGGTGCGGGCCGTCCGGGACGTCCTCGGGCCGAGGCCCGTGAAGACCCAGGAGCCGCTGCGCCCCAGGGCCGCGCGGCCCGCGCCCCAGCCCGCCACCGCCGACGATGATCCAGAGCTCGCCGAGTACAACCGCATGCTGGCCTGGCTCGCCGCCAACCCCGACCGCCGCCCCGGCGACTTCCCAGGATGAGGTTCCCGTGCCCTTGAACAACGCGCTCGTGCGCTTCCGGATCATCGCCTGGATCGTCGGCGTGCTGCTGGTCGTGCTCACCGTCGGCACCGTACTGAAGTACGCCGCCGACGAGGAGACGATCGTGGCGCTCGTCGGCCCCGCGCACGGCTTCCTCTACATGGCCTACCTGGTGCTCGCCGCCGACCTGGCCCGCCGCGCGAAGTTCAAGCTCGGCTTCACCCTGCTGGTGCTGCTGGCCGGCACGGTGCCGTTCCTGTCGTTCGTGGCCGAGCGGGTCGTGACCCGCCGGGTCCAGTCAGCCCGACCTCTTGTAGGAAGCGCCGTGTGAGTCGGCGCAGTGCTCGGTGTCGAGCGTGTGGTCGACCTGCAGCGTCGTGTGCTCGATCGCGTACCGCTCCCGGAGCCGCTCCTCGATCGCCTCGCGCACCGCGTGGCAGTCGCCCGACGGCGCCACCAGCACGTGCGCGGACAGCGCCGGATAGCCGGAGGTGACCTGCCAGACGTGCAGGTCGTGCAGCTCGACCACGCCCGGCACGCCGACCAGCTCGCGGCCGAGCGCCGCCGGGTCCAGCCCGGCCGGCGCCGCCTCCAGGAAGATCCGCCCCGACTCGCGGACCAGGCCGAGCCCTGAGCGCACCATCAGCGCCGCCACCACCAGCGAGGCGATCGCGTCGGCCCGGTGGAAGCCGGTGAGCAGCACGACCAGACCGGCCACGGCCGCCGCGACGAAGGCGAACAGGTCCGTCAGTACGTGCTGGAACGCGCCCTCGACGTTGAGGCTGGAGCGGTCGGCCCGGCGGAGGATCCACACCACCAGCAGGTTGACGGCGGCGCCCGCCAGGGCGGTGACCAGGACCGCGCCGCCGCCGACCGACGGCGGGTGCGCCAGCCGGACCACCGACTCGTAGCCGATCCAGACGGCCAGCAGGAGCAGGGTCAGCCCGTTCGCCTGCGCGGAGAGGATCTCGGCGCGCTTCAGCCCGAACGTGAACCCGCCCGACGGCGGCCGCGCCGCCAGCCGGGTCGCGAACAGGGCGAGGGCGATCGCCGCGGCGTCCGACAGCATGTGCGCCGCGTCGGACAGCAGCACCAGCGAGTCGACCACGACGCCGACGGTCACCTCGACCGCCATGAAGCCGGTGATCAGCGCCAGCGCGACACCCAGCAGCCGCCGGTCGGCGTCGGCCGACGGGGCGTGGTGGTGCTCGTGATCGTGGTCGTGCCCCATGCCAGCCATCTTATGCGTGCTTCGCTATATGACGGCAGCGGTTGCGGCGCCGTTTCTGTCACCGCGAGCCGGGGCATCTAGTCAGTACGACGTTGCAGTGCGATGAAGGAGGGCTGGTCCGTGGGCATGGAAATCCAGCTGACGCTCTCGTTGCCACGCGATCGGTCCACCGTCCCGCTGACCCGCCGCGTTCTCGACGCCGCGCTGGGCGTGTTCTCCGTCACCCGGGACTGCCGCGACGACATCGGGCTCGCCGTCGGGGAGGCCTGCGCCAACGCCGTACAGCACGCCGGCGCCGACTACCAGGTCACCGTCACGATCCACGAGGACCGCTGCGTCATCGACGTGGTCGACGAGGGGATCGGGATGTCCGACGTCGCCGCCGCCTCCCCGGAGTCCGAACCGTCCGCGGATCCCGACATCGCGGAGAACGGCCGCGGGCTGCGGATCATCCACGCCCTCGCGGACATGGTCGAGCTGCGCCGCCACCAGCCGCACGGGGTGGCGCTGCGGATCGTGAAGATGCTGACGAGGGTGACCCCGGCGACCGTCTGACCTCACCTTTTGATCGTTCCTGCCCGTCCTGGTGATTTCTGGACAGAACCGTGCCGTCGATCGGCGCGTGGGTCTGCACTGGAGCCGCACAGCCGGTGCGACTCCGGCACATCTGGGCACCGTTGCGCAGTGTGCAACGTCACCCCACGAAGCCGGAGGGCTCAACACCATGACCACGCCGACTCTGCCCGTCGAGACCCGCTGGACCGTGCAGGAACGCGCCTGGAAGCAGGAGCTGCCCGACCTGCCCGACGACGTCATCGCGCTGCTGGCCCCACCGGTCGTGGTCAGCGCGTCCACCATCGCGGGACGCACCGTCCCCCGCACCTCCCCGCGGGATGTCTGAGCTATACCGTTTCGTTCATGACGGTTGCGTACCCGATCGCCCACGCCTGGCTGTCCGCCGGAGGCACCGGCGCGCAGAACTACGACGAGTTCGCCGACGACGCGGAGATCACCGCGATCATCGCGGCCAACCCGTCCAGCGCGCTCGCCATCGAGATGCCCCACCGGGCGCCGGACAATGTCGGCCGCTCCTTCACCGACAGCCTCCCCGACGCCGTGAGCCGCCTCCAGGCGGCCAAGGACGCCGGGCACTACACCGCCGCCGACGACGTGGTCGTGCTGTACCGGATCACCTCACCCGACGGCGCCCGGGCCTACGGCCTGTGGTGCATGGTCGGCACCGACCAGATCTCCACCAGCGCCGACGAGCCCGGCGCCGTGATCCGCAACGAGGACGTCTTCATCGAGAAGGTCCGCGAGCGGGTCGCCCTCGCCGAGGCCACCCAGCACCTGCTGTCGCCGGTGCTCCTGCTGCAGACCGCGCACGGCGAGGCGCTGCACGCGGCCATCGCCCAGGCCGTCACCCACGCCGGCAGCCCCGCGGTCACCGACGTCGACCCCGCCGGCCGCAGCCACGAGATCTGGGCCGTCGGCGCCGGCACGACCCGCGACCGGCTCCTGGCGCTGGCCGGCGGTGGTGAGCTCGTCGTCGCCGACGGCAACCACCGCAGCCTCGCCGCGCAGACCGCGGGCTACCCGCGCTTCCTCGCCGTGGTCACCACGCCCGAGTCGGTGGCGATCCAGCCCTACAACCGCCTGGTCTCCGAGATCCCCGCCGGCGTTTCGTTCGGCGGTACCGCGCTGGACGCCGCCGAGGTGCCGGCCTCCGGTGGGCGGGTCCACCTGTACACGCGGGACGGCGCCTGGTCCGTCGAGCTTCCCCGCGACGCGGACGGCGGCGTCATCGACAACCTCGACCATGCCCTGGTCGAGCGCCGGCTCTTCGCCGAGACCCTCGGCCTCGACCCGGGCGACAAGCGCATCACGTACGTCGGCGGCGACTACCCCGCGTCGTGGCTGCGTGACGAGGTGGACGCGGGCCGCGCCGAGCTGGCCGTGCTCATCGCCCCCGTCACCGTCGACGACTTCGTCGCGGTCAACCTCGCCCGGCAGAAGATGCCGCGCAAGAGCACCTGGTTCACCCCGAAAGCACGCGCCGGGCTGGTCGTCGCCCAACTGTCGTAGCTTCACCCGATCGTGGTAGACACTAGGCCGCTTCGTCTACGGCCTGGGGTGTGCACATGCAGATCTTCATCGCGGCGATGGTCGCCGCCTTCGGTATCGGCGCCTTTGCCGCCGCCGCCCTCGTCTGGGACCGGCGGCGGCACTGGGGCCTCACCGGTGGCGCCACCGCCGGATGGGTGTCCGGGCTGCTCTTCGTCGGTTTCGCGCTGGTGGTGGGTTCCTGCCTGGGTCTGATCCAGTTCTGACAGACTTCCCGGTATGCGCGTCTATCTTGGTTCGGACCATGCCGGCTATGAGCTGAAAGTGCACCTGGTCGGCGCCCTGCAGCTGCAGGGCTACGAGGTCGTCGACGTCGGCCCGGCGAAGTTCGACCCCGACGACGACTACCCGGCCTTCTGCTTCCACACCGGCGCCCGCGTCGTCGCCGACCCCGGCAGCCTCGGCGTCGTCATCGGCGGCTCGGGCAACGGGGAGCAGATCGCGGCCAACAAGGTCCTCGGGGTCAGGGCCGCCCTGGCCTGGAACCTGGACACCGCCCGCCTCGGCCGCGAGCACAACGACGCCAACATCGTGGCCGTCGGCGCCCGCCAGCACACGCTCGACGAGGCCACCGCCCTCGTGACGGCGTTCCTGTCCACGTCCTTCTCCGGCAACGAGCGGCACGCCCGCCGGATCGCGCAGGTCCTGGACTACGACACCACCCGCGTCCTGCCGCCCCTGCCCGAGTCCTGACAGCCCCTTTCCGAATCGACGCTGCGCGATCCACCCCCAATTCGATCTCTGAAACGGGGGTAGATCGCGTCTTTGTTGTGCGCCGTCGGCGGTCAGGTGCGGGGGCGGTGGCCGGGGCGGGTCAGTTCTTCGCGGGGGACCCAGCCGCGGCGGATGATCTGCAGGTCGCGCTCGGCGGCGGCGAGGTCGTCGTCGGTGGGGCGGGCGGCGTCGCGGGCGCGCATGGCGGCGGAGACGCTCACCTGGGACGCGCCGCCGCCGACGAGGCCGCGCAGGCCGCGTTCGGAGACCACCTCGTCGTGGTGGTGATGATGGTGGTGGGTGTCGTGGTGGTGGTGATCGTGTTCGCGGTCGTGGTCGTCCTTGGGGTTGCCGGGCTGCCGGTCCGCGTGGTGGTGGGGGTCGGTGTCCGTGGTCTCGGGGTCGTGGACGTTCGCGGTCATGGCGAACGCGCCCGACAGCTCCGCGAGCTGGGCCGGGCTCGGCGGGGCCGGGCTGGTCGGCGCGGCGCTCGGCACGGGCGTCCGTTCGGCGCCTCGCGAAGGCGCGGCGCCCGGTCCCGCTCCTTGCGGAGGCGCGGCGCCCGGTCCCGCTCCCTGCGGAGGCGTGGTGCTCGGTCCTGCCCCTTGCGGTGAAGCAGCGGCGTCCGGTCCCGCTCCCTGCGAAGGCGTGGTGCTCAGTCCTGCCCCTTGCGGAGGCGCGGCGCTCGGTCCCGCCTCTTGCGAAGGGCCGCCGGGCAGCGTCGGGGGCGAAGGAGCGTCCTGGCCGTTGCCGGAGGGGCGGCCGGTCGATGCGAGATCTGCCGGGGACACAGCGGCCTGAGCGGCGGCGGCCGGCGGGCCGGAGGTCGGCTGGGTGCTGACCGGGGGGTGGATCGGCGGCCGGGGCACGGGCGCGTGGGGCCTGGCCGTCACCGCCGCTTCCGCCGTCGCCGCTTCCGTCACCGCACCTTCCGTCACAGCCGGTTCCGTTGCCGCCGCTTCCGTCGTTGCCGGGTCCGGCACGGGCGCGTTCGCCGGCGGCGGCTCGGAGGGGGAAGCGGCAGCTGGTCGTACATCGGCCGCAGACGCATCGGGAGCGGTGTCGGCGGCGGGGTCCGGGTCGTCCACGACGGGTGGCTGGGTGTCGGTGGTCACCGGTTGGTGATGCCGCATGCGGCGCCGCCGGCGCTGGATCCCACCCACACCCCAGACCCTACCCGTTCCGGGCCCCGGAGCAGAGGGATCAGAAGATCTCGATCGATGCGGGGGCGACGTGCCAGCCGAAGGCGGTGCTCGCCGCGGCGACCGCGCCGGGGCGGTGCTCCTGGACGCGGCCGGTGGCGGCGAGTGCGCCGAGGGTCGTGCCGCCGAGGTACGCGGCGCCGAGCTCGAGGATGTCGCAGGTGAGGTCGGCCGGGGCGTCGGTGGGGGAGCAGTTGACCAGGGCGCCGCCGGCGCCGGCGCGCAGGCGCCAGCGGCCCGCGTTCGCCGGCAGGAGGGCGTCGGTGACCTCGATGACGACGTCGACGGGGGCGGCGTACCTGCGGGAGGTCAGCGCCCGCGGCAGGTCCACGATCCGCAGCCACAGGCCGTCGCCGATCTTGCCGGCCAGGCGGCGGGGCTCGTCGACCATGTGGAAGATCGGCTCGTCGACGCTGGAGAGGCCCATGACGACGGTGCGGGTGAGGTCGACGCCGAGCAGGAAGCGCCACAGCGCGGCGTAGGCGTGGGGCGTCGCGGCGACCAGCTCCACGACGTTGACCTCGCCCTTCGGGCCGTTGTCGTCCCACTGGCTGCGGACGCGGTAGCGGGTGTACCCGTCGACGACCCCGTCCGCGTTCTCGAACAGCACGGCACGCGTCGCCGTGTGCCCGTCGCGCTCGGACTCCAGGTCGGTGGTGAGGAACGTCCACCAGGCGTCGCTGCGGGAGGACAGGCCGGGCCGGCCGGCGAGCGCCCGGGCGTACACCTCGGACAGCTCCTTGAGCACCTCGGTGGGCGCCGCGCCGCGCACGTGGCCCGCGCCGGTGCCGATGGTGCCGCGGATCGCGACCTCGCGGCGGTCGGCGCGGATGGTGACGTTCTGCGACGCGAGGCCGTAGCCGAACCGCTGGTAGATGCGGCCCTCCGAGGCCCACAGCACCGCGACCGCCTCCGGCACGGTGGTGAGCTGCTCGGTCATCATGCGGCGCAGCAGGCCCTGACGGGTGTGCACGGGGGAGACGGTCACCGCGGTCACGTGAGCGGCGGGGATCACGGCACCCGGCACGGCGAGGTCGCGGGTGAGCGCGCCGGCGGTGCCGACGATCCGCCCGTCCGACTCGGTCAGCAGGTACCGCGCCGGGTCGATCACCAGGTGGAGCTTGCTGGCCGGGTCGGGGGCGCCGAGTCCGTTGAAGTTGGACCGGATCACCTCGCGCATGGCGGGAAGGTCGGCGGGTGTTGCGGCGCGCAGCGAGTATCCGGTCACGCAGTCGTGTCTACCTCGTGACCTCCACTGAGCGCGACCGATTTCGTGGCGTGGTTACTCTCGGAAGTGACCGACGGCAAGTATCCGGGGGCGGAAAGTCTGTCTGGGGGGAGTCGCACGATGACGCAGGGTGCGTTGCTGGACCTCGTGTGTGGTCCGGCGAGCCCTTTGCCGGAGACGTTCCAGCGCTATCGGCTCGTCGCCCATCTGGGCTCGGGCGGCCAGGCGGACGTCTATCGAGCGGTGCGCATCTGCGGCGGGGTGACGTCGGCGCCGATGACCGTGAAGGTCTTCCGGATCGACCCGCAGCGCCCGATCGCCGACGAGCTGCGCTCGTGGGACAAGGGCGACGCCGCCCTCATGGACCTCAACAACCGGGGCGTCGGCGGCATCTGCCGGCGCGCCGACGGCTTCTACGGGCCGCCGCCGCACCGTCCGGGGGAGCGGCCGGCGCCGGGTGACGCCGTGCCGTACCAGGTCTACGACTACCTGCACGGGGTCAACCTGCGCGAGTACATCGCGCAGCGGGCCGGCATGGCGCCCGGTGGCCGCCGGCTCAACGCCGTCGGCGCGCTCAAGACGCTCGGGTCGGTGCTCCAGGCGCTGCACTACCCGCAGCAGTCCGGCGCGACCGCCGTCCTGCACATGGACGTCAAGCCGTCCAACCTCATGGTCCTCGCGACCGGCGAGGTGCGCCTGATCGACTTCACCGGCGCCCGGTACTTCCGCGAGGAGGAGATCACCCAGATCGCCTACACCCCGGAGTCCGGCGGACCGGAGGCGTTCGGCGGCGTGAAGTACGTCGGTCCCGCGTACGACGTGCACGGCTACGGCGCGGTCGCCTACTTCCTGGTCACCGGCGCGTATCCGCGGGTCGACGGCCGCACCGACCAGCGCAACCCGCAGGAGGCCTCGCCGCCGCAGTGGAACGTGCTGCGCCGCCACCCGCTGCTGGAGCGCATCCCGGCCCTGCGGGACCACCTGCACGCGCCGCTCGCTGACCGCCCGGCGGAGCGCCCCGACACCCGCGAGCTGCCGTCGTGGCTGGCCCACCTGGCGGAGCTGGTGCGCCGGTCCGGCCTGCCGGACGTCGGCTGCGACTGGGTCGAGCCGGAGGCGTCGGAGACGTCGCGGGCCGTCGGCCGGGCCAGGCCGTCCGTCACGGGCACCGAGACCGACGCGTACCAGCGCATCGAACGCCTGGAGCGGGAGCTGGTCGCCCTCCGCGCCAGCTCCTCGGCCCCGACCGCCTTCTACACGGCGCCGCCCGTCTCCGCGCCGCCCGTTTCCGGACCGCCTGTCTCCGCGCCGCCTGTTTCCGGTGTACCGGTGTCGCCCGCGGCGACCGGCGTCGCCGTCTCCGATGCCGGCGTGCCGCAGATGCGCGGCCGGGCCAAGGTCGTCCACCGGCCGGCACCCGACCCGACCGGCATGATGCCCGCCGACCCCGAGATCGAGCGCCCCATGTACCGGCCGGAGCCCGGCGAGCGCGCCCGCACCCTCAAGATCGGCTGGGAGCTGACCGGCACCGGCGCGTTCATCGCGTTCATCTGCTGGGGCCTCTGGGCGCTGGACAGCGACGGCAGCCTCTCCGGCCCGTTCATCGCGTTCCTGGTCGTCCTCGCCGTCGCCGCGGGCGTGTTCACCCTCACCCGGCTCGTCGGCCGGCTCGTCCTGGAGCAGCGCTTCGGCCGGATCCGCCGCAGCGCGAAGGGCGCCCACGCGCTCACCGGCCTCTTCCTGGCCGGGGCGGGCGTCGCCTACCTGCGCGAGGTCGGCTGGTTCATGCAGTTCTGGACCTGGCTGACGGGCCTGTCCGGGTGAGGCGCTGGCAGCCCGGCCGGGCGAGGCGCTGGCGCCGCCGCCGCACCACCCACACCCTGGAAGGCCTGATCAACTTCCGGGACCTCGGCGGCCTGCCCGCCGCCGGCGGCGCGGTCCGCCCCGGCCGCCTCTTCCGCAGCGACTCCCTCGCCTACGCCACCGGCGCCGACGCCACCCACCTCCTGAAGGACCTGCGCGTCGCCACCGTCATCGACCTGCGCGGCGAGTACGAGGTGGCCCACCTGGGCCGCGGGTTCGTCGCGACCGCCCCCGTCGACTACGTCTCCGCCCCGATCGCCGACGTCAGCGGCGCCGCCGACCTCGTGGGCCACTACGTCGCGATGCTCACCGAGAAGGGCGACGTCCTCGCCTCCACCGTCCGCCTCCTGTCCACCTCTTCGACCCTGCCGGCCGTCTTCCACTGCGAGGCCGGCTGCGACCGCACCGGCGTGCTGGCCGCGGTGGTCCTCGGCCTCCTGGGCGTCCCGGACGAGGTCATCGCCGCCGACTACGCCGCCACGGCCGCCGCGATGCCGCGCATCCACGAGCGCGTCTCGGTCGTCGTCGACCGCCTCGGTCTCCCGCCCCGCCCCGCCTCCGTCCTGGACTGGACCCCCGAGGCGGCGATGATGCTGCGGACGCTGGAGCTGGCGAAGGACCGCTGGGGCTCGATCGAGGACTGGGCCCGCACGTACGGCCTGAAGGACGACGACCTGTCCGCCCTGCGCGCCGCGCTGGTCGCCTGACCGGTCCGCTCAGTCGTAGGCGTCGCCCAGCGCCGGGAACGACGGGTCGGTCCAGTGCAGCGCCCGCCCTTCGGCGCGCAGCATCCACTCGAGCAGGTCCGTGAAGCTGCTCGCGACGACGTCCATGGACCCGGCAACGCCGTGCCGGTCCCAGTAGCTGTCGTAGCAGCGGCCGTTGTGGACGTCGCCGAAGTCGGCGGAGATGGCCGAGGACGCGCTGTCGTTGGTCTTCGCGATGAGATACCAGGCGTCCGACGGGTCGTCCGGGAACTCCTCGCCGACGATCGCGAGGTTGGCCTTGACCACCTGCTCCGGCGGCAGGATCAGGGCGCCGAAGAACTGATCGGCGAACAGCTCCGCGCCACCGCACGCGGCGTAGAAGTCGGCGACGTCCCGCGGGACGGTGTGGTGCGGCTCGACCCGGACCGGGCCGGACACCGGGAAGACCCGGCATCCGGCCCGCGACCCGATCGCCCGCAGCAGCGTCGCGATGTCCACGGCGAAAAATCCTAACTCAGCGAATAGATGTACTTCGCGAACTCACGGTAGTACGCGTTGCGGGCGGCCTGCGGCACGTTCGCCACGTCGAACATGGCTTCCGACATTGCATAGGCCTCGCGGGGACTCATCGCCGCCCAGTCGACCCTGACCCCGACCCGGCGGCCATAGTTGATCTCCAGCCAGTCGCGGTACCACGCTCTGGTCGCGTCGTGGTTGGCCTCGCTCAAGCGAATGGTCGTCGAATCCGCCGCGCGCGACTTGTATCCCGCGATGTTGGCCTTCGCCCAGGCGTCCATCACGCCGTGGTGGTCGGTGCCGTCGTCGACGGCGCCGGGACCGCTGCCCGGCGATGGGGCGCCCGTGGGCGTCGTGGCCGCGGTGACGGCCGCAGGGGTCGGCGCCGGAGGCCGGTGCGGGGATGGGCGCCGGAGATGGTCGCCCGGGGATCCGTCAGCCGGATCGACCCGTCAGAATGCTCGGTGCGAAATCGGCCGACGGAGGAACCGCGATTTCATTGGCCGTTCTCGCGCAGCAGGAATCGTATCTGCAGCCATGCTGAACCCCCGTAGGTCGTGATTACGCCACGCAACCTACGGCACCCGGCACGGCCCGGGCAATGATTAAATTCGCTGATCCGGGCGCTGTCGCACGCATTGTGATTGCCCTGAGCGCCGTCAACTGTATCGATTACCGTGCGCAGGCAAAAAGCGCTGGAAATCTTCACAAACAATTACGTGCGGTAATACAGTGCAAACCGGCTGCGCGGGGATGAATGCCACCCGCGCCGGCCGGCCGTGCCGGGGGGTCAGACGGAGACGGGGCGGGCGTTCAGGAGGGCGGTGTGGTCGCGGGCGGCGGCGTCGAGGAGGGACTGCCAGGCGTCGGCGCCGATGGGGAGGCGGGTGGGGCGGGCGTCGGAGGCGATCAGGCGCAGGACCTCGGTGGCGAAGAGGGACGGCGGGTTGGCCATCGGGAGGTCCTTCATGGCGCGGGTGCCGGCGAGCATGGGGGCGGTGACCGCGCGGTACGTGTCGAGGTGGTCCGACTCGGTCAGGGTGGTGCCCCACTCGGTGGCGAAGCAGCCCGGCTCGACGGCGACGACGTGGACGCCGGTGCCGGTGAGCTCCTGGGCGAGAGTCTCGACCATGCCTTCGAGGGCGTACTTGGCGGCGGCGTAGGCGCCCAGGCCCGGGTACGCGAGACGGCCCGCGGTCGAGGAGACCATGACGACGTCGCCGTGGCCCTGGGCGCGCATGAGGGGCAGGACCAGGCGGGTCAGGCGCCAGGGGGCGAACAGGTTGGTGGCGAACTGGGCCTGCAGCTCTGCGTCGGTGACCTCCTCGACGGCGCCGAAGTGGCCGTAGCCGGCGTTGTTGACCAGGACGTCGATGCCGCCGAAGCGGGCGACGGCGGCGTGGATCGCGTTGTGGCAGTCGTCGGGGTCGCGCACGTCGAGCGCGCAGGTGGCGAGCGTGCGGGGGTACGCCTCCCGCAGGTCCTCGATCGTCGACGGCCGGCGGGCGGTGGCGAGGACCTGCTGTCCTGAGGCGGCGACGGCCTCGGCGAGGGCGCGGCCCAGGCCGGTGGAGCATCCGGTGATCAGCCAGCGGCGAGTCATGCCCGACATCGTGACGCTGAGTACGCGACGCGGGACAGAGCGAGAACGTGAATGATCGTCATTCACCACCGGAAATCCGTCGTTCGTGTCTGCGAACGCGGCGGGGCGGGGCGTCGTACAGTTGCGGCATGCGCTCGCTCGCCGAGCTGATCTCCGAGGACCGGTCGGCGTGGGCCGAGGTCGAGGCGGCGGTCAGCGGGTCACCGTTCGCGGTGGAGATCCTGCCGACCGATCCCGACAGGGCGGCGGCCTGCCTGGAGCGGCTCCAGGTCACCACCAAGTCGTGGCTCGGGTCGCTGGTGTACCTGTCCGGCGGGCTGGTCGTCGACGACGGCTGGCTGCGGATCCTCGGCTCGGGGCACCCCGAGCGGCGGCTGCCGGACATCCACACGGTGAACGCCGGGTTCGAGGGCGCGGGGCTGGTCGTCGCGCAGGACGTGATGGGCGGCGAGTTCGTGTGGCGGCAGGGTGACGGTCCGTCACCGTCGATCCACTACTTCGCGCCCGACACGCTCGGCTGGGAGGACCTCGGCCTCGGGTACACCGACTGGCTGTACGCGATGCTCGGCGGCGCGATCGACCAGTTCTACCTGAGCTGGCGCTGGCCGGGCTGGCAGGACGAGGTGGCCGCGGTGCCGTTCGACGCCGGGATCCACACGCTGCCGCCGCTGTTCGCCGCCGAGGGCAAGGACGTGGCCGAGGTGAGCCGCCGGCCGGTCCCGATGACCCAGCTGGTGAGCGTCCTGCACGACTTCGCCGACCAGCTCGGCGCGTAGGTGGAGCTGCACCACCGCGACCAGGGCCCGCGGGACGCCCCCGCCGTGGTCCTGCTGCACGGCGGGGGCAGCCGCGGCGCGACCTGGAACCTGTTCACGCCGGCGCTGCTCGAGGCCGGGCACCGGGTGGTCGTGCCGGACCTGAGAGGTCATGGCGGCAGTCCGCGCTCCCGCCAGTACACGCTGAACTCCCACCGCGACGACGTGCTCGCGCTGCTCGACCGGCTCGGTCTGGACCGGGTGACGCTCGTCGGGCATTCGCTGGGCGGGTTCGCCGCGTCGCTGGTCGCGCAGGAGCGGCCGGACCGGGTCACGCGGCTGGTCCTGGAGGATCCGCCGGCGCCGCCGCGCGTCTCCGAGGGCCGGTTGTCGCTGGGCCGCCTGTTGCTGCTGTCGATCGGGACCGCCGACCCGCGCCGCCGGTACGACCGGCTGGCCCTGACCTCCGCGATCGCGCAGCTCAGGCAGGCGCAACCGCAGTGGTGGGACGCGCTGCCGGCGATCGCGGCGCCGACCCTGCTGCTGTCCGGCGGACCCGCGAGCCACATCGCGCCGGCGCGGCTGGCCGAGGTGGCGGCGCTCATCCCGCGCTGCGAGCTGGTCACCCTCCCGGTCGGGCACCGCATCCACAGCACCGCCCCGGACCGGTTCCGCGAGACGGTCATGAAGTTTCTCGGCGATGCTGTCCGGGACGGCGCGCCCGCTCCGACGTCTCCGGCGTCACCGGTGGACGGTGCCGTTCGAGAGGAGTGACCGTGAAGTACATGATCCTGACGTACGCGTCGCAGCGGGACTACGACGAGATGGCCGGCAAGCCCGGCGACGCACCGGTCTGGACCGCCGAGGACTTCGCCGCGATGGGCGAGTTCATGACGAAGTTCAACCAGGAGCTCGAGGCGTCCGGCGAACTGGTCGAGACCCGGGCCCTGGGCGCCCCGGTGCACACCCGCCGCATCGGCGGGACGCCGGCGCTGGTCACCGACGGGCCGTACGCGGAGACGCAGGAGGTCCTCGCCGGGTACTGGATCGTCGACGTCGACAGCTTCGACCGGGCCACCGAGATCGCCTCCCGGCTCGGCCAGTGCCCCGCGCCGCCCGCGGCCGCCGCGACGGCCTACGCCGACGTGCGGCCGATCATCGAATCCGGCGATGAGATCGGTCTCTGAGGACGCCTTAGGGGACCTGCTGCGTTCGCTCGCGCCGCAGGTCCTCGGCGCGCTCGTGCGCCGGTACGGGCACTTCGACCACGCCGAGGACGCCGTGCAGGAGGCCCTCATCGCGGCCGCGGCGCAGTGGCCGACCGGCGGCGTCCCCGAGTCCCCGCGCGGCTGGCTGATCACCGTCGCGTCGCGGCGGCTGACGGACCTGCTGCGCAGCGAGCAGGCGCGGCTGCGCCGCGAGGCGGAGTGGGTGCCACCGCCGCCGTCGGGCGCGGCGCACGACGACAGCCTGATCCTCCTGGCGATGTGCTGCCACCCGTCGCTGACCCCGCCCGACCAGATCGCCCTGACGCTGCGGGCCGTCGGCGGCCTCACCACCGTCGAGGTGGCGCGGGCGTTCCTGGTGCCGGAGGCGACGATGGCCCGCCGCATCAGCCGCGCCAAGCAACGGATCAAGGCCAGCGGCGTGCCGTTCGCGCTGCCGTCCGGCTTCTCCGGCGCCGTGCTGCACGTGCTCTACCTCATGTTCAACGAGGGCTACGCCGCCACGGCCGGCCCCGACCTGCACCGGCCCGATCTGGCCGCCGAGGCGATCCGGCTGGCGCGGCTCGTACACCGGCTGATGCCCGCCGACAGCGAGGTCGCCGGGCTGCTGGCGCTGATGCTGCTCACCGACGCGCGACGGCCCGCCCGCACCGCGCCCGACGGCACCCCCGTCCCCATGGACGCGCAGGACCGCACCCTGTGGGACGCGGCGCTGATCGCCGAAGGTGTCGCCCTCGTCACGGCGGCGCTGCCCCGCGGCCCGGTCGGCCCGTATCAGCTGCAGGCGGCGATCGCGGCCCTGCACGACGAGGCCCCCACCGCCGCCGAGACCGACTGGCCGCAGATCGTCGCACTGTACGAGCTGCTCCTGACCCTGACGGACAACCCGATGGTCGCGCTGAACCACGCGGTGGCGGTGACGATGGCCTCGGGCCCTTCCGCCGGCCTGTCGCTGCTGTCGTCGCTGACCTCCCTGGCGGGCGATCACCGTTTCCACGCGGTGCGGGGGCATCTGCTGGAGATGAGCGGCTCGCTCGCGGACGCCCGCGACGCCTACACGAAGGCCGCCGGCCTCACCGGCAGCGTGCCGCTTCGCCGGTACCTGCACACCCGCGCCGCCGCGTGCCAATGATCGGACGGTCGGGCACGTAGCGGGCGTTGCTCCTGGTCAATTCCATGATCCGGCTGATTTAGAACGCCTGTTCGACTACTGTCCCCACTCATGGAGATCACCTGCACCGCCGTGAAACTCACCCCGACCGCCACCGGCGACGTCCCCGTCCGCTGCTCGAAACACCCCGACCACGTCGCCGCCGGCGACCCGGTCCACGAGTCCCGCGTCGGCGTCTTCCCGGTCCGCTGGACCTCCCAGGAATGACCGACGCTCCAGCTCGGGCGTCCGAACGTACTGGATCCTTGACTGAACGTGATTCCGATGACGTCCACGCGACCGATCAACGGTGCCGCTTCGCGGCGGAAGATCAGCGCATGAGCCGTCGCCGCCTCACCGCCGCCGTGATCGTCCTGCTCACCCTCGCCGGCTGCGGCTCCACCGCGAAGCCGACGGCGCAGCCCCTGGACGCGTCCGGTTCGGCGTCTCCCTCGGCGTCCGCGTCGCCGTCCCCGTCGTCGTCGCCTTCGCCGTCCGCGCCGGTGACCGCCGTGGCCGCCCCGACGACCACGATCGCCATCCCGCCGGTCCCGACGGTCGACGTGCCGACGACGGAACCGACGCAGGAACAGCCCGCGGCGGTCTACTACGCGAACTGCACGGAGGTCAGGCAGGCCGGCGCCGCCCCGCTGCACCGCGGCGAGCCCGGCTACCGCAAGGCCCTGGACCGCGACGGCGACGGCGTCGCCTGCGAGTAAGGCCGCCGGGGCAGGACCGCGCCCCGCCGGCGCGGCGACCTGATCGCCGCTCGATCATCGGAGTCCGGCGCGAGGTGCACCGCCGCCGCCTAGGCTTGATCCGTGCAGTCCGACAGTGCGAGCGAGCTCCGGGCGCGGCACCGGGCGGCCGGATCTCCTCCGTGCGCCCACGCCGATCTCGCCAAGGAGTACTACCTCGGCGCCCAGACCGGCGACTACATCTGTACCGCGTGCGGACGCGAGTTCGGCAGCGTCGCCGAGCGCGACGCAGCGGTGGCCGACGAGGCGGGAGCGGCCTGACCTCCGGATCATCCCACTTGGTGCACGGTCGACGGTGATTGCGACGGTCGGGTTCATCATCTTCGACTTCATCGCGGAGCGAGAGCCAGTTGGTCGCTTGAACGGGACGCGCACGACCGGCTGACCGTGATGGAGTTGGAGGTGATTAAGGAATCGTGGACGGCGCGCCGGAGGCCCGGCGAGGTGGAGCCGGCCGGCAACGCGGTCCAGTGGATTGCCGAAACTCAAGCTCGCGCCCAGGAGCAGGGAGCACTACGAGGACCTGTACCGCCTCCGTGTCCGGCCGCATCTCGGCAAGGTGCAGCTCGGCGAGAGCAACCACACCCCGGAGCGTCCGACGGAGACCGTCAAACAGGTGTTCGCTTTCGCGGACGCCATGCCGCCCCGGTTCCGTGCGCTGACCGTGGTTGCCGCCTTTCGGGTCTGCAAGGGGGTGAGCTGGTCGTGCTGCGCCGGTTCGCCCTGGATCTCGACGCGAGCCGGACCAGGGTGCAGCGCAAGTTGGCGGCGCTGAGGAGCGGTCTGGCGTTCGGCGGCGTCGAAGCCGGCGGCGCCGGAGTGCGGATCGTCACCCTCCGGACTGCGCGGCGGTCACGGCACTGATGGCGCACCTCGCCGAGCTCACCGATGAGGGAACCGACGTGATCGTGTTCAGGGCCGGGGATTGGGCGCTGCTGCGTTTCGGCAATTTCGACTGGGCGGTGAAACGAAAATATGCGGTCAAAGCGGTCAACTTGGCCAACGGATTCCGTTTCCGCGACCTACGCCACATCGGCATGCCCTCGCCACCGCGGCCGGCGCCAGCACCTGCGAGCTGACGCATCGCCTCGGCCAGCCGAGCATGCGGCGGCGCTGATCCGTCAGCAAGGGCGCGGGCGGGAAGCTACTGGCCCAAGGGTGAGAAGCGCAGGTCGTGGCGGTGCGACGATGGAGCTTGTGACCTGCTTGAAGAGCTAAGAGCGGGCGATGAGAATCGAACTCACACCGTCAGTTTGGAAGACTGAAGCTCTGCCATTGAGCTACGCCCGCGTGCTCCCGGCTCGGCCGGGTGCGGCTCCCAGCGTACCGAATCCTCCGCCGGAGGGCATATGGCGGGTCCATGCAGTGCGACACCGCCATACCGAGCGGCGGCCTGTCAGACCCAACGCATACACTTGCCGACGCACAGCACCGGGGTGTAGCGCAGTTTGGTAGCGCACTCGCTTTGGGAGCGAGGGGCCGTGGGTTCAAATCCCGCCACCCCGACCGGGACATACCAGGCAGCCGCCAGTCCACCCAGCCGTTGGAGCGGCTGACCGCGACCCATGAGGAGAAGTTCTGTGAAGAGCACCGTCGAGACCCTGAGCCCGACGCGCGTGCGGCTCGAAATCGAGGTGCCGTTCGCCGAGCTGGAGCCCAGCTTGAAGAAGGCCTACCGGGAGATCGGCTCGCAGGTCGTGATTCCCGGGTTCCGCCGCGGCAAGGTGCCGACCGCCGTGATCGACCAGCGGGTCGGGCGGGGCGCCGTGCTCAACGAGGCGGTGCAGGAGGTCATCCCGACGCAGATCCTGGCCGCGGTGCGTGAGCACGAGGTGAAGACGCTGGGCCGGCCCGAGGTGGAGATCACCGAGTTCGCGGATGGGCAGCCGTTGAAGTTCACCGCCGAGGTGGACGTGCGGCCGGAGATCACGCTGCCGGACCTGGCGGAGATCCAGGTGACGGTCGACGCGCTCGTGGTGAGCGAGGAGGACGTCGACGAGCAGCTCAAGGGGCTGCGGGACCGGTTCGCGACGCTGAAGACGGTGGAGCGGTCGGCGCTGGTCGGCGACTTCGTGCAGATCGACCTGGTCGCGACGGTCGACGGCGAGGAGGTGCCGGGCGGCAGCGCCACCAACATCTCCCACGAGGTGGGCAGCGGGCAGCTGGTGCCGGGGCTCGACGACGTGCTGGCGGGGATGTCGGCGGGTGAGTCGACGACGTTCACCACGCAGCTGGTGGGTGGCGACTTCGAGGGCCGCGACGCCGAGGTGTCGGTGACCGTGAAGTCGGTCAAGGACAAGCAGCTGCCGCCGGTCGACGACGAGTTCGCGCAGCTGGCGAGCGAGTTCGACACGCTCGACGAGCTCAAGGACGACCTGCGCACCCGGCTGACCCGGGTGAAGCGGATGGAGCAGCTCTACTCGGCTCGTGACCTGGCCCTGAAGGCCGTCATCGAGGCCACCGAGGTCCCCGCGCCGGAGGGCGTGGTGAAGGACGAGGTGGAGTCGCGCAAGGAGTCGATGAACGACCAGCTCCAGCGCATCGGTGCGTCGTTCGAGGACTACCTGTCGACCGAGGGCAAGACCGAGGAGGAGATGGACGCCGAGCTCAACGAGGCGGCCGTCGAGGGCGTGAAGGTGCAGCTGGTGCTCGACACCCTGGCCGACGCCGAGAACATCCAGGTGAGCGACGACGAGTTCGGGCACGAGATCGTGCACCGGGCGCAGCGTGCCGGGGTCGGCCCGCAGCAGTACTACGACCAGCTGGTCCAGGCCGGTGTCGCCGGTGCGGTCTTCGGTGACGTGCGGCGGGGCAAGGCGCTGGGTGTGGTGCTCGAGCGGGTGAAGATCGTCGACTCGGAGGGCACCGCGCTGTCGCTGGACGACCTGCGCGGTCCGGTGGACGAGCACGAGGGTCACGACCACGGTGACCACGAGGGTCACAACCACTGATCTGGGAGCCGGCCGGGCCCGAGCCGCAGCGTGGAAGCACGCAGCGCGGCAAAGCACGCACAACGGGCCCGGCCGACCACGGTGCGCTCATAGCGAAATGCGGTGAGCATAGGAAGCTCCCGCTCCCAACACCGGTTAGGGTCGGCAAGTACAAGACTCTTGCGAAGGGCTGCCATGACCGACCTGCATATTCCAGCGTCGCCAGTCAGTCCCGCGCCCTCGGGGCGCGGTCGGGGCGCGGACTCGAGCCTGACGCTCGACGACTCGGTGTTCAATCGGCTGCTCAAGGAGCGCATCATCTTCCTTGGTAGCGAGGTCAACGACCAGGTCGCCAACCGGATCTGTGCCCAGATGCTCCTGCTCGCCGCCGAGGACGAGGAGCGCGACATCTGGCTCTACATCAACTCGCCCGGTGGCTCCGTCTACTCGGGCATGGCGATCTACGACATCATGCAGTTCGTCACCAACGACGTGGCGACGGTCGCGATGGGCATGGCGGCGTCGATGGGCCAGCTGCTGCTGTGCGCCGGCGCGCCGGGCAAGCGCATGGCGCTGCCGCACGCGCGGATCATGATGCACCAGCCCTCGGGTGGCATCGGCGGCACGGCCTCGGACATCGCCATCCAGGCCGAGCAGATGCTCTACACCAAGCGGATGTTCCAGGAGCGGGTGTCGTTCCACACGGGGCAGAGCCTGGACCAGATCGAGTCCGACTCCGACCGCGACCGCTGGTTCACCGCCGAAGAGGCGCGCGACTACGGCTTCATCGACAAGGTGATCACCGGGGCCCAGCAGGCTCCGGAAGGCGCCGGAACCCTGGCTTGAGGAGCGAAGCGATGACCGATCTGAGCCTGCCCCCGGCGATGCGCGAGGTGCACAACCGTTACATCCTCCCGTCCTACGTGGAACGCACGTCGTATGGGATCAAGGAGACCAACCCGTACAACAAGCTGTTCGAGGACCGGATCATCTTCCTCGGCGTGCAGATCGACGACGCGTCGGCCAACGACGTGATGGCGCAGCTGCTGACGCTGGAGAGCAACGAGCCGGACCGCGACATCATCATGTACATCAACTCGCCCGGTGGCTCGTTCACGGCCATGACGGCGATCTACGACACGATGCTGTACGTGCGGCCCGACATCCAGACGGTCTGCCTCGGCCAGGCGGCGAGCGCCGCGGCGGTCCTGCTCTCGGCCGGCACGCCCGGCAAGCGGCTGGCCCTGCCCAACTCGCGGATCATCATCCACCAGCCGGCCACCGAGGGCGGCTACGGGCAGGGGTCCGACATCGAGATCCAGGCCCGCGAGATCATGCGGATGCGCACGAACCTCGAGGAGATGGTGTCCCGGCACACCGGGCAGCCGATCGACAAGGTCCGCAAGGACATCGACCGCGACAAGATCCTGACGGCCGACGAGGCCAAGGAGTACGGTCTGGTCGACAACATCCTGGTCAGCCGCAAGAAGTCGGCGCTGGTCGCTTCCGGGGCGTAGCCCACAAGGTTCACGGTCGGCCCGCCTCACCTCATGGTCTGGCGGGCCGATGTGGCCATCCGGAAAGACACCACCGCTCAGGGGGTCGGAATACGGCCGACCACCAGGTAACGTCGAGGCAGCACGAAGCAACACGCACGACGCAAGACGCAAGCGGCGACCGGCAGCAAGCCGCGCACGTGAGCTGAACAAAAAGCGCAAAGCGCGCAAAGCGCGAAGCACATGCGCGACGCGATCCGGGCAGTCAGTCCGGCCGAATGCAGGGAGATCGTAGGTGGCACGGATCGGCGACGGCGGCGACCTACTGAAATGTTCCTTCTGCGGCAAGTCGCAGAAGCAGGTGAAGAAGCTGATCGCAGGACCGGGCGTCTACATCTGCGACGAGTGCATCGACCTCTGCAACGAGATCATCGAGGAAGAGCTCGCCGAGTCGGGTGACGTCAAGTTCGACGAGCTGCCCAAGCCGATGGAGATCTGCGCCTTCCTCGACCAGTACGTGGTCGGGCAGGACCAGGCCAAGAAGGCCCTCGCGGTGGCGGTCTACAACCACTACAAGCGGGTCCAGGCCGAGTCCGGCGGCAACTCCAGCGACGGCGTCGAGCTGGCGAAGTCCAACATCCTGCTGATCGGCCCCACGGGCTGCGGCAAAACCCACCTGGCGCAGACCCTGGCCCGGATGCTCAACGTGCCGTTCGCGATCGCGGACGCCACGGCGCTCACCGAGGCCGGCTATGTCGGCGAGGACGTCGAAAACATCCTGCTGAAGCTGATCCAGGCCGCGGACTACGACATCCGCCGCGCCGAGACCGGCATCGTCTACATCGACGAGGTCGACAAGATCGCCCGCAAGTCGGAGAACCCCAGCATCACCAGGGACGTGTCCGGCGAGGGCGTGCAGCAGGCGCTGCTGAAGATCATCGAGGGCACGGTAGCCAACGTGCCGCCGCAGGGCGGCCGCAAGCACCCGCACCAGGAGTTCATCCAGATCGACACGTCCAACGTGCTGTTCATCTGCGGTGGCGCGTTCGCGGGGCTCGACCGGATCGTCCAGGCGCGCGTCGGCAAGGGCGGCACCGGCTTCGGCGCCAACCTGCGCTCGATCACCGACCGCACGCTCGACGACAGCTTCGGCGACGTGATGCCGGAGGACATGCTGAAGTTCGGGCTCATCCCCGAGTTCATCGGCCGCCTCCCGGTGATCACCAGCGTCAAGAGCCTCGACCGCGACGCGCTGGTCAAGATCCTCACCGAGCCGCGCAACGCGCTCGTCCGGCAGTACCAGCGCCTGTTCGAGCTCGACGGCGTCGAGCTGGAGTTCAACGCCGAGGCCCTCGAGTCCATCGCCGACCAGGCGATCCTCCGCGGCACCGGCGCCCGCGGCCTCCGCGCGATCATGGAGGAAGTGCTCCTCAGCGTGATGTACGAGGTGCCCAGCAACCCCAACATCGCCCGCGTGCTGATCACCCGCGAGGTCGTGCTCGAGAAGGTCATCCCGACCATCGTTCCCCGCGACCTCGCCGCCCACCGGGCCGGCCGCCGCCGCGCGGACCGCGAGGAGAAGTCGGCCTAGCCGCACGAGACGCAGCGCCGTCCACCCCCTCGGGTGGGCGGCGCTTCTCTTTGTGTCGTTTGCGGCAGGTGTACGACGTTGGCGTTTGCGGCATGTGTACGCCAGCGCTGCGGAATACGGATCACACTGCCGACAACGCGACGGAAAACGCGGTAGCGGTACACGATGACAACCAATAGCGTTCTCGGCGTGTTGTCACTCGTCTTCGCCGCCGTGTCCGCGCTCGTCTGGGGTGCGGGTGACTTCGCCGGCGGCAAGGCGAGTCAGCGCACCGACTCGTTCGGCATCGCGCTCGTGGCCGAGCTGGCCGGCATCCCACTGGTCATCGGCTGGCTGATCGTCACCCGCCCGGGCCCGCCGGCCGCCGCCGACCTTACGTGGGGCGCCGCGGCCGGCGTCGTCGGCGTCGCGGGTCTCGTCGTCTTCTACCGCGGTCTCGCCGGCGGCGCCATGTCGGTCGTCGCGCCGCTGACCGCCACGACGACGGCCGCAGTGCCGCTGCTGCTCGGTCTCGTCCTGGACCGGCGCCCGTCGACGCTCGCCTTGTGCGGCGCGGTGCTCGCCGTCGTCGCCATCACGTTCGTCAGCGCCGGCCCGACCGGCGGCGTCACCGTCCCCCGGGGGACGATCGTCGCCGCGCTCGGCGCCGGGCTGCTGTTCGGTGGGTACTTCACGCTCATCGCCCAGACGTCGCACACGTCCGGGATGTGGCCGCTGCTGTCGGGGCGCCTCGCCGGGGTCGCCGGTCTCCTCGTCGCGATGCGCGTCATGCGCGTGCCGCTGCGGATGGACCGGGCGTCGGTGGCGCTCGCGAGCACCGCCGGCGTGTTCGACGTGACCGCCAACGCGTTCTACCTCGTGGCCGTCCGCGGGGGCATGCTGAGCATCACCGCGCCGATCGCGTCGCTGTACCCGGTGAGCACCGTCTTCCTCGCGATGGCCGTCGACCGGGAGCGGATGCGGCCGCTGCAGATCACCGGGCTCGGTCTGGCCGCCGCAGCGCTCGTCCTGACCGCCGCCTGATCGATAGGCTGAGGGTATGCGCGTAGCGGTGTGTCAGCTGAACGCCCGTGACGACCGGGCCGACAACCTGAGGGTGGCCAGGACCCTGCTGGAGCGCGCCGCGGCGGGCGGCGCGGATCTGGCGGTGCTTCCGGAGTACGTGGACTATCTCGGCCGCGCCGACGGGGCGCCGAAGCCGGAGCCGATCGACGGGGAGTTCGCGGCCTTCTTCGCCGACGCCGCGCGCGAGCTCGGGATGTGGGTGCACGCCGGCTCCTTCCACGAGGTCGGGCCCGACCCCGAGCACACGTACAACACCACGCTCGTCTTCGACCGCCAGGGCGGACTCGCCGGCACCTACCGGAAGATCCACCTCTACGACGTCGAGATCCCCGGTCGCGTCTCCTATCACGAGTCCGCGACGGTGGCGCCCGGCGCGCAGACCACGCTGCTCCAGGTCGACGAGGCCGTTCTTGGCCTGTCGATCTGCTACGACCTGCGTTTCCCGGAGTTGTACCGGCAGCTGGCGATCGACGGTGCGACGGTGCTCGCGGTGCCGGCGGCGTTCATGCTCCACACGGGCCGCGACCACTGGGAGCCGCTGCTGCGTGCCCGCGCGATCGAGAACCAGTGCTATGTGCTGGCCGCCGGGCAGGTCGGCAACCACGACCCCGACCGCACCTGCTTCGGGCGCAGCATGGTGATCGACCCCTGGGGGACGGTCGTCGCCCTGGCGCCCGATGTCGTGGGCGTCACGTTCGCCGATCTCGACTTCGAGCGGCTCGCGGAGATCCGCGCCACGTTGCCGAGTCTGGCCAACCGCCGGCTCTGACCTTCCCCGCGCCGGCCCGGCGGTTGCCGCCGGGTCAGGCGTGATGGTTGCTGAGGATGCCGACGACGGTGATCCCCACGATCGCCGCGCCCGTGACGAGCATCGCGGCGCGCATCCGCGAAGGTCCGCGCATCGCCAGTCGATAGGTGGCCACGACCACGAACAACGCCACGGCGATCCCGATGACGAACTGCCACAGCGGGAAGAGCATGTCCAGCAGTGCGTCCGCGTGGGGGCTCGGCGTCATGCCGTCATCCTCCCCGATTTGACGCGGGTTCGCCGTTCCCCGTACGGTTCTCCAGGTCCGAGGGACTGGTCGGAAACGACCGGTTCGCCGGACTTCTTCCTGGGTGGTGCGGTTTCAACCGGTGTAAGCCGGATTTGCGATCGCGAAGCCGGCCAGGTAAGTTGATCCAGCCGGCAGGGAGCCGGGCGGGTGAAAGCCGAGAGGCTCGAGCCGGCCGGTCCAGTCGGAATCCCGAGCAGGTCTCCACACCGGAAACGGTGCGGTTGGCGTGTGCGGGAAACGTTCCAGAAGGTCGACAAGCGGATAACGCGAACTTGACAGGCAGGAACGACCTGGTAAAGTAACAAAGCCGGCAGGGAGCCGGGCGGGCAAGCGAGCGACACGCTCCAGTGCCGGCCGGTCCTACTGGATCTCCCGAAACAAGATCACCGGAAACGGTGTCCTTGTTATGCTCGGGAAGCCGCTTGAAGTTGAATAGCCCGAAAATACGGACTTGACAACGGCGAGCGACCTGGTAAAGTAGAGAAGTTGCCCCGGATGAGGCAAGCTCAACTGAGCGAGCTTCAGCGGTGTGTGTTGGTTGTTTGAGAACTCAACAGGGTGCTTGTTAAGCCAGTGCCAATTGATTGACCCCGTGACACGGCTGTTGTCGTGTCCGAGGAT
>NZ_JBFANF010000042.1:72342-109278 GCF_040674675.1 Dactylosporangium sp. NPDC049742 | reverse complement strand
GCCGGCCGTGCCCGTGCAGCGGACGGGTGGGCGGGCGCCGGCGGTGCCGGCCACGCTGGTGGAGCTGCTCGCGCACCGGGCCACCACCGAGCCGGACCGGGTCGCGCTGGTCGCCGGGGACGAGCAGGTCAGGTTCGGCGAGTGGCACGCCCGCGCCGGGGCGGTCGCCGCCGGGCTCCGCGACCGCGGCCTCGCGCCCGGCGACCGGGTCGCGCTGCACTACGGCACCGGCGGCTGGCACGAGTACGCCGTCGCGTTCACCGGCGTCCTGCGCGCCGGGCTGGTCGCCGTGCCGATGTCGGACCGGCTCGCCCCCGCCGAGGTCCGCCACGTGCTCACCCACAGCGGCGCCCGCGCGGTCCTGCACCCCGCCGGCGCGGCTGCGCACCCCGACGGCGTCTGGGCCGCGACCCTGGCCGACCTCGGCGGCGGGACCTTCGACGGGCCGCCGCCCTCGCCGCGGGACCTGGCGCAGATCCTCTACACGTCGGGCACCACGGGCGTGCCGAAGGGCGTCGGCGCCAGCCACGCCAACCTCGCCCACGGCTGCACCCTCGACCCGCGCCGCCGCCCGCTCGCGCACTCCGCGCACTTCCTGCACGCGTTCCCCGTCGGCAGCAACGCCGGCCAGACGATGCTCGTCAACGCGCTCAACGCCCGCGCCGCCGCCCTCACCGCCGGCACCTTCACCCCCGGCCGCTTCGCGAAGCTCATCGAGCGTCACGCCGTCGGCACCGTGTTCCTCGTCCCCGCCATGGCGATCGAGCTGCTGCACGCCGGCGTGCACAAGACGCACGACCTGTCCACGGTGCGGCTCATCGGCTCCACCGCCGCCGCCCTGCCACCGGCGGTCGCCCTGGAGCTCACCGCCGCGTTCCCGGGCGCGACGATCGTGAACTACTACACCTCGACCGAGGCCGCCCCGGCGCAGACGTCGATGGTGTTCGACCCCGAACGACCCGGCGCGCTCGGCCGGCCGACCGTCGCCGCCGACCTGATGATCGCCGGGCCGGACCGGCGGCCGCTGCCGGTGGGGGAGGTCGGCGACGTGTGGCTGCGCTCGCCGGTCGCCGCCCGCTCGTACTACGGCGACGGCGCGGCCACGGCGGAGGTCTTCCACGGCCGGTGGGTCCGGATGGGCGACGTCGGCCGGCTCGACGACGAGGGCTACCTGTACCTCGTCGACCGCGACCGCGACGTCATCAAGTCCGGCGCGCACAAGGTGTCGACGCTGCAGATCGAGCACGCCCTGCACGAGCATCCCCTGGTCCGGGAGGCCGCCGCGTTCGGCGTGCCGCACCCGGTCCTCGGCGCCGCCGTCGCGGCCGCCGTCGTCACCGACGGCCCGCTCACCGCGCCGCAGCTGCGCACGTTCCTGCTCGAACGGCTCGCCGGGCACGAGATCCCCGGCCGCGTGCTGTTCCTGGACCGGCTGCCCCGCAACGACAACGGCAAGATCCTCAAGCGCTCGCTCCGCGAGCTCCTCGAGCCTTCCGCTGCTCCCTCTCCTCCCGCTTCTCCCTCTCTTTCTTCTCCTCCCTCTCCTCCCTCACCTTCCGAGCTTCCCGACGACGACAGGGCGGGCCGATGACCACCGTGACCACCGTGACCGCCGCAGCCGCGTTGACGCCCGCCCAGCACGGCGTGTGGGTCACCGAGCAGACCCTGCCCGCCGGGCCCGCCTACCACCTCGCGGTGACGCTCCGGTTCACCGGCGCCCTCGACGTCGACCGGCTCGGCGCCGCCGTCGCCGCGGTCGTGGCCCGCCACCCGGTGCTCGCCGGCGCCGTCGACGAGGACCTCGTCGCGCTGGCGCCGGGCAGCGCCGAGGTCACCCTCGTGGTCCGGTCCGGCGGCGCCGCGGACGTGGCAGACCTCGTCGCGGCGCCCTTCGACCTGCGCCGCGGGCCGCTGTCCCGGTTCACGCTGCTGCGCACCGCGCCCGGCGAGCACCTGCTGTGCGTGGTCGCGCACCACCTCGTCTTCGACGGCACCTCCAAGCAGGTCCTCGTCGCCGACCTCGCCACCGCGTACAACGGCGGCACCCTGCCCACCGCGGACACGCACGCAGCTTCGTCCATCGTGGACACCGCCGGCGCGGCCGCGTTCTGGGCCACGCGATGGCAGGAGCCGCTCCCGCCGCAGCTGCCCGGCCTCCGGCACCCCGCGCCCGGCGCCGAGGCCGTCGCGGTCCCGTTCACCGTCGGCACGGTCGCCCTCGCCGAGACCGCCGCCAACCTCGGGATCACCCACTTCGAGCTGCTCCTCGCCGCCTGGCACGCGCTGCTGCGCCGGTACGGCAACGGCACCGTCACCACCGCCCTCGAACTGTCCACCGCGGACCGGGCGGTGCCGCGGATCGGCCTGCACGTCAACGAGCTGCCCGTCAGCACCACGCCGGACCCCGCGCAGCCGTTCGCCGCGTTCGCCCGGGCGCTGCGGACCCGGCTGCGGGAGCTGTACCCGCACCGCGCCGTCCCGCTCAGCCACGCCGTCCGGCTCACCCCGCGCGCGGCGCTCGCCCCGCTGACGGTCAGCTACCGGCGGCGGGCCGAACCGCCCACCTTCGACGGCGTCGACACCACCGTCGACTGGCTGGTGTTCCCCGGCGCCGTGCGCGGCACCGCCAACCTCCAGTTCGTCGAGGGCCCCACGGTCGTGGAGGGCAGCCTGCACCTCGTCGCGGGGTCGTTCGCCGCCGAACAGGTCGCGACGGAGTTCCAGGCGTTGCTCGCGGCCGCCGTCGCCGCCCCCGAGACCCCTGTCGCCGACCTGGCCCTGCCGTCCACGGTGGACGTGTCGACGGTCGGACCCGCGCCGCGGGACACCGTGGTGGACAGGTTCCTCGCCCGGGCCGCCGCCGACCCCGCCGCCGAGGCCGTCGTGTGCGGGGACCGGCGGATCGGCTACGGGCGGCTCGCCGCCGCCGCCAATGGCCTCGCGGACCGCCTGCGGCGGCAGGGGATCGGGCCGGGGTCCCTCGTCGGGATCGCCCTGCCGCGCACCGCGGAGCTGCTCGTCGCGGTCCTCGGCGTCCTGGAGACCGGCGCCGCGTACCTGCCGCTCGACCCGGACTACCCGGCGGAGCGGATCGCGTTCATCCGCGACGACGCCGGCGCCGCCCTCGTCCTGACCCCGGCCGACGTGACACTGTCCGGCGACACCCCGCCAGCGGTCCCCGCCGCGGGCGGCGTGGCATCGTCCGGTACCCCGCTTGCCGTCCCGGCCGCGGACGACGTCGCCTACGTCATCTACACCTCGGGGTCGACGGGGAAGCCCAAGGGTGTCGCCGTCCCGCACGGGGCGCTCACCAACCTCGTCGACTCGATGCGCGACCACCTCGGCTCCGGCGCCGGCGACACCTGGCTCGGCCTCACGTCGCTGTCGTTCGACATCTCCACCGTCGAGCTGCTGCTGCCCCTGACCGTCGGCGCCCGGATCGTCCTCGTGCCGCCGGACCGGCACCGCGACGCCGCCACCCAGCTGCGGCTCGCCGAACGCCACGGCGTCACCCACGTGCAGGCCACCCCGTCCGGCTGGCGACTGCTGCTCGAGGCCGGGCTGTCCCGCGGCGACCTGGTCGCCGTCACCGGCGGCGAGGCCCTGCCGGCGGACCTCGCGGACCAGCTCGCCCCACTGGTGCGGCGGCTCGTCAACGCGTACGGGCCGACCGAGACCACCGTGTGGTCCGCCCTCGCCGACATCACGCCCGGCGCCCCCGTCACCATCGGCGGGCCCGTCACCAACACCACCCTCCACGTGCTCGACGACGCGCTGCGGCCCCTCCCCGACGGCATCGCCGGGGAGCTGTGGATCGGCGGGGTCGGCGTCGCTCACGGGTACCGCGGCCGGGGCGGCCTGACCGCGGACCGGTTCCGCCCCGACCCGTTCGGCGCGCCCGGCGCCCGCATCTACGGCACCGGCGACCGGGTCCGGCGCGGCCCTTCCGGACTGGAGTTCCTCGGCCGGGTCGACAACCAGGTGAAGCTGCGCGGCCACCGGATCGAGCCCGGCGAGATCGAGGCCCGGCTCGCCACCCACCCCACGGTCGCGCAGGCCGCGGTGGTCCTCGCCGACCCGCACGGCCCGCGCGCCCGGCTCGTCGCCTACGTCGTGCCCGTGGGTGGAACCGTGGACCCGGTGGCGCTGCGCGAGCACGTGGCGCAGGCCCTGCCCGGCTACATGGTGCCGTCTGCCGTCGTCGAGCTGCCGGCCTTCCCGCTGACCCCGAACGGCAAGCTCGACCGGGCCGCCCTGCCCGCGCCCGCGGAACCTCCCGCGGCCGGTCCCGCCGTCGCCGCCGTGGCCGGGGGCTCCGGCGGTACCGGCGACGACACCACGGCGACGGTCACCGCCATCTGGCAGGAGGTGCTGCGCATCGACGACATCGGGCCCGACGAGGACCTGTTCGACCTCGGCGGGCACTCCCTCACCATCACCCAGATCGCGGTCCGCATCCGCAAGCGTCTCGGCGTCGACGTGCCGCTCGACGTCTTCTTCGACACCCCAACGATCGACGGCGTCGTCGCCGCGATCGCCGACCTGCGGGAGGCCAGATGACCGACTTCGCCGTCGTCGTCAACGACGAGGAGCAGCACTCGCTGTGGAACGCCGCCGAGGAGCCGCCGGCCGGCTGGCGGCGCACCGGGTTCACCGGCACCAGGGACGAGTGCGTCGCCCACATCGACGAGGTGTGGACCGACATCCGCCCGCTGAGCCTGCGGCAGCGACTGGCCGCCCGATGAGCGCGCCTTCGGTCGACGCGGCGCTCCGCGACCGGGTCGCGACGATGGTCAGCACCGCCACCGACGGCGAGGTCACCACCGAGGAGATCCTGACCGGCGGCGGGTCCCTCGCCGCGCTCGGCGTCGGCTCCCTCGCCGTGCTGCGGCTCGTCGACGCCCTCGACGACGAGCTCGGTGTCCAGCTCGACCTGGACGCGCCCGGCACGCACCTCGACGACTTCGACGACCTCGTACGCACCGTGCAGCAGCGGGCCGTCGCTGACGGCCTCGGGGGCTCCGCGCAGGGGCAGGCTGTCGCCGACGACCTCGGGCGGACCGTGCAGCAGCGGGCTGTCGCCGGCGACCTCGGGGGCGCCGTGCAGGGGCGGGCGGTTCGCGATGACTGAGCCGCTCACGCTGCACCGGCTGCCGTTCGCGGGCGGACGATCGGGCACTGGCCCGCTGACGTGGGGGCAGCGGGCCATCTGGAACGCGATCGGTCGCACGGTGCCCAACGACCACTACTTCAACCTGGACCGGATCGTCGACCTCGGCCCGCGGACCGTGCCGGTCGACGCCGCCCTCGGGGCCCTGGCCGCGCTCGTCGCCCGCCACGAGGCGCTGCGCACCCGGCTCGGCTCCACCGGCGGCCCGCCGGAGCAGGTGCTCGCCACGGCCGGCGTCCTCGACGTGTCCATGGTGGACGGCGGCGACGACCCGGCCGCCGCCGCGGCCCGCGCCCGGGACACGCTCGCCGGCACCGCCTTCGACTACCACGCCGAGTGGCCGGTGCGGGCCGCGCTCGTCACCCGCGGCGGCGCCGTCAGCCACCTGGTCCTGGTGCTGTGCCACCTCGCCACCGACGGCCACGGCGCCGAGGTCCTCGCCCGCGAGCTGCGGCTGCTCGCGCTGCGCGGCGACCGCGGCCTGCGCGCCCCCGAGACCAACCCCCTCGACCTGGCCGAGGAGCAGCAGTCGCCCGAGGGGCACCGCCGCGGCGCCGCCGCCCTGTCGTACTGGGCCGAACAGTTCGGCCGCATCCCCGCCACCATGTTCCCCACCACGGCGGCGCCGCCGCAGGCGCCCCGCTACTGGACCGGGCGGATCGTCTCCACCGCGCTGCCCGGCGCCGTCGACGCGCTCGCCGCGCAGCACGGCGTCAGCGGCTCCACCGTGCTGCTCACCGCCGCCGGGGCGCTCGCCGCGGCCGCCGGCGGGCACCCGACGACCGCCGTCATGCCGATCGTCGGCAACCGGTTCACCACCGGGCACCGCGACCTCGTCAGCACGCTGTCGCAGGACGGCCTGTTCGTCCTCGACGTCGACCGGCCCACGTTCGGCGCGCTGCTGCGCCCCGGCTGGCAGGCGGCCCTGCGCGGGTACCGCGCCGCCGCCTACGACCCCGCCGGGTGGGACGCGATGCTCGCCGACGCCGAAGCCGCCCGGGGCGAGCCGGTCCACCCGTACTGCTGCTTCAACGACATGCGGCTCGTCGACGGCCGGCCCCTGAGAACGGCAACCGACCTGAGGGCCCTGCAGCGCGACACCCGCTTCGACTTCCCCGCCACCCAGGAACGCGTCGCGTGCCGCTACTGCCTGCACGTCACGCTCGACGGGCAGGCGCTCGTCGTCACGCTCACGGCCGACACCGCGTACCTGCCGCCGGCCGCGATCGAGGCGCACCTGCGGGCGATCGAGGAGCTGCTGGTCCGCGCCGCCGGCTCCGACGTGCCGATGTCCACGCTGACGGGGCTGCTGTGACCGTCGCTGACGGGGCCGCGGTGGCCGTCTCGGCGTACGCACGGGCCACCTCGGTCGTGGCCGGGGCCGCGCTGACGTTCGTGCCGACCGGCGCCGCGACCGTCGTCGTCACCGACGCCGTCACCGGGCTCGTCATGTGCCGGGACACAGTGGACGGTCCGACGTGGACACTGCAGGTCCCCGTGTCGTGGCAGTCGTCGCTGTACCGCGCGACGTTCGCCGCTCCGGGCGCCCTGCCACGCATCAACGCCGCCGGCGACGACGAGGCCTGGTTCGTGGTGCGACCGGCAGCCGCCCGGGCGTCGATCCTGGTGTCCGTGCCGTTCTCGACGTGGCAGGCGTACAACCGCGCGGGCGTGCCGGGCGAAGGTCTCTACTACGCGGAGGAGCCGACCCGCGCGGCCGCCGTCAGCTTCGACCGCCCGGGCGGCGGGCCACCGCCGGAGCGCTGGGAGGAGCCGCTGCTGCGCTGGCTGCGGTCCGCGCGGTACGAGGTCGACTACTGCTCCAACCTGGACCTGCACCTCGACCCGGCGATCCTCGACGGCCACCGCACCCTCGTCGTCTGCGCCCACGACGAGTACTGGACCTGGGAGCAGCGCGACGCCGTCGAGGCCTTCGTCCGCCGTGGCGGCAACCTCGCCGTCTTCGGCGCCAACACGGCCTGGTGGCAGATGCGCCTGGAGGACGAGGGCCGCACCATGGTCTGCCACCGCGACGCCACCACCGACCCCATGTCTACAGTGGACTCAGGCCGGGTCACCGTCGAGTGGTCCAGCGCCCCGGTCAACCGCCCCGAGAACGCGATGACCGGCGTCAGCTTCCGCCGCGGCGCCGGCGCCTGGGGCGACGGCATGGCCGTCATCGGCCGGGAGGCGTTCACGGCCAGGTTCGCCGACCACTGGGTCTTCGACGGCACCGGCCTCAGCGACGGCGACAAGTTCGGCCAGGGCACCCTCGGCTACGAGACCGACGCCGCCGACATCGCCGACGTCGGCGGGGTGCCACGCGCCACCGGCCGCGACGGGACCCCGCCGTCGTTCGTCGTGCTCGCCACCGCCGACCTGCGCCACTGGCGCCGCTACGGCCAGGGCGGCGCCGCCACCATGGGCGTCTTCGACCTCGGCGCCGGCACGGTCTTCACGGCCGCCACCGTCAACTGGGGCAAGGGCCTCTCCGACCCCGTCGTCGACCGCATCACCCGCAACGTCCTGGATCGCTTCACCGCGACGGCCCCCGCCGGCTGGACCGTCATCGGCCCCCCGGCCGAGCTGCACGCTCTCACCGCCTGCGGCGGCGTCCTCTACGCCGTCAACGCCGACGGCGCCCTCCTCGCCCGCGAGGCCTGCGGCCAGAACCTGCCCTGGCACCGCATCGGCGACGCCCCCGACGTCCTGTGCCTGGCCTCCCCCCGCGAGGCCGCCGGCGGGATGCGCCAGGGCCTGTGGGCCCTCACCACCACCGGCCGCCTGATCTACCGCGACCCTGCCTTCGACGCCACGAAGTGGACCGACGTGACCGACGCACCCCGGGGCGCCCGCGGCCTCGCCCTGTGCGACGCCGGCCTCTTCGCCGCCGCCCACGGCGACACCCTCTGGTACCTGCCGGCCCTGGAACTGGAGACCGGCGCCTGGCGCCAGATCGGCACCGCGGGCGGCAGCGTCGCCCTGACCACCCTCGGCGGCCGCCTGTACGCCATCACCGGCGACGACCGGATCGCCGCCCGCCCGCCGGTACCCCGCCCGCACGCCTTCACCGACGTGTACGACGCCGGCGCCGCCCGCACCCTGACCGCCCACGCCGGCCGCCTCCTCACCGCCGGCCCCGGCACCCCCCTCCGCCACCGCCCCCTCCCAGCTATGCTGACCAGCACGTAGTCGCGTTGAGTCGGCACCCCATGACAACGCGTGTCCACGATTTGGTCGGCAGTGTTACGGTCTCGAAGAGCGGAACGCCCGGGCACCGACCCACCTCCGTGCCCGACACAAGTGAACCCCTGAACGCCAGCTGACCAGACCCCACCGCCCTCCGCCGCCGCCCCCCGCGCGCGCGTCCCCGCCGAGCACCGGCCTCGGCCCGCAGCGGCTCCGGCCCGCAATGGGTTCGACGGGATCGCGTCGTGGCTCGCAATGGGCGCGACGGGGAACGGCCGGGGCTCATTGGGCCTCTGATTGAGGACGGCGAGGCTCACTGGGTCTGGCCGGGTGGAGGACCGCGGGGCTCAGCGGGTCTGGCCGGGCCAGCCGGTCGCGGTCGGGGGACAGCCGGGCTCGCAGCGGGCCCGCTGGGGCGGCGACCTCGAGGGGCGCGGCGACCTCGTCCGGCCCTCGACGACCTCGTCCGGCCCGCCGCTCGACGGGGGACGGCGGTGGATGGCGGGAAACGGCGGGACTCTCGGCAGGTCCGGCGACGGGACGGCCGGGCCGCGGCAGGCACGAGGGAGATCCAGGCGTCCTCGCACCACGCCCCGGTAGGGGTGCGCGGCGGCCCGAGGGTGCGGCGGGCCTGACGGTGCGCGGCGGGCCCGCACAGGGCCGGTGGCTCGGCCTGCGACGCGGCGGGTGGGTTCGCAGAGCTGCTTCTGGCGAACTGGGAAGCCCATGTGCGGGCCGCCGGGGCGCACCGGGCGCATCGCCGGCGAAGGCTGGCTCGTGACGGTCGTCGAGGCTGGGGCGGGGCTGTGGGCGGCCGGACGAACGGGGGTAGCGGGCTCGCGCAGGGCTCAGGCTCGATGATTGCGGGGCTCGACGAGGACGCGGCGGGGGCTCGCGAAGGTTCGACGGATGCGGGCTCGATGACGGCACAGGTGGCTCGGGCGGGGACCGATCGGGGCGGGCGCTCGACGAGAGCGCAGTGGGCCTGGCGCAGGGTTCTTGGGGTCCGCGGGTTCGGCAAAGGCGCAGCGCGGTTCGCTCAGGGGTCACGGGGGTCTGCGGCTCGACGAGGCCGCGGCGGGCTCGCGCAAAGCCGACGGGGCCTGACGATGGCGCGGCGAGCTTGGGCAGGGCCGGTGGGTGCGACGGGGGCGGGGCTGGCGATGGCGCGTGGCGGGCTCGCGCGGGGGCGACGGGCCCGACGGGGGCTTGACGCGGGCATGCGGTGGGCTTGGGCAGGCCGGCGGTGCGATGGGGCGGGGCTTGGCGATGGCGTGTGGCGGGCTCGCGCGGGGGCGACGGGTTTGACGCGGGCACGCGGCGGACTTGGGCAGTGGCGATGGGGCGATGGGGGCGGGGGCCGGGAGGGCGCGGCAGTGGGCTAGGGCGGTGGCGATGAGGTGACGGCTCGACGAGGGCAGGGCCTGATGAGGGCGTGGCGGCCGGCTTGGGCGGTGGCGGTGGGGGGATGGCTCGACGAGGGCGGGGGCTGATGAGGGCGTGGCGGCGGGAGCGGGTCGGGGGTCGTCGGAAGTTGTAGCATCCGCGCTGATGTTCCCGTCCGTGCGTGAGGTGCTCGAGCTCGACCCGGTCCGTAACGGTGCGCCGCGGGTCGTGGCGGGGGAGCGTGGGCTGGATCAGGCGGTGCGGTGGGTGCACAGCTCCGAGGTGCCCGACATCGCGACGCTGCTGCGGGGTGGGGAGCTGATCCTCATCACCGGGATCGGGTTGCCGGTTGACGAGGCGGGGTTGCGGCGGTTCGTGGCCGAGATCGCCGACGTCGGGGCGTGCGGGCTGGCGGTGGAGATGGGGCGGCGGTTCGAGCGGCGGCTGCCGGCGGTGATGGTGCGGACCGCCGAGGAGCTCGGGTTGCCGCTGGTCGAGCTGCACCGGGGGACGCCGTTCGTGCTGATCACACAGGCAGTGCACGGGATGATCGTGGATGCGCAGCTGGCCGAGTTGCGGGCGACCGCCGAGATCCACCAGCGGTTCACGGATCTGTCGGTGGAGGGGGCGGCGCCGGCGGAGGTGGTGGCGCAGACCGCGGCGCTCGCGGGGGCTCCCGTCGTGCTGGAGAACCTGTCGCGGCAGGTCCTCGCGTACGACGCGGCGGGCGGGTCCGCGGAGCTGCTCCTGGCGAACTGGGAGGCGCACTCCCGGGCGGTGCAGCCGGCGGGGCGCACCGGGCACGACGCCGGCAAGGGCTGGCTCGTGACGGTCGTTGGGGCGCGCGGGCAGGACTGGGGGCGGCTGCTGATCCGGCTGCCGGTGGCCCGGGACCGGGACGTGACGCTGATCGAGCGGGCCGCGGCGACGCTTGCGCTGGCGCGGCTCACCAAGCGGGACAAGCACCAGGACGAGCACCGGGACGAGCACCAGGACGCGCTGGAGCACCAGGACGCGCTGGAGCGGCAGGCGCAGTCGGCGCTGCTCGTGGCGCTCGTGGGCCACACCGCCCCGGTGGCGGACGTGATCGTGCGGGCGAAGGCGCTGGGCGTACACCTGGAGCGACGGCAGCTCGTCGGGGTGGTGCTGCGCGGGTGCTCCGCCGGGGTGGCGGCGCGGGCGTTGCGGGACGCGTCGCTGGCCGGGCTCGCCGGGGCGCTCGACGGCGATCTCGTCGGGGTCCTGCTGGCGTTGCGGGCCGCCGGGGACGAGCCGGACGCGCTGCGGCGGCTCGCGGTGCGGGTGCGTGAGCTCGCCGGCGGCGCGGTGGTGGTCGCGGCGGGGGAGGGGGTCGCGACGCCCAAGGAGGCGCGCCGGTCGCTGCTGGAGGCGAGCCAGGTCGCGGTGTCGGTCCGGCGGCCGGCGGCCGGCCCGGAGGACGTCGTCCGCCTCGCCGACGTGGGCCTGCCGGGGCTGCTGCACATGCTGCGTGACGAGCCGCGGCTGCAGACGTTCGTGGAGCGGGAGCTCGGGCCGCTGCTCGCGCACGACGCGAGGAACCCGCGCGAGCAACTGCTGGGTGTGCTTCGGGTGTACCTGGAGCGCGGGCGCAACAAGTCGGCGGCGGCGGAGCACAGCCACCTGTCCCGGCCCGCGTTCTACGAGCGGCTGGCCCGCATCCGAAGGATCACCGGCGCGGACCTCGACGACGTGCAGGTGTGCCTGTCGCTGCACGTCGCGCTGCTGGCCCTGGACGCGCAGCGGGACTAGCTCACTGCATCGACAGGTGTACGTGGTTGTAGTGGTCGCCGGCGGGGGTGCCGTCGCCGCCGTACGACTTCCAGCCGCTGCTGGGCTGCCAGATGCGTTTGTACCAGATGACGTACTTGACGCCGAGGTTCTTCGCGTTGGCGACGCACCACGCGGCGAGCCGGTTGCCGTAGGCGAGGTCGTCGCCGGTCGCCCGGGCGTTGACGAACGTGCTCTTGTTGGCGGAGAAGTCGCACGCCTTGCCGAGCGGGTGGTCGCCGCCGCCACCGCTGCGGTAGCACGACGTGTAGTGCGTGAACCCGGCCAGCCTCGCCTCGTTGTAGGCGTTGAGCATCCGCGGGGAGATGCAGTTGCCGGTCGTCGGGTCCTTGAGGCTGCAGGTCTCCTTCGGATACGAACCGTCGGAGTTGCGCGCGACCGGCTTGGTGGTGACCGTGCCGCCCGTCGGCGCGCCGGTGGTCGCTCCGCCGCCGCCCGCCTTCTTCAGCGCGTCCTCGGCGGCCTTCTTGTTCGCCTCCATGACCTTCAGCTGGGCCTGCTGGTTGGCGACCGCCGCGGCGATGTCCGCCTTCTGCTGCTCCAGCTTCTTGCGGGTCTCGGCCAGTTCGTGCAGGGCCTTGTCGTCGCGGGAGATCATGTACTCGATCGTGGACATGTCGTGCAGCAGCTGGTCGGGGTTGTCGCTGCCGACCAGGACGTTGAACAGGCTGACCCGGCGGCCGCGGTACGCGGCGCTGGCGACCGACCCGGCCGACACCTCCAGCTCGCCGAGGCGGGCCTGGGTCTTGCCCAGTTCGGCCTCGATCGCCGCCTGGTCGGCGGTCGACTTGTCCAGGCGGCCCTTGGCGTCGTTGTACTCGCCGAGCGCCTTGTCGAGAGCCTGACGGACAGTGAGGTTGCTGCCGCCGTCCTCGCCGGGCTCGGCGGCCGCGGGGTCGGCGAACACGATCACCAGCATGCATGTGGTGACCAGGAACGTGAGGATCCGTCGCGGCGCCGTCAACATCGCCGGACAGCATATCGAAGCAGCGTGAAAACGCCAGCGCGAGAATGTGCGGTATGGATGACCTACTCCGCCGGCACCGGGGCGTCATGCCCTCGTGGATGCCGATCTACTACGCCGAACCGATCGAGCTCGTCACCGGTAAGGGCGCAAGAGTCACTGACAGTAATGGCCGGAGCTATCTCGACTTCTTCGGCGGGGTGCTCACCAACTCCCTCGGCTACGACGTGCCGGAGGTCCGCGAGGCGGTCGAGCGGCAGCTGCGGACCGGTATCGCGCACACGTCGACGCTGTACCTGATCCGTCAGCAGGTCGAGCTCGCCGAGAAGATCGCGCGGCTGTCGGGCATCCCCGACGCCCGGGTGTTCTTCACCAACTCCGGCACCGAGGCCAACGAGGCCGCCCTGCAGCTGGCCACCAACCGGCGGCAGAGCAACACGATCCTGGCCGTGCGCAACAGCTACCACGGCCGGACCGCGGCGACGATCGGCGTGACCGGCAACCGGGCCTGGTCCGCGTCGCCGCTCAGCCCGTTCAACGTCAGCTACCTGCACTCCGGCGACCGGCTGCGTGGCGTGCTGAAGGGGCTCTCCGACGAGGACTACCTGCGGGCCGCCGCCGAAGACCTGCGCGAGGTCCTCGCCACGACCACGGCCGGCCCGGTGGCGTGCCTGATCGCCGAGCCGATCCAGGGTGTCGGCGGCTTCACCAGCGGCCCCGACGGCCTGCTGCGGGTCTGGAAGGAGATCCTCGACGAGCACGGCATCCTGCTCGTCTCCGACGAGGTGCAGACCGGCTGGGGGCGCACCGGCGAGCACTTCTGGGGCTACCAGGCGCACGGCGTCACGCCGGACCTGCTGACGTTCGCCAAGGGCATCGGCAACGGCTTCGCCCTCGCCGGCGTGGTCGGCAGCGCCGCGGTGATGGAGTCGGTGCAGGGCATCTCGTTCTCCACGTTCGGCGGCAACCCGATCTCCACCGCCGCCGGCAACGCGGTGCTCGACTACATCCTCGACCACGACCTGCAGGCCAACGCCGCGCGCGTCGGCGGCATCCTGCTCGACGGGCTGCGGGCGGTGTCCTCGCCGGCCGTCGTCGAGGTCCGCGGCAAGGGTCTGATGCTCGGCGTGGAGCTCGTCGACGTCGCCACGACCAACGCGGTGTTCGAGGCGTGCAAGCGCGAAGGGCTGCTGGTCGGCAAGGGCGGCCTGTACGGCACGACGATCAGGATGGGCCCGCCGCTGAACCTGAGCGAGCAGGAAGCCCGCGAAGGGCTGGAAATTTTGACCAAGGTACTGACGGCGTATGGGAGCGCTTCCGGCTGAGCGCGCTCACAAGTGGGTGCAAAGGGCCGAACGGACCGAAAGGGTCTGTTCGGCCCTTCTTCATGAAAACCACCGATCACCGCGGCATCCCCGCTTGTAACAAAACGGGCTATATCTGCGGCTCACCCTGACGTTCACCCGGTCGCGTCTGGTCTTCTTGGTCGGGTCGGCCGGCGCTCGGCGGTCGGGGTGCCGCCACGTGTCGAACGGCTCTGAGCTGCACTTTTAGCTGTCTTTAAGATCCACTTCTTAGGTAACAGTTTGAAAACTTCACCCAACTCCTTGACAAGAAGGGCCCCTCAGTAAGAACTTTTACCACTAACAGTTAAGGAACTTTGCTGAAAGGGAACGACATGGCATCTCGCGAGGAGCTCACGACGGCGGTGCACACCGCTGTCAGTGCCTCGCCGGTGTCGTCGATCCCGGCGGGCGCACTGTCTGGGATGGATGGCTTCCCGGCCATCGTCACCGGCGACAGCGTCCTGGCGAAGGTCCGGGCGCAGCTGCCCGAGCTCACCGGTGCCCTGCAGCGGGTCGCCGAGCTGATCCTCGCCGACCCCGCCGCCGCGGCCCGCTCGACGATCGTCGAGCTCGCCGAGCGCAGCGGCACCTCACCGGCGACCGTGACCCGCTTCTGCCGGGCACTGGGTTTCGTCGGGTACGCCGAGCTGCGCCTCGCCATCGCCGGTGAGACCGGCCGCGCGTCGCGTACCGGCGGCTGGACGATGGACATCGGCCGCGAGATCCAGCCGACCGACCCCCTCGAGCGTGTCCTCGGCCAGATCATGGCGGCCGACACGCAGGCGATGCACGACACCGCCTCGCTGCTGGACCTCACCGAGGTCGAGCGCGCCGCGGAGGCCATCGCCCGGGCCGACCGGGTCGACATCTACGGCGCCAGCGGCAGTGCCCTCGTCGGTGGCGAGATGCAGTTCTGCCTGCACCGCATCGGCATCGCCGCGTGGGCGTGGACCGATGTGCACAACGGCCTGGCCAGCGCGGCGCTGCTGAAGTCCGGCGACGTGGCGCTGGGCGTCTCGCACAGCGGCCAGACCCGCGAGACCATCGAGATGATCGCCGAGGCGAGCAGCCGGGGCGCGACCACGATCGCGCTGACCAGCTTCCCGCGCTCGCCGCTCGCCGAGGTCGCCGACATCGTCATGCTCACCGCGACGCAGGCGACGACCTTCCGGCCCGATGCCCTTTCCGCCCGGCACCCCCAGCTGGTGGTGCTGGACCTGCTGTACATCGCGGTGGCGCAGCGCACGCACGAACGCGCGCACGCGGCCTTCAGTGTCACCGCGCAGGCGGTCGCCGGTCACCGGTCGGCCAGTGGAAAAGAGGCATCCGCATGAGCGAGCGAAGCGAGCGAATCATGTTGCAGGCCACCATTGAGCCTCATGGCGCCGGTGAGCGAAGCGAGGCGGCGGCATGAGCGTCACTGCCCATGGCTACGTGTCGGCGATCCAGACGGTCATCGACCGGATCGCCACCACCCAGGTCGGCAACGTCAGCCAGGCGGCCGACCACATCGTCACCGCGCTGCGCGCCGGTGGCCTCCTCCAGGCGTTCGGCACCGGGCACTCCGAGGCGGTGGCGGTGGACTTCGCCGGCCGCGCCGGCGGCCTCGTGCCGACGAACAAGATCCTCCTGCGGGACCTCGTCGTCTACGGCGGCCAGGACCCGCAGATCCTCGAGGACGAGAAGCTGGAACGCGATCCCCGGATCGCCGCCCAGCTGTACGAGATCGCCGCGCCGCGTCCCGAGGACGTGTTCGTGATGGCCTCACAGTCCGGGATCAACGGGGGGATCGTCGAGATGGCGCTGCTGATCAAGCAGCGTGGACACAAGTTGATCGCAATCACGTCGGTCGAGCACACCGAGCGGGTGTCCCCCAGGCACCCCTCGGGCAAGCGACTCGCCGATATCGCCGACGTCGTGCTGGACAACGGCGCGCCGTACGGTGACGCACTGCTGTCGCTGGAAAGCGGCGGCGCGGTCTGCCCGGTCTCTTCGGTCACCAACGCGCTCATGGCGCAGCTGGTGGTCGCCGAGGTCGTGCGACGCATCGAGGCTGCGGGCGAGGTGGCTCCCGTCTACCTGTCCGCAAACGTCCCCGGCGGGGACGAGCACAACCACACCCTCGAGTCGCGGTACGCCGGACGTGTCCGGCGCACCGCCTGACCCGAACCGAGGAGACAGATCATGTCCGTTACCCCCGAGTCCCCGTCGCAGCCAAACGCGCTCTCGCGGCGGACTGTCCTGCAGCGCGCCGCCGTTGCCGGCCTCGTCGCCACGCCCGCGGCGGGCTTCCTCGCCGCGTGCGCCGACAGCGGCAGCGACGACGAGCCGGGCACCAGCAACACCGGTGCCGTCAGCGCGACCAACCCGCTGGGTGCTCCCGAGGACCAGCCGATCAACGTCGTCATCTTCAACGGTGGCTACGGCGACAAGTACGCGACCGACGTGCACGAGCCGATGTACAAGAAGGCTCACCCGAAGTCCGAGGTCAAGCACCAGTCCAGCCAGGCGATCTCCACCCTGGTGCAGCCCCTCATCGCCGGTGGCAACGCGCCGGAGTTCGTGAACAACTCCGGTGAGAAGTCGCTGGACTTCGGTGCGCTCGTCGCCGACGGCCAGCTGCAGGACCTGACCGCGCTGTTCGACGCGCCGTCGGTCGACGACCCGACCAAGAAGGTCCGCGACACCCTGGTCCCCGGCACGGTGGACACGGGCTCGTTCAACGGCAAGCCGTACGTCCTGTACTACGTCTCGACCGTGTTCGGCATCTGGTACTCCGGCAAGCTCTTCGCGGACAACGGCTGGCAGCCGGCCAAGACGTGGGCCGAGTTCACCGCGCTGTGCGACAAGATCAAGGCCAAGGGCATCGCCCCCTACGCCTACGCCGGTGCCAACGCCGCGTACTACCAGTGGAACATCATCCTCACCAGCGCCGCGAAGATCGGTGGCGCGGACATCCTCAAGAACATCGACAACCTTGAGGACGGTGCCTGGAAGACCGACGCGGTCAAGCAGGCCGCCGAGGCGTGGGCCGAGATCGGCGCCAAGTACAACCTGCAGGGTGCCGAGGGTCTCAAGCACACCGACGTCCAGCTCAAGCAGAACCAGTACCAGCTGGGCATGTACCCGTCGGGTGACTGGCTCGAGAACGAGCAGAAGAAGGACACACCCGAGGGCTTCAAGTACCAGATGATGACCACCCCGAGCATCACCGGCTCGGACAAGCTCAAGTCGACGGCGCTGCGCGCGACCGCCGGCGAGGGCTACATGGTTCTGGCGAAGAGCAAGAACCCCAAGGGTGGCATGGAGTACATGCGCCAGATGCTGTCGAAGGCGGGCGGCAAGGGCTTCACCGAGGTCGTCAAGGCGCCTACGGTGGTTCTGGGCAGCACCGACGGCCTGACCTTCACCCCGGGCACCCAGTCGTCGCAGGACGCGCTGAAGGCGGCCGGCTCCGAGGTCTTCAACCTGTTCTTCGACGGCTGGTACAAGGACCTCGACAAGGAGGCCCGTACCGCCACCAACGAGCTGATGTTCGGTCGCATCAAGGCCGACCAGTTCGTCGAGCGTATCCAGAAGAAGGCCGACGAGATCAAGAAGGACTCGTCGATCACCAAGTTCAAGCGCTGATCGGAGCCTGATCATGCGGCATGGAAGAGTCCCCTTCATTCTGGGGTTTCTGGTTGCGCCGGTAACGCTCTACGGGTACTTCGTCCTGTGGCCGTACGTGCAGACGATCAATCTGTCGTTCTACCAGTGGCGCGGCTTCACCAAGAAGCGTTGGGTCGGGCTGGAGAACTACGATCGGATGCTGCACGCCGACCGTTTCTGGCAGGCGCTGGAGCACCACGCAGTCATCCTCGTCTTCCTGCCGCTGGCCACGATCGCATTCGCCCTGTTCTTTGCCTTCCTCCTCAACGTGGGGGGCAAAGGCAGGGGTGGCAAGACGTCGGGGGTCTGGGGGTCGAGCTTCTACCGGGTGGTGTTCTTCCTCCCCCAGGTCCTCGCCGTGCCGGTCATCGGTGTGCTCTTCGCGACGGTGTACCGGCCCAACGAGTCCGGCCTGATCAACGGTGTGTTGCTGAAGGCCGGTCTCGAGAAGCCGATCGGCTTCCTGATCGAGAAGAACCTGGCGCTGCCCGCGCTCATCGCGGTGCTGGTCTGGCAGGCGGTCGGCTTCTACGTGGTGCTCTTCTCCGCCGGTATGGCCAACATCCCGGCCGAGATCTACGAGGCCGCCGAGCTCGACGGCGCGTCCAAGGTGTCGCTGTTCTTCCGCGTCACGCTGCCGCTGCTCTGGGACACGATCCAGACCGCTTGGGTGTACCTCGGAATCCTGGCCTTCGACGCGTTCGCCATCGTGTCGGTGCTCGCCCAGGACAACGGTGGGCCCGACGGCGCGACCACCGTGCTCGGCCTGGAGATCTACAACAACATGCAGCAGAACCGCTACGGCGACGCTGCCACCTACGGTGTCGCGCTGTGCGTGCTGTCGCTGGTGTTCGCCGCGTTCACGCTGCGGCTCACCCGTCGTGAGTCCTACGAGTACTGAGAGGCCGAGACATGACCACAACCATCGGCCGCGACGCGCCGGGTCAGCGCAGCGGCGGGCACGGTGCCCGCGTGGTACCGAAGAGTGAGCGCCCGCGCAGCAAGCCCAACCTGGCCGGCGCCTTCGGTCACGTGTTCCTCGCCATCTGGGCCCTGATGATCATCATCCCGCTGGCCTGGGTGTTCCTGGCGTCGTTCAAGAACACGACGGAGATCTTCAGCGCACCGTGGACCGTCCCGGACCACCTGCGCTGGGAGAACTGGAGCCGGGCCTGGAGCAAGGCCCACGTCGGCCAGTACGTGCTCAACAGCGTCCTGGTCGTCACGCTCGCGACGTTCGGCACGATGCTGCTGAGCTCGATGGCCGCCTATGTACTGGCGCGCTACAGGTTCGTCGGCAACCGGGTCATCTACTTCCTGTTCGTGGCCGGCATCGCGTTCCCGCCGTTCCTCGCCGTCGTGCCGCTGTTCTTCCAGGTCAAGCAGCTCGGCCTGCTCAACACGTACACCGGCCTGATCATCGTGTACATCGCGTACTCGCTGCCGTTCACGATCTTCTTCCTGACCTCGTTCTTCCGGTCGCTGCCGAACTCGGTGGCCGAGGCGGCGACGATCGACGGCGCCTCGCACACCAGGCTGTTCTTCTCGGTCATGCTCCCCATGGCCAAGCCGGGCCTGATCAGCCTCACGATCTTCAACCTCATCGGTCAGTGGGGCCAGTTCCTGCTGCCCCTGGTGCTGATGGCCGGCGCGGAGGACAAGTGGGTGCTCACCCAGGGCATCCAGGACATCTCCACCGCCGCGGGCTATGAGGCCGACTGGTCGGGTCTGTTCGCCGCCCTGACGATCTCGATCCTTCCGATGATCGCGATGTACATGGTCTTCCAGCGGCAGATCCAGGCCGGTCTCACCGCCGGCGCAGTGAAGTAACCCACCAAAGGCACGCGCACCCCCGGCGGTTTCTCGAAAACTGTCGGGGGTGTGCGATGTAATGCGGTCGTGCTCGTCGCGGTGATGCCCTCAGGTGCCGGTGGTCTGATCAGACCGCTGGCCGACGACGGCACCCCGAGCGGCTCCGAGCGCCGCGTCGACGACCTCGCCACCGCGGTCGCCGCGATCGAGGCCCGCGACCGGCCCCGCTGGCTGTGGCCGTCGACCGCCGAGCTCTATCCGCGCCTCCTCGCCGCCGGCGTCCGCGTCGAGCGCTGCCACGACCTGGAGCTCGCCGAGGCCCTCCTGCTCGGCGCCGAGGGCCACTGGGGGCAGCCCCGCTCCCTCGCCGCCGCCCACGCCCGGCTCACCGGCGCCCCCGTGCCGCCCGATCCGCCCTCCCGCGCCGCCCTGCCGCCCGGTGAGGCGCAGGACTCGCTCTTCGACATCGCGGCGGACTCCGAGCTGCCGCTCGATGCGGTCCTCGGTGTCTTCTCCGCTCAGCGCGCCCGCGCGGCGGCGGCGCCGTCCATGGCCCCCGGCGGCGGCGCCATGCGCACCCTCGTCGCCGCCGAGTCCGCCGCCGCCCTCGTCGCCGCCGAGATGGGCGCCGCCGGCCTGCCGTGGCGCGCCGACGTGCACGACGCCCTGCTCCGCGAGCTGCTCGGCCCGCCCTCGCCGATCGAGGGGGCGCCACCGGCCCGCCTCGTCGAGCTCAACGCCCGGCTCAACGAGGCGTTCGGGGCCCGGGTCCACCCCGACTCCCCCGCCGAGGTCCTGCGCGCCTTCGCCCGCCAGGGCATCACGCTGCGCAACACGCGCCGCTGGGAGCTCCAGCACGTCGACCACCCCGCCGTGCCGATCCTGCTGGAATACAAGGAGCTGTACCGGCTGTGGGTCGCGCACGGCTGGTCCTGGCTCGACCAGTGGGTCAGCGGCGGCCGGTTCCGCGCCGAGTACATCCCCGGCGGCGTCGTCTCGGGCCGCTGGGCCACCCGCGGCGGCGGCGCCCTGCAGATCCCCAAGGTCGTGCGCAAGGCCGTCGTCGCCGACCCGGGCTGGACCTTCGTCGTCGCCGACGCCGGCCAGCTCGAGCCGCGCATCCTCGCCGCGGTCTCCGCCGACCACCGGCTCGCCCGTGCCGGCGCGGCCGGCGACCTCTACGCCGCGCTCGCCGCCGAGGCCTTCGACGGCGACCGCCCGAAGGCCAAGGTCGCGCTCCTCGGCGCCATGTACGGGCAGACCGGCGGCATGGCCGCACCCGCCCTCGCCGCCCTGCGCCGCTTCTACCCGACCGCCTGGGACCTCGTGGAGGAGGCCGCCCGCACCGGCGAGGCCGGCGGGCTGGTCCGCACCTGGCTCGGCCGCACCTGCCCGCCGTCGTCGGTCAGCTGGCGGGAGGGCTTCGACGAGCCCGGCCTGGAGGTCGACGCCCGCGGCGGGGCGAGGGGCCGGGCGCGCGGCAGGTTCACGCGCAACTTCGTCATCCAGGGCACCGCCGCGGAGTGGGCCCTGGTCGTGCTCGCCAGGCTCCGCACGCACCTCGCCGGCCTGGCCGCCGAGCTGGTCTTCTTCCAGCACGACGAGTTCATCGTGCACTGCCCCGCCGAGGAGGCGCCGGCGGTGGTGACGGCCGTCCACACCGCCGGCGACGAGGCCCGCCGCCTGCTCTTCGGCGACACCCAGGTCCGCTTCCCGCTCGACGTCGCCGTCGTCGACCGCTACTCCGACGCCAAGTAGCCACGACAGCGCCCGGCGCTGGGGTTACCAGTCGGCGGAGGCGAGGTAGCCGGCCATGGCGTCGGTGTGCGTGGGGAAGCACAGCTGCTGGGGGCCGACGCCGATCTCGAAGCCGAGGGACTCCTCGGTCGCCACGGAGGCGGGGATCGCGGACAGGGGGCGCGGGGGGAGCACGCCGAAGACGATGAGGTTGCCGCCGGCGGTGCTCTGGACGTCGAAGAGACGGACGTCGGCGGGGTCGGCCAGCAGCGTGGTCTCCTCGCGCAGCTCGCGGACCATGCCCTCCTGCCAGGTCTCGCCGAACTCGATGAAGCCGCCCGGCAGGGCCAGCTCGCCGCGCTTCGGCTCGATGTCGCGGCGGACGAGGACCAGGCCGCGACCCTCGTCGGTCTCGACCGGCAGGAGCGTGACCGCGACGGGCAGCGGGTTTCGCCAGGTCGTCTCGCCGCAGGAGGCGCAGACGCGGGGCCACGGCGCGTTCGACGCATAGGCGACGCCGCAATACGAGCAGTGATCGTGCAGGGCCATGAGCAAGGAGCGTACCGGCGGTATTAGGCTGCACCGAGGAGCACCCAGGAGCACTGAGGAGTCCCCGCTGAGCACGATCGTCGGACTGGTTCTCGCCGCAGGTGGCGGCCGCCGGTATGGCGGACCCAAGGCTCTCGTGCGCCACGACGACGGCCGTTTGCTGGTCGAGCGCGCCGTGGCGACCCTCCGCGAGGGCGGCTGCACGCGGATCGTGGTGGTCCTGGGCGCCGAGTCGGCGCGGGTCCGCGACGAGGCGCAGCTCGGTGACGCGCGGCTGGTGGACAACCCGGCCTGGAAGAGCGGCATGGGCTCGTCGCTGCGGGTGGGGCTGGCGGCGGTCGCCGACGCCGAGACGGAGGCCGACGCGGCCGCGGTCGCGGTGCTGCTGGTCGACACGCCCGGCATCGGGCCCGACGCCGTGGCCAGGCTGCTCGCCGCCGCGGACAGCGGGTCGAAGGCGCTGGTGACCGCGTCGTACCAGGGGAGACGCGGCCATCCGGTGATCCTCGGCCGGGACCACTGGGCCGGTGTGAGCACCCTCGCGACCGCTGACGTCGGCGCGCGCGCCTACCTGATCGCCCACGCCGACCTGGTCCAGGCCGTGCCGTGCGAGGACATCGCCGACGACACCGACCTCGACGTCCCGCCGGAGCAGTGACCGCCGGAGCAGTGACCGCCGGCCGAGCCGGACGGCCGGAGCGGTAGCCGCCGGACGAGCCGGGCGGCGGCCGGGAGCGGCAGGCGCTGCCGGTACACCCGCCGCAACCGGAACCGGAGCGGCAGGCGCTGCCGGTACATCTGCCGCAACCGGAAACGGAGCGGCAGGCGCTGCCGGTACATCTGCCGCAACCGGAAACGGAGCGACCTGGTGCGGCAGTAGCCGCCGGGAGAATCCACGCGCATAGTGGAGCGGTGCCGGACTTCGAGTCTCCGGCCGCGCTGGCGGCCGGCCTGGCCGACGCGGGCTACCTCGCCGACGAGGGCCTCGCGATGGCGGGCTTCCTCGCGCTGCGCCTGCACCGGCCGATCTTCCTGGAGGGCGACGCCGGCGTCGGCAAGACCGCGTTCGCGGCGGCGCTCGCCGAGACCGCGGGCGTCGAGCTGATCCGCCTGCAGTGCTACGAGGGCCTGGACGCCTCGCACGCCCTGTACGACTGGGACTTCGCCCGCCAGGTCCTGCACCTGCGGGCGCTGGAAAGCATCGGGACGGCGGCGCACGGCACCCTGTCGGCGGAGGAGCTCGAGGCGGACCTGTACCACCGCCGGTTCCTGCTCGCCCGGCCGCTGCTGCGGGCGATCGAGCGGGCACCGTGCGTGCTGCTCGTCGACGAGGTCGACCGGGCCGACGACGAGTTCGAGGCGTACCTGCTGGAGGTGCTCGCCGACGCCGCCGTGACCGTGCCGGAGCTCGGCACGATCACCGCCGAGGTGCCGCCGGTCGTGGTCGTCACCAGCAACAGGACCCGCGAGGTGCACGACGCGTTGAAGCGCCGCTGCCTGTACCACTGGGTCGGCCACCCCACGCCGGAGCGGGAGACCGCGATCCTGCGGCGGCGCCTGCCGGGCCTCGACGAGCGGCTCGCCGCGCAGGTCGCCGCGGCCACCGCCCACCTGCGGACCCTCGACCTGGTCAAGCCGCCGGGCGTCGCCGAGGCGATCGACTGGGCCGCGGCGCTGCGCGCGCTGGCCGCGGACACGCTGACCGCCGGGCTCGCCGACGCCACCCTCGGCGTGGTGCTCAAGGTCCGCGAGGACATCGAGCTGGCAGCGGGGACCGTCGGTGCTCGTTGAGGTGGCGGCGAAGCTGCGGGCGGCCGGGCTGCCGGTGACGCCCGACCGGCTCGCCGCCTTCGGCGAGGCCCTCGACGCCGCCGGGGTCGCCCACGCGTACTGGGCCGGCCGGCTCACCCTGTGCGGCTCACCCGACGACATCGCCCGCTACGACGCGGCGTTGCTGACGGAGGCGTCGCCGGCCCGTGGCCCGTCGTGGCAGGTGCGGCGGCTGCCGGAGCGGTCCCTGTTCCGGGCCACGATGCCGCCGTCGGCGGAGGCCGGCGGGCAGGACCCGGCGCTGTCCGTGCGGGCCGCCGACACCGAGGTGCTGCGCCACCGCGACCTCGCCACCCTGTCGCCCGCCGAACGCGCCGAGGCCCTCGCGCTGCTCGCCCAGGTGGCGCTCGCCGACATCACCCGGGCCGGGCGGCGGCACCGGCCGGCGGGGCACGGGCGCGTCGACCGCCGCCGCAGCGTCCGGGCGATGCTGCGGGCCGGCGGCGAGCCGAGGCCGCTGCTGCACCAGCGGCGGGCGCCGCGACCCCGCCGGCTCGTGCTGCTGATCGACGTGTCGGGGTCGATGTCGCCGTACGCGGACGCCCTTCTGCGCCTCGCGCACGCCTTCACCCGGCACCGTCCACGGTGGACCGAGACGTACACGCTCGGCACCCGGCTCACCCGCCTCAGCCCGGCGCTGCGGACCCGGGACCCGGAGGCGGCGATGCGGGAGGCCGGGCGGCTCATCCCCGACTGGCGCGGCGGGACCCGGCTCGCCGACGGGGTCGCCGCGTTCGTCCGGGGCGACGGCCACCGGGGTGCCGCCCGCCGCGCCGCGGTCGTCGTCTTCAGCGACGGGTGGGAGTCCGCGGAGCCGGCCCGGCTCGGCGCCGCCGTCGCCCACCTGCGCCGTCTCGCCGCCCGGACCGTCTGGGTGAGCCCGCACGCGGGGCGTCCCGGCTTCGCCCCGACCGCCGGTGGACTCGCCGCGGTGCTCCCGCATGTCGACGCGCTCGTGGCGGGGCATACGGTGGCGGCGCTACACGCCGTCCTTGAGGAGGTCCGCCGTGCGTGAGGTTCTCAGCGAGCTGCTCGGCTGGTGGGAGTCCGGCCGTACCGTCGGCATGGCCACCGTCGTGCGCACCTGGCGCAGCTCACCGCGCCCCGCCGGCGCCACGATGCTCGTCGGCCCCGAGGGCGACGCGGTCGGCAGCGTCTCCGGCGGCTGCGTGGAGGGTGCCGTCTACGAGCTGTCCCGCGAGGTCGTCGACTCCGGTTCGCCGGTCGTCCAGCGGTACGGCGTGAGCGACGACGACGCGTTCGCCGTGGGCCTGACCTGCGGCGGGATCATCGAGCTGCTGGTCGAGCCGGTGTCGCGGGACACGTTCCCCGAGCTGGACCGGGTCGCCGCGGCGATCACCGCCCGCGAGCCGGTCGCCGTCGTGTCGGTGGTGGAGGGCCCCGACGACCGCATCGGCCGGCGGCTCGTGGTCTGGCCCGCGTCCACATCCGGGTCGTTGGGGTCCGAACGGCTCGACGCGGCCGCCGCCGACGACGCCAGGGGGCTGCTGGCCGCCGGGCGGACCGACACGCTGCACTACGGCCTGGACGGCGAGCGGCGCGGCGAGGGGCTCACGCTGTTCGTCGCCTCCTACGCGCCGCCCGCCCGGATGATCGTCTTCGGCGCGATCGACTTCGCCGCGTCGGTGGCCCGCATCGGGGACTTCCTCGGCTATCACGTCACGGTCTGCGACGCGCGGCCCGTGTTCGCCACGTCGAAGCGGTTCCCCGGCGCCGACGAGGTCGTCGTCGACTGGCCGCACCGGTACCTGCGGGCGGAGCTGGACGCCGGCCGCGTCGACCCGCGCACCGTGGTGTGCGTGCTGACCCACGACCCGAAGTTCGACGTGCCCGTGCTGCAGGTGGCGCTGCGCGAGGACCTCGCCTACGTGGGTGCGATGGGATCCCGCCGTACGCACGACGACCGGCTCGACCGGCTCAGGGAGGCGGGGATGACGGAGGAGGAGCTGGGCCGGCTGTCCTCGCCGATCGGCCTCGACCTCGGCGCCCGCACCCCGGAGGAGACCGCCGTCAGCATCGCCGCGGAGATCATCGCGGGGCGCTGGGGCGGTGGCGGCGCGCGGCTCACGACGACCGCCGGCCGCATCCACCACGAGGTGTCGTAGCCGCTAGGCGTCCGGTGGCTGGCAGCCGGGCTGGTCGCGGCCGCGGCGCAGGTTGTTGAGCAGCTGCTGCCCGTCCGGTGACAGCGCCACCCGGCGGCTCGTCCGCGCGAACAGCCGCGCGCCGACCCGCAGCTCGAGGGACCTGATCGCCTGGCTGATCCGCGCCGTGGACACGTGCAGGCGCATGCCGGCCCGGCCGAAGTGCAGCTCCTCCGCGAGAGTGAGGAACGCCTCCAGCTCGTGCCGCGCTGCACCGTGGTGGTCGATCCGTCGATCCTCACCCATATCGCCGTCGATCGACACTCGGGCGGGAGTCAGGAAGCCGACACTTCACCGCCGCCGTCTTTTCCCGCTCCGGCGGACCTGATCGAAGTCAAGACCCGCGGAGGGTTGCGTTGATCACTGCTTGTGCGATCTGCTGATCAGGCAGTGGCCCGGGTGCGTCCGCCGCGCGACGGGCCGTTTCGGCACGTCCCCGCGGGAGGTCAAGCGTGTCCTCTTCCCATCGCGTCCGGGTGAGCGTCGACGTCGACGGCAGTCGCTACGTCGACGATGTCGAGCCCCGGACCCTCCTGGTTCATCACCTGCGAGAACGTCTCGGCAAAATCGGCACGGTCGTCGGCTGCGACACCAGCAACTGCGGTTCGTGCACGGTCCTGATGGGCGACCCCGACGGCGTCCAGCGCTCCGTGAAGAGCTGCTCCGTGCTCGCCGTCCAGGCCGACGGCGCCGCCGTCACCACCATCGAAGGTCTCGCCGGCCCGGGCGGGGCGCTGCACGCCGTGCAGCAGGCGTTTCACGAGCTGCACGCCCTGCAGTGCGGCTTCTGCACCCCCGGCATGATCCTGTCCGCCGTCGACCTGCTCCGCGACAACCCGGCGCCGACCGAGGAGCAGATCCGCGAGGGTCTGTCCGGCAACCTGTGCCGCTGCACCGGCTACCAGAACATCGTCCGTGCGGTGCAGTCGGCCGCAACGGCCTTGCAGGCGGCCGGCGAGGACGTCCCACTCAAGGACGAGGTGACGGCATGAGCGGCCCGGAGCGCAGCGGAGGGCTGGTCATCATGGGCGCAGGGTTCGGGTCATGTCGGCGCCGGAGCGCAGCGGAGGTGACGGCATGACCGCCGTCGTGGAACCGTCGGCCGGCGCGGGGGAGGTCGGCGCGGCGCGCCGGCGCAAGGAGGACGCGCGGCTCATCACCGGGCGGACCCGCTGGACGGACAACATCGCGCTGCCCGGGATGCTGCACCTGGCGATCCTGCGCAGCCCGCACGCCAGCGCCCGCGTCACCGCCGTCGACGTCGGTCCCGCCCGGCGGATCCCGGGCGTCGTCGACGCGTTCAGCGGGGCCGACGTCGCCGAGATCCAGGGCAGCCTGCCGTGCGCCTGGCCGGTCACGGAGGACATCGTGCACCCTGTCCGGCCGCCGCTCGCCGACGGCTTCGTGCGCCACCACGGCGAGGCGGTCGCCGTCGTCGTCGCCCGTGACCGCGACACCGCCGCCGACGCGCTCGACGCGATCGAGGTCGAGTACGAGCCGCTGCCGCCGGTCCTGGACCTGGAGGCCGCGTCGCGCGACGAGGGGCTCGTCCACCCCGACAAGGGCACCAACCGCTCGTACACCTGGATCTTCGACTCCGCGCAGGCCGGCACCGGCACCGACGTCGCCGCCGAGGCCGCCACCGCCGAGGTGACGCTGCGCCGCCGGTACGTCCAGCAGCGGCTCATCCCCGCGTTCATGGAGCCCCGCAGCGTCGTCGTCGACCCCGGGATGGGGGAGTACACCATCTGGTCGGCGACCCAGATCCCGCACATCCTGCGGGTGTTCTACGCGCTGCTCACCGGCGTGCCCGAGCACAAGATCCGGGTCATCGCCCCCGACGTCGGCGGCGGCTTCGGCGGCAAGCTGCAGGTCACCCCGGAGGAGATGATCGCGTTCTTCGCCGCACAGCGCGTGCAGAAGCCGGTCAAGTACACCGAGACCCGCGGCGAGTCGATGCTGTCGGCGCACCACGGGCGCGACCAGATCCAGGACATCACGCTCACCGCCCGCCGCGACGGCACCCTGACCGGCATCGACGTGAAGCTCATCGCCAACATGGGCGCCTACCTGGGGCTGGTCGGGCCGGGCGTGCCGATCCTCGGCGCGTTCATGTTCAACTCGATCTACAAGGTGCCCGCCTACCGCTTCGAGTGCGTCGGCGTCTTCACCAACACGACCATCACCGACGCCTACCGCGGCGCGGGCCGGCCCGAGGCGACGTACGCCATCGAACGGGCCATGGACGACCTCGCCGACGAGCTCGGCATGGACCCCGTCGACCTGCGCCGCCGCAACTGGATCAAGGCGGACGAGTTCCCGTTCACCACGGTCGCCGGCCTCGTGTACGACTCCGGCGACTACGACGCCGCGACGGACAAGGCCCTCGACCTGTTCGACTACGCCGGCCTGCGCGCGGAGCAGCGGCGCCGCCGGGTCAGCGGCGACCCGGTGCAGCTCGGGATCGGCGTGTCCACCTACACGGAGATGTGCGGCCTCGCGCCCTCCCGCATCCTGGGCGCGCTGCGGTACGCCGCCGGCGGCTGGGAGACGGCGTCGGTGCGGGTCCTGCCGACGGGCAAGGTCGAGGTGGTCACCGGCACCAGCCCGCACGGGCAGGGGCACGTGACCGCGTGGAGCCAGATCGTCGCCGACGAGCTCGGGGTCGCGTTCGAGGACGTCGAGGTCCTGCACGGCGACACCCGCACGTCGCACAAGGGTTTGGACACGTACGGGTCCCGCTCCCTCGCCGTCGGCGGGGTCGCGCTGGTCGAGGCGTGCCGGAAGGTGCGCGACAAGGCCCGCGTCGTCGCCGCGCACATGCTGGAGTGCAGCCCCGACGACATCGAGTTCACCGGCGGCGCCTTCCGCGTCCGCGGTACACCCGACGCCGCCAAGACGATCGCGGACACGGCGTTCGCGGTGTTCGCGGCGCACGACCTGCCCGACGGGGTCGAGGCGACCCTCGACGCGGACGCGACCTTCGACCCGCAGACGTTCTCGTTCCCGCACGGCACCCACCTGTGCGCGACGCTCGTCGACACCCAGACCGGGCGCGTCAGCATCCACCGGTACGTGGCGGTCGACGACGTGGGCAAGGTCGTCAACCCGCTCATCGTCGAGGGACAGGTGCACGGCGGTGTCGCGCAGGGCATCGCACAGGCGTTGCACGAGCAGGCGGTGTACGACGAGTCCGGCACCCTGCTGACCGGGTCGTTCGTCGAGTACACGATCCCCAGCGCGGCCGACCTGCCGCACCTCGTCACCGACCGCACGGAGACGCCGGCGACCTCCAACCCGCTCGGCGTCAAGGGTGTCGGCGAGGCCGGCGCCATCGCGTCCACCCCGGCCGTCGTCAACGCGATCGTCGACGCGTTGCGCCCGTACGGCGTGGACGACATCGCCATGCCCTGCACGCCCGAACGGGTGTGGCGGGCGATCAAGCGCGGAGGTGCGGCATGATCCCCGTCGCGTTCGACTACCTGAAACCGTCCACAGTGGAGGAGGCGGTGGCGGCGCTCGGGTCGTCCGACGAGGCGAAGGTGCTCGCCGGCGGGCAGTCGCTGCTGCCGGTGCTGCGGCTGCGCCTCGCCGCGCCCGCGCTGCTCGTCGACCTGGCCGGCGTGCCCGGGCTCAGCGGGGTCCGGCTCGACGGCGACACGCTCGTCGTCGGCGCCATGACCACGCACGCCGAGGTGGCGTCGTCGCCGCTGGTCCAGCGGCACGCGCCGCTGCTCGCGGCCGCGGCGGCGACCGTCGGCGACCGGCAGGTGCGGCACCGCGGCACGATCGGCGGGTCCCTCGCGCACGCCGACCCCGCCGCCGACCTGCCCGCCGTCGCGGCCGCCCTCGACGCCACGTACGTCGTCCAGGGCCCCGCCGGGCGGCGGTCCGTCAGCGCCGCCGACTTCGCGGTGGACCTGTTCACCACGGCGCTCGCCCCCGACGAGGTCCTCGTCGAGGTGCGGCTGGCGGGCGCGGACGGCTGGTCGGCGCACTACGAGAAGTTCCACCGCACGGCGCAGGCGTGGGCGATCGTCGGCGTGGCGGTCGCCGTGTCCCGCTCCGACGGCGCCATCGCCGGGGCGCGGGTCGCGCTGACCAACATGGGCCCGGTGCCGCACCGCGCCGTCGAGGTCGAGGCGGCGCTGACCGGGGCGCCGGCGACGGCCGGGGCGGTGGCGGCGGCCTGCGTCTCCGCCTCCTCCGGCACGTCACCGGTGGACGACCTCACCGCCTCCGCGGACTACCGGCGCGACCTGGCGCGGGTGCTGACCACGCGGGCGGTGTGCCGGGCGCTGGGCGTCTGAGGCGCCCGTCAGGGGGCCGTCCGGTTTCCGGGCGGCCCTCATCCCCGCGGCGCGCCGGACCCGGTCGGGGAACCTATCGCGTGGCCGTGCTGCGCGGTGCGCGCCGACGGGACTATGGTCGGAAGCGCGGCCCGGGTCACCGGGCGGCCCGTTGCCGCCGAGCGCTGGGGGTCTGACGACCGTGCTGCTGGAACACAGTTTCACCGTGCCCGTCCCGGCGTCGCAGGCGTGGGACGTGCTGCTGGACATCGAGCGGATCGCGCCCTGCATGCCGGGCGCCGCGCTGACCTCCTTCGAGGGCGACGACTTCGCCGGGACCGTCAAGGTCAAGCTGGGCCCGGTGAGCCTCACGTTCAAGGGCAAGGGCCGGTTCGTCGAGCGGGACGAGGCCGCGCACCGGGTGGTGCTCACCGCGTCCGGCGCCGACAGCCGGGGCGGCGGCACCGCCTCGGCGAGGGTGACGGCGCAGCTGCACGAGGCCGGCGACGGCGGCACGAGGGTCGAGGTCGCCACGGACCTCGACGTCACCGGCAAGGCCGCCCAGTTCGGCCGCGGTCTCATCGGCGACGTGAGCGCGAAGCTGATCGGCCAGTTCGCCGACTGCCTGGCCGGCAAGCTCGCCGCGGGCGGGCCCGCGGCGCCGGCTTCAGCGGCCGCCTTGGACTCGGCCGCTGCCTCGGACCTGGCCGTTGCGTCGGATTCGGCTTCAGGTCCGGCTGCGGTGCCGGTTCCGGGTGAGGGGGCGCGGTCCGCGCCCACGGCGTTGTCGGAGGCCTCCGTGTCGGTGCAGCCCGACGACGAGGTGGAGCCGATCGACCTGCTCGCCGTCAGCGGAGTCGGCGCGGTCGTGCGCCGCGCTGTCCCGTACGTCGTGACCGCCGCCGCCAGCTTCGCAGTCGTGTTCGGCATCATCTGGTGGATCAAACGCCGCTGACCGCCACCGTCCTGGGCAACCCACCTTTTTCGCCGCCCGGGCAACGCGCCCTCGCCGTTCGGCAAGGCAACGTCGCCCGTGCTGCTCGCGTCGTGCCGGTCCTGCCCACGACGCTCCGCGGGTGACGGTCACTCGGCTGCCGCCCGGACCGGCTACGCCGGCGCCACGACCTCGTTCAGGTTGCGGCGGCGGCGCGGCCCTCCGCGAAGAATTCGGCCACCGCGGCCGCGTCGCCGAGGGCGCTCAAGGGCCGTGCGGCACCGAACGACACGTTCCAGAAGTCACCCTCGCGCGGCGTCCACGGGCCGACGTACGCGTACGGCTCGGGGATCGCCGAGTCGCCCGTGGACACCCCGTAGTTCACCTCGTCGAGCGAGATGCCGACGTCGAAGTGCTCCGGCCACAGCACCGGCGTGGCGTCCGGCGCGAACAGGCGCAGCGCCGCGTCGCCGACGGCCAGGGCGGCCAGGGTCACGCTCGCGCCGGTGGTCACGACCGGGTCGCCGGGCCGCGCGCCGGAGCCGTCCTTGTAGACGCCCTCGGCGGCGCCGACGTCCAGCCCCGCGGCCGCCGCCAGCTGGGCGAACGTCTGCCCCTCGTACGGGATGCGGCGCCCGTCGACGACGAGCGCGTCGGCCTCGGCCTGCACGTCGGGTGCGGCGACGGTGGCGAAACCGGCCGGCGTGACCCTGAGCCGGATGGTGCCGCTGCGCCGGTACTGCGGGCCGGCGAGCACCAGCTCCGCCAGGCCGTGGAAGGAGTTCGTCACCGTTCCATCATGCCCGCCGCGTTGCCCCAGCAGACCGCCCGCAGCCAATCGTCACCGAACCCCAGGCGCCGCAACGAGTCCAGCTGGTGCGCGTACGGGTGCGGGATGTTCGGGTAGTCGCTGCCGAGCAGCACACGCCCCGCGAGGCCGAGCTCCTCCACCCGGGGGAGGAGCTCCGGCGGGAAACCCGGGAAGAACGTTGTGAAGACCATCGTCGTGTCGAGCATGACGTTGGCGTACCGGTCGGCGAGGTCGAGGAAGCCCTCGTACTCGGGCGCGCCGAAGTGGGCGATGACGGCGACGAGCGACGGGTGGCGGCGCAGCACCTCGCCGAACGGGCCCGGTCCGGTGTACCCGTTGGCGACGGGCCCGGAACCGGCGTGCACGACCACCGGCGTGCCGGTCTCGGCGAGCCGCCCCCAGACCGGCTCCAGCAGCGGGTCGTTCGGGTCGTAACCACCGACCTGCAGGTGCACCTTGAAGATCCTGGCGCCGCCGTCGAGCGCCGCGTCGACGATCCCGGCCGCGCCGGGCTCCGGGTAGAACGTCGCGCTCGGCACGCACCCCGGCGTCCGGGCGGCGAAGCCGAGCGTCCACGCGTTGAGGTCGGCGGCCATGTCGGGACGGTGCGCGTACGCGAGGGCCGTGAAGTGTCGGACCCCCATCTCGCGGAGGTGGCCCGCCCGTTCGGCGTCGCTGCCGCGGTACCGGATGGGCCACGGCCGCCCGACGAGCGGGCCCCCGGCGTCGAAGTGGGCCCAGACCTTGCGCATCATGCGCTCGGGCAGGAAGTGCGTGTGCACGTCGAACAGGCCGGGCAGGCCCAGCGCCTGCCAGAACGCGGGGACCTCGGCGTCATCGTTCACACGGATATGTTGAACCGTTCGAGCAGGATCGGCGCGACCAGCAGGGAGCCGGCGAAGATCGCGACCGTGGTGAAGACGATGCGCAGCACGACCGTCTCGGTCTTGTCACCCGCGGTCAGCGCCACCGAGTGCGGCAGGCCGATGTTGCGCCACAGCCGCCGGCCGGTCGGGATCGGCCAGAAGATGGGGGATCCGTGCCGGGTGATCATGTCGCCGGCCAGGTGGATGAGGCCGCCGACGCCGACCGCCATGCCGAGCAGCGGGTAGCCGCGGTCTCCGGGGAGCCGCTCGTAGACGAGGTACGCGGCCCCCGCGGCGGCGAGGGTCACGATGAGCCAGCCGGCGCGCTCCGCCCACCGCTCGAACAGCCCGCGCAGCGCCATCGCGAACGCGAAGAACAGCACGCCCATGACGGCCCACTTGCCGAACGCGTTGCACAGCGCCAGGGTGCCGTACCCGACACCGACGTTGAACACGATGGTGTGCGTCAGGGTCCGGTGCCCGTTGCGGCGGCGCGGGTCGTGCTTGAGCCGGGTCAGCATGTAGACGCCCAGCGAGAACTTCTCGACCACCTCCGCCAGGAACAGCGTCAGCACCCCGAACGTGTGCGCCACCGTCGCACCGCCCTGCCGGGTGGTGACCCGCCCCGACAGGTCGAGGTCAGGCAGCAGCGCGCCACCGGCGCAGATCGCCGTGCCGACGGCCAGCTGGAGCGGCGTCTGGTGGAAGTCGGCGAGCTGGTCCAGCGCCAGGGAGCCGGCCAGCCACACGGCCGCCCCGGACAGCGCATGCGAAGAGCCCATCATGATCCGGACTATCCCATGTGGACCCGCGTTCGTACATAGGAGCTACAGCCGCGTTAACCTGCCGGCCACGTCGAAGGTCGTCGCCGTCATCGTCGGCGGCGCGTCCGAGGCCAGGTAGACCGCGGCGAAGGCCACATCCTCCACCCGCTCCGCCTGCGGTGTCCAAGACACGACATTCGCCCGCACTCCCGACGCCGCGACCTCCCGCGCCATGTGTTGCGTGAGCGCCGTCACCCCACCGCCGACCGCGCTCGTCGCCGCATCCGTGCCGAACGGCGCGACCGTCACCACCGTCCCCGTCCGTGCCTCCGCCATCCGCGGCACGAACGCCTGCAACGCCTCGAACGTCGCCGTCAGTCCACTGTCGACAGTCGCGCGGAAGCCGCCGCCACCCGTACACGGGACGACGAACAGCAGGTCGGGAACCCCGACCTCGGTGAGCACCCCCGCGTGCACCGACGCCGTGTCCACCCCGGTCGACACGATCCCGACGGCGTCCGCACCCACCCACCGCAGCTCGTCGACCAGGTCCTGCAGCTCGGCCTCGTCGTCGCCGATGACGGCGATGCGGGCCCCTCGGGCGGCGAGCAGCCGGCACACCGCGGCACCGACCCCGTCAGCACCGCCGAGCACCACCGCGACCCTGCCCTTGAGCTCGGTTCGGTACATGCCACATCCAGCCTTTCGTCGTCTCGTCGTGCCGTGCCTCGCGGGTCGCCCCAGCTTCTCTGCCGTCGTGCCGCGGCCGGCGAGGCCGTCGCGCGCCCCCGTGCCGACCGCTGCTGTCGTCTCCGCTCCTGTACTGCCGGTGCCGGCCGTTGCGGTCGCCTCAGCTCTTGCACTGCCGGGCCCCGCGCACAGCCGCTCGCTGCTTCCCGCTTCGCTGCTCCCGGCTCGCTGCTTCCCGCTTCGCTGCTCCCGGCTCGCTGCTTCCCGCTTCGCTGCTCCCCGGCCGGACGCCTTGTTGCTGCTCCCCGGCCCGGGCGCCTTGTCGGTGCTCCCCAGCCGGACGCCGCGTCGGTCGCGGCTCCACGGCTTGACGGCGCCGGTCGCTGCCGGCGGGGCGCCGCGCCGGTGGCGGCACCCCGCTGAGGCGGCTGGCTCAGCTCCAGCCGTGCCGGTCCGAGGCCGCCGCCCACGGTCCATGACCGTGGCCGTGCCCCCAGTGCCGCCGCCCCCACGGCGGACCCCCCGACCACGGCGCGCCTCCCGACGCCGCCCACCGCCGCCAGCGCGCGTGCTTGAAGACGCTGAGCACCAGGAAGAACAGCGGGATCGCGGGCCAGAAGAAGTGCGCGCCCGACAGCGCCCACAGCCCGGTCAGCGCGACCGCCAACACGGCCACGAACGCGCCGTGCCGTGCGAGGTGCCGCCGGCCCTGCCGCAGGAACTCCGCCTGCGTCTCCGGCAGCTCGAACAGCCCGCGCCGCCCCCCGTCGGGCAGGTCGGCGGTCACCGGCGGCAGCTCGTCGCGGAACTTCGCCGCATACACCTGCGCGAGCCGCTCCTCGCCCTCCTCCAGCGTGAGCCGCCCCTCCGTCATCCCGGCCCGCACCATGTCCGCGTACTGCTCGCGCTCCTTGTCGGAGGCTCGCACCCGTTCGCCGGCCATCTCGGCCCCCTTCCTTGTTGCTTTCAGCCTGCCGCTGACCGCCGCCACGCGCGTCGCACCTGTGTCGTGTCGTCCTGTACTTCCCAGGTCGCACACCAGCCCGTCACGTACGACCCAGGGAGTACGCGACCGCGCGACCTGAGTGCGACGCCGCTGGTCCCGGCCCTGGACTACCTTGGGCGATGTGAGACGACGACCGCCCTGGACCCGGGAGCTGCGCGAGGCGCGCGACGCCCGGCACGCCGCGCGGCTCGCGCACCGCATGGAGTCCATGGAGCGCCACGGCCGCAGGCGGTGGGGCGGCGGCCCGCACCCGGCGGCGATCGTCATCGCCATGGCCCTCGTGCAGGTCCTCGGCACCCGCGCCGCGGCCTATGGCTCGACCGGCCCGCACGTCCTGGACGGCACCGCCTATCTGCTGCTGCTCGCCGGCCCCATCGCCCTCGCGGTCCGCGAGCGCTGGCCGCTGGTCTCCCTCGTCGGCGCGCTGGTGCCGACCGCCGCCTACTTCAGCATGGGCTATCCCGACGGCCCCGGGTTCGTCGCCGCGATCGTCGCGATGTTCACCGCCCTCGCCTCGGGCTATCGCTGGCTGACCTGGGCGGCCGTCGCCGCCGCGTTCAGCGTGTTCGCCGTGCTGGTCCGCGGCGACGAGTCGCTGCCCCGCGTCATCCTCATCGGCGTCTGGTGTCTCGTCATCGCGGGCTTCGGCGAGGCCGCCCGCGTGCGTGGCATGCGCTACTCCCAGATGGCCCGCGACTGGTCCGCCCAGCAGCAGCTCGCCCGCGCCGAGGAGGAGAAGGCGCGAGCAGAGCAGGAGCGTCGCCAGGCCAGCGACGAGCGGCTCCTCATCGCCCGCGAGCTGCACGACGTCATCGGCCACCACCTGTCCCTCATCAACGTCCAGGCGGGTGTCGGCCTGCACCTGATGGACGAGCAGCCCGAGCAGGCCAGGGTCGCCCTCGCCGCCATCAAGCACGCCAGCGCCGAGGCGCTGCGCGAGACCCGCTCCGTCCTCGCCGGCCTCAACCCCGCCGGCGCCGCCCCCCGCACGCCCGCCCCGGGCCTGCGCGACCTCGACCGCCTCGCCGAGGAGGCCCGCGCCGTCGGCTTGCCCGTCACCGTGGACACGACCGGCGTGCCGCGCCCGCTGCCACCCCAGGTCGACCGCGCCGCGTTCCGGATCGTGCAGGAGGCCTTGACCAACGTCCGCCGCCACGCGGGCCCCGGCGCCTCCGCCACCATCGCCATCGGCTACACCCCGACCGAGCTCACACTCCACATCACCGACGACGGCCACGCCAAGGCAAACTCCACGCCCGCCAAGGCGAACTCCACGCCCGCCCAGCCATCCGCGACCGCTCGGCCGTCCACGACTGCTCAGCCGCCCACGCCCGCCCAGCCGCCCACGACCGCTCAGCCATCCGCGACCGCTCAGTCATCCGCGACCGCTCAGCCGCCTGTGACCGTTCAGCCATCCGCGACCGCTCAGCCGCCTGTGACCGTTCAGCCATCCGCGACCGCTCAGTCGTCCGCGACCGTCTGGCCGTCCGTGAAAGGCCAGCCGACCGCACCCGTGACCGCCTCGCCGCCCGCGCCTGCGACTGCCACGCCGCCCGCGCCCGGGACCGCGTCCGTCCAGCCGTCCGCGCCTGTGACCGACTCGCCACCCGTGACCCGCTCGTTGAGCGCAGCCGGTCCATCGAACGCCGCCGGCTTGCCGAGCGCCGGTCCCGATGGGCGCAGGTCCCCTTCGAGCGGGGCGGGGAATGGTTCGATGGCTTCCGTTGCCGGGTCGGCCGGCACCGCGGATGCCGCGTCCACGGGCGGGGAAGCGAGTGCGGCGACCCTGGCCGGAGTGGGCACCGACCAGACCGCCGGCACGACACACGGCGACCCGGCCGGTGACCGGCTCGGCGACAGCGGCGACGGCGGTGACGGGGGCTCCGCCCAGGCTGGCGCGGGCGCAGGTCCTGCCCAAGTTGGTGCAGGCGTGGGTTCCGTCCAGGCTGGTGTGGGCGCAGGTGCCGC
>NZ_JBFANF010000042.1:0-72243 GCF_040674675.1 Dactylosporangium sp. NPDC049742 | reverse complement strand
CTCAGGTCGGTGTGGCCGCAGGTTCTGTTCAGGCTGGCCCGGGCGTGGGTTCCGTCCAGGCTGGTGTGGGCGCAGGTGCCGCTCAGGTCGGTGTGGCCGCAGGTTCTGTTCAGGCTGGCCCGGGCGTGGGTTCCGTCCAGGCTGGTGTGGGCGCAGGTGCCGCTCAGGTCGGTGTGGGCGCAGGTTCTGCTCAGGCTGGTGCGGGCGTGGGTTCTATTCAGGCTGGTCCGGGTGCGGGCTCCGCCCAGGCGGGCGCGGGTGCCAACGCGGGTGCGGGTGCGGGCGGCGGTTTGTCGGTGCGTAGTGAAGGCAACGGCATCGCGGGGATGCGGCACCGGGCGGCTGCGTTCGGGGGGTCGTTGGAGGCCGGGCCCCGGGCGGGTGGTGGGTTCGCGGTGGTCGCCAGGATTCCCGTTCGGGAGCAGTCATGATCCGGAAGGGTTGTTGCGGTCAGGGCGGCGAGAAGTCGGCCGGATCATCGGTGGTGGGGGAGGGGGACGGGTGATCAAGGTTCTGCTGGCGGATGACCAGGCGTTGGTGCGGGCCGGGTTTCGGGCGTTGCTCGATGCGCAGGCCGACATCGAGGTGGTCGGGGAGGCGGCGGACGGGGCCGAGGCGGTGCGGCTCGCCGTGCAGACGCGGCCCGACGTGGTGTTGATGGACATCCGGATGCCGGTGCTCGACGGGCTCGAGGCGACGCGGCAGATCGTGGCCGATGCGCGGCTGGCGCAGGTGCGGATCGTGATTCTGACGACGTTCGACCTGGATGAGTACGTGTTCGAGTCGCTGCGGGTCGGGGCGAGCGGCTTTCTCGTCAAGGACACCGAGCCGGTCGACCTGCTGCGGGGGGTGCGGGCCGTCGCGGGCGGGGACGCGCTGTTGTCGCCGGGGGTGACGCGGCGGCTGATCGAGGAGTTCGCGAGCAGGTCGCGGGCGCCGCTGGCGCCGATGTCGCTGGCGGTGCTGACGGATCGGGAGCGGGAGGTGATGGCGCTCGTCGGGGCGGGACTGTCCAATGAGGACATCGCGACGAGGTTGTTCGTCAGTCCGGCCACGGCGAAGACCCATGTCAGCCGGGCGATGATCAAGCTGGGGGCCCGGGACAGGGCGCAGCTCGTGGTGTTCGCGTACGAGGCGGGTCTCGTCAAACCGGGCTGGCTCGGCTGACGCGAACCTGAGGTCAGGCCCCGAACCAGGTGCGGCCCGGGGCCGGTGGTCAGATGCCGTTGCGGGCGATGACCTGCCGGTACCAGTCGGCGCTGGCCTTGCGGTGGCGTTGCTGGGTGGCGTAGTCGACGTGGATGATGCCCCAGCGTTGGGTGTAGCCCTCGGCCCACTCGAAGTTGTCCAGCAGGGACCAGACGTGATAGCCCTCGAGCCGCACGCCCTCGCGGATGGCCCGGTGGGCGGCGGTCAGGTGGTCGCGCAGGAACGTGATGCGGTCCTCGTCGTTGGTGGGGTGGACCGAGGGGATGCCGTTCTCGGTGATGGTGAGCGGGATGTCGCCGTAGTCGCGCCGGATGCGGGTCAGCAGGTCGTAGAGGCCCTGCGGGTACACCTGCTGCCAGCTCGCCTGGGACGTGGGGTGCTTCTGGACGCGGGCGCCCGTCGCCGTGACGTAGGCGGGGTTGTAGTACTGGACGCCGAGGATGTCGCTCTTGGCGCCGATGACGGCCAGGTCGCCGGCGTGGATGGCGGCGCGGACGGGGGCGTCGGCGGGCTGGCCGGCCAGCCAGTCGTCGGGGTAGCGGCCGAGCAGGACAGGGTCGAGCCAGCGCCGGTTCTCCTCGGCGTCGCCGATGACCGCCTGCTTGCGGGCGGCGTCGGAGTCGTCGGCCGGGTACACGGGGGAGAGGTTGAGCGCGGCGCCGATGCGGCCCTTGCGGCCGGTGGCGCGGAACGCCTGCACCGCCAGGCCGTGGCCGAGCAGGAGGTGGTGGGCGGCGACGTTGGCGACGCGGCGGTCGCGGACGCCGGGGGCGTGGATGCCGGCGGTGTACCCGACCTCGGTGACCGTCTTCGGCTCGTTGAGGGTCAGCCAGGTCTGCACCTTGTCGCCGAGGGAGTAGCAGACCGTGGAGGCGTAGTCGGCGAACCACGACGCGCAGTCGCGGTTGGTCCAGCCGCCGGCCTCCTGCAGCGCCTGCGGGGTGTCCCAGTGGAAGAGGGTGACGAGCGGGGTGATCCCGCGCGCGAGGAGGCCGTCGACGAGCCGGTGGTAGAAGTCGAGGCCCTTGGCGTTGACGGTGCCGCGGCCGGTGGGCAGGACCCGCGGCCACGAGATCGAGAAACGGTAGCTCTTCAGGCCCAGGTCGCGCATGAGGTCGAGGTCCTCGTAGCTGCGGTGGTAGTGGTCGGCGGCGACGTCGCCGGTGCCGCCGTCCCTGGTCCGGCCGGCCTCGTGGCTGAACACGTCCCAGACCGACGGGCCGCGGCCGTCCGCCGTCGCGCCGCCTTCCACCTGGTACGCGGACGTCGACGCACCCCAGGCGAACCCCTTCGGGAAGGCCAGGCCGACCGGGGCGACGGACGCCGACGGGGCGGAGGCGGCGGCGGACGGCGTGCGCCGGCGGGCCGAGCAGCCGGCGGTCACGGCACCGGCGGCGGCCAGGGTGAGCACGTGACGCCGTCGCATGCCGCAAACGTAGCTCGCCCGTGCACGCCGAAGGCCGCCCCCGCGAACAGACGGGAGCGGCCCGAAGCAGAACCGAAGTACAAGCCCAAGCAGAACCGAAGTACAAGCTCAAGCAAAGGCCGACGTGCAAGCCCAGAGGCCGAAGCGGAAAGAACGATCAGTCGGCGAGCGCGACGACGCCCTGCGCCCAGCGGAAGTACTTGTTGGTGCCCAGGTCACGGACGGTCTTGATGCCGAACGCGGCCAGGAGCTTCTCGGCGTCGCCCTCGGTGACGCCGGCGATCGCGGTGACGGGGGCGTCCGCGATCTCCTGGGCGCTCTTGCCTTCCCATTCCTTCATGAGCTTCTTTTCCAGACCCAGCATGAGGTTGCTCCTTCTCGATCGAGTCAACGCGAACCAGTGTGGGAAATCCAGCGGAAGGCTACCCATCCCTCTCGCTTGCCACACTAGCGGTGTCACGGAGATGATCGGTTGATGACCAGCCAATGGGGGCTGACGGTGCCGCTGACCGGTGTGCCGTTGCCCGAGCACGCAGGGTTGCTGCAGGCGTTGCCGGATCTGGGGTTCACCGACGTCTGGACCAGCGAGGTCTCCGGCACGGACGCGTTCACACCCCTGGCGCTGGCGTCGGTGTGGTCGCCGCGGCTGCGGCTGGGCACCGCGATCGTCCCGGTCTTCACTCGCGGGCCCGCGCTGATCGCCATGCAGGCCGCGGCCCTGGCCGAGGCGGCGCCGGGGCGGGTCGCGCTCGGCATCGGCGCGTCGTCGCCGGTCGTGGTCGGGGACTGGAACGCGGTGCCGTTCGAGCGGCCGTACGAGCGCAGCCGGGACGTGCTGCGATTCCTGCGCACGGCGCTCGCGGGCGAGATGGTCGACGGGGCGTTCGACACGTTCCAGGTCAGGCGCTTCCGCCTCGAACGGCCGCCGGTCACGCCGCCGAAGCTGCTGCTCGCCGCCCTGCGGCCGAAGATGCTGCGCCTGGCGGCGGCCGAGGCCGACGGTGTGGTGCTCAACTGGCTGTCGGTGGAGGACGTCGCGACCGTCCGCGCCGAGCTGAACAGCAAAAACAGCGAGAGCGGCGACAAGGAGGTCGCGGCCCGCATCTTCGTCTGCCCGACGGAGGACGAGCAGGTGGCGCGGGAGACCGCCCGCAGGCTGATCGCCGCGTACCTGACCGTGCCCGCGTACGCCGCGTTCCACCGCTGGCTCGGCCGCGGCGAGGCGCTCAAGGCGATGTGGGACGCGTGGGCCGCCAAGGACCGCAAGGCGGCCCTGCGGGCGATCCCCGACGAGGTCGTCGACGCGCTGATCGTGCACGGCAGCCCGCGGCGGTGCCGGGAGCACGTCCAGCGGTACGCCGACGCCGGCGTCACCACCCCGGTCATGGCGCTGCTGCCGACGCCGGAGCTGGCGGCCGGCGGCCCGGAGGTCCTGCTGGACACGCTGCGCGAGCTGGGGGCCCGGTAATGGACCTCAAGGACAAGGTCGTCGTCATCACCGGCGCGGCCGGCGGCATCGGGGCCGCCCTGGCCCGCCGGTTCGCCGCGGAGGGCGCCGCCGCCCTGATCCTCGCCGACCTGGACGGCGACGCCGCCGAGGCGCTGGCCGGCGAGATCGGCACGGAGAACGGCACGGAGACCAGGGCGGTCGCCGTCGACGTCACGGACGAGAACCAGGTCGCCGAGCTGGTCGCCGAGACCGAGGGGCGCTTCGGCCGCGTCGACCTGTTCTGCGCCAACGCCGGCATCCTCACCGGCCAGGGCCTGGAGGCGTCCGCGGAGACGTGGGCGCGGACCTGGGCGGTCAACGTCCAGTCGCACATCTACTCCGCGCGCGCCGTGCTGCCGGGCATGCTGGAGCGCGGCGGCGGGTACCTGCTGCACACCTGCTCGGCGGCGGGCCTGCTGACCGCGGTCGGCGACGCGCCCTACGCGGTCACCAAGCACGCGGCCGTGTCGTTCGCGGAGTGGCTGTCCATCACGTACGGCGCGCAGGGCATCAAGGTCAGCGCCCTGTGCCCGCAGGGCGTCGACACGCCGATGATGCAGGACGGGCTCGCCACCGGTCACATCGGTGCGAAGGTCACCGCCGCCGGAGGGGCGGTCCTGCCGCCGGAGGAGGTCGCCGCGTCCGTCGTGGAGGGGCTCGCCGCGGAGCGGTTCCTGATCCTGCCGCACCCCGAGGTCCAGAAGTACTACCTGCACCGGGCGAGCGACACCGACCGCTGGCTGGCCGGCATGCGGGGGCTCGCCGCGAGCCTGCAGGCGAACGCGGAAGCATGAGAAGACCCGACGTCCTCAGCGAGGCGCTCGAGGTCATCAAGCCCTTCGTCCGCCAGCAGGAGGGGCGCACGATCATCGGCATCTGCGGGCCGCCGGCCGCCGGCAAGTCGACGCTGTCCACGGCCCTCGCCGCGGCGCTGGACGGCAGCGTGGCCGTGCCGATGGACGGGTTCCACCTGTCCAACGCGGAGCTGGACCGGCTCGGCCTCGCCGACCGCAAGGGCGCCCCGGAGACGTTCGACGCGGCCGGGTTCGTCCACCTGCTGCGGCGCCTTCGGGCCGGCGAGGAGCTCGTGTACGCCCCGAGCTACAGCCGCACCCTGCACGAGTCGATCGGCGGCGTGATCCCGGTGCCCGCCACCACCCGGGTCGTCGTCGTGGAGGGCAACTACCTGCTGCTCGACGAGGGCCCCTGGGCGGCCGTGCGGGACCTGCTGGACCTGGCGCTGTACCTGGACGCGCCCGACGACCTGCGGCAGGACTCGCTGGTGCGTCGGCAGCTGGCGAAGGGTCTCGACCTGCACGACGCCCACGACTGGGTGGAGCGCAGCGACGAGCGCAACGCGACGGTCATCGCCGGCACCCGCAACCGCGCGGACCTGATCCTGACTCGAAGCGCGTCTTAAGTCTTCCTGTGCCCGATTGACCCGCGCCGATTGGACGGCCACGGTTAGGAAACCTGACTTACAGTTGTCCAACCGAAAGAGGAGCGCCATGCGCAGACTCGTCCTCGGCGCCGCCGGGCTCGCGGTCGCGATCGCGGTGGCCGGCACCACCTACGCCGTCGCCGCGGTGACCAAACAGCAGGCGGTGAACGGCCCCGGAGCCGCGAACGTGGCCGCCGCCCCGGCCACGTTCGCCCACCCGGGCGTCTTCGTCAGCCGCGCCCAGCTCGACTTCGTCCGCGGCAAGGTGCAGGCCGGCGCGCAGCCGTGGAAGGCCGCCTACGACCAGATGATGGGCAGCCGCTACGCGTCGCTGTCGCGGACCCCGAAGCCGCGGGCCGTCGTCGAGTGCGGCTCCTACTCCAACCCCAACAACGGCTGCACCGACGAGCGCGAGGACGCCCTCGCCGCCTACACGCTGTCCCTGGCCTGGTACGTCACGCGGGACAGCCGGTACGCCACGAAGGCCATCGCGATCATGGATGCCTGGTCCGCCACGATCAAGGACCACACCAACAGCAACGCGCCGCTGCAGACCGGCTGGGCCGGGTCGAGCTGGCCGCGCGCCGCCGAGATCATCCGGTACACCTACACGTCGTGGCCCAACCAGGCGCGGTTCGGCACGATGCTGCGCACCGTGTACCTGCCGAAGCTCATCAACGGCTCCAGCAGCAACGGCAACTGGGAACTGTCCATGATGGAGGCCGCGATCGGCATCTCCGTCTTCCTGGAGGACCGCACCAGCTGGGACAAGGCCATGGCGAAGTTCCGCGCCCGGGTGCCCGCCTACCTCTACGTCACCGCCGACGGCGCCCTGCCCAAGGGCATCGGCAGCATCGACACCCGCACCGAGATCGTCAACTACTGGCAGGGGCAGAGCACGTTCGTCGACGGACTCTCCCAGGAGACCTGCCGCGACTTCACCCACACCGGCTACGGCATCTCGGCGATCTCGCACATCGCGGAGACCACCCGCATCCAGGGCCAGGACGTGTATCCGGAGATCGCCGACCGGCTGCGGCACGCGCTCGGCTTCCACAGCCGGTACCAGCTGGGCGAGGGCGTCCCGTCGTGGCTGTGCGGCGGGAAGCTGACGCTCGGCCTCGGCCCGGTCACCGAGGTCGGCTACAACGCCCTGCACAACCGGATGGGCATCGCGATGTCCAACACGCAGCGGCTGACGGAGCAGTCCCGCCCGGCCGGCAGCAACAACCTGTTCGTCGCGTGGGAGACCCTGACCCACGCCGACAACCCCGCCTGACGCGCTACTTCCAGAACAACGGGCGGGGGTCGAGGCTCCACCGCAGCCGGCGCCAGAACCCCCGCCTGGCCCGCAGCTCGTCGACGTAGGCGACGGCCTGCACGGCGGCGCGGGCGGCCTGCTCCTCGGAGACGCTGCCCGCGAAGGCGAACGCCACGGTGTTGACCAGCGCCGCGAGGTCGTCGACGGGCGGCGTGGCGGAGCGGATCGTGGCCACCCCGCCGGGTTTGGAGTGCGCCCGGCCGGTGGCGGCGGTCGCCGCGTATCCGGCCACCTCCGACGCGGACAGGTGCGGCGGCGCGGCCCGGCCCGCGAGGCGCAGGCCCGTCAGCACCTCCGCCCAGGCCGCCTCGACCCGCTGCTCCGGCGTCCCCCGGCCGAGTCGGCGACGGCGGCGGGACCGGCGGGCCAGCGGTACCGACGCCGCGAACGCCAACAGGGCCAGCAGCAGCGACCCGGCGGTGACGGCGACGGCCACCCCCGACGAGCGCCGGGGGCCCGCGTCGGCGGAGGGCGCGACGCTGGGCTTCGGGGACTGCGAGGCGGCCGAGCCCGACGGCGCCGGCACCGTCTCCGGCGGCGGCTGCGACGCGGGCGGCTTCGGCCGGAAGTCGTCCTCGGTCGGGCGCTGGACCGTGTCGGCCTTCGGCATCGGGTCGAACGGCTCCCACACGCCGTTGAACAGCACCTCCGGCCACGCGACCGCGTCACCGCCGCGGACCTCGTTGCGGCCCGGCTCGACGCGGAACCCCACGGCGAGCCGGGTCGGCAGGCCCATCAGCCGGGCGAGGACCGCGAACGCGGCCGCGAACTGCTCCGACGTGCCCTTCTGCCCACCGGCCTGCTTGGGGCCGAACAGGAAGTACTCGACGTTGGGGTAGGCGTGGCCGCTGGGCGCGTCGCCGACGACCTTGTAGTGCTCCGACAGCCAGCCGACGATCGCGAACGCCTTCTGGTACGGCGACGACACGCCCTCCCCGAGGTGCCGGGCGAGCTGCGCGATCGAGTCGGGGACCTTGCCGGGCAGCGCCAGGTGGCGGGCGACGGCGCCGGTGTTGGGCACGTCGGCGACCTGCATCGCGTTCTCGTCGGGGCGGTGCACGCGGGACACGACGCTGTACTCGAGGCCGGGGCGCAGTCCGTCGGACAGGATCATCGTGCCGTCGCTGGTGTCGACGGCGACCCGGACCCCGTTGACCTCCTCCGGGGTGGCGATCCCCGGCAGCAGCCGACCGTCGAGGTCGGCGATGCGGAACGCCTGCCGGACCTGCGGGTCGGTGAGGACGGGCCTCGCCGCGACGACCCGGCCGGCGTTGCGGTAGGTGGCGCCGACCCGCCAGGTGACGCCGTCGTAGTCGTTGAGGACGGCGAGGCGGATCGGCGGCGGCGCGTCGGTGCCGGTGACCTCCACGTCGAACAGGTGCTGGTCGTGGTTGAGGGCCCAGCCCGACAGCCGGACCAGCGGGCTCTCGTCGAGCGAGTCGAGCTGCGGCGGGGTCACCATGTTGCGCGGCTCGACGGGGCTGGTGCCGACCTTCGCCGCGACGCTCGGCCCGAGCAGCTGCGACAGCGCGACGATGGCGGCCAGGCCCGCGACGGCCCCGGCGCCCACCCGGAGCCTGAGCGTGCGCAGCTGGTCCGCGCTGACCCGCTGGTCCTCCGACGGCGGCCGGTTCGACACGATCAGGCCCAGCACGGCGAACCCGGAGTAGGCGAGGGGCACCCAGCCCGCGGCGGAGCCGTTCGGGCCGACGAGGTACAGCGCGCCGCCGAACAGCACCGTCGGCGGCGCGTAGGACAGCAGGACCCGGTGGTAGCGGATTCCGAGCTCACCGGCGGCCAGCCCGGCGAGCCAGGTCAGGATCACCGGCAGCAGCACCGTGTCGGGCTGCGGCTCGATCGGGATCAGCGCCAGCAGCAGCCGGGGGATGCTGTTGCGCAGCGCCTCGCGCAGGGCGGGGACGCTGCCGTCGACGCCGGCCGCCGCGGCGGAGACCCGCATGGCGATCAGGACGGCGCCGGCCAGGCCGAGGACGCTCAGCGGCGCCGCGCTCCAGGCCGGCAGGCGCCGGGCGGCGAAGCTGATGCCGACGGCGCCGGCGGCGGCGCCCGCCGTCAGCTGCAGCAGCAGCGGCCCGTGGTAGATCGGGGCCAGGGCGAACGCGGCCATGACCAGCATGCCGAGCAGCGCCACGGCGATGAGCAGGCGCCTCACCATGCGCCGACCCCGTCCCACGCGGCGGCGAAGTCGGCGCCGTCGGCCGGGGACAGCACCCGCAGGCCGTCGAGGGCCGTCGGGACCTCGCCGTCCTCGGTGCCGAACGCGCCGGCGACCAGCGACGGGTACGCGGCGCGCAACGTCCCCACCCGGCCGAGGTCGGCGACGCCGCCCGGCCCGGTCAGGTAGACGAGCGTGTCGCCGGCGCGGCGGGTCCGCAGCTGCGCGACCGTCGCCGGCAGCTCGTCGGTCTTCCGCAGGGTCGCCTCGGCGAGCAGGTCCAGGTAGGCGCGGGTGTCCTTGCCCGCCGCGAACCCGCCGCCGGCCAGGCGCAGCGCCACCGGCAGCTCCTCCCGGAACGCGGCCATCACGATCGACGCCGCCGCCTCGCACGCGGACTCGAAGTGCGCGCTCAGGTGGGCACGGTCGGCGTCCGGGTAGGCGGACAGCCGGTCGTCGAGCAGCACGACCAGGCGCGGCAGGCTGGTGTCCAGGTGCTCGCGGACCATCAGCTCGCCGACCCGCGCGGTCGTGCGCCAGTGCACGTGCCGCAGCTCGTCGCCGACCACGTACTCGCGCAGGGTGTCGAACGTGATGCTGCCGTGCGGCACCTTGTCGACCCGCCCGTCCAGGGACCGCATGATCCCGGACGGCACCGCGGTCAGGTGGTGCACGGTCGGGTACACCCACACCTTGCTGACCCCGCCGTAGCCGCGGGCCAGGGTGAGCAGCCCGAGCGGGTCGCGCCGCACCACCCGCAGCGGCCCGATCTCGACGACGCCGCGCCGGTCCGTCGGCACCGGGTAGGTGGCGGTGGTCGTGCCGCCGGCCTTGAGGCGTAGCAGCGGCACCGGCACGGTCGCCGGGCCGCACCGGTCGTGGGCGATCAGGGTCGCGCCGCGCAGGCGGCTGCTGTTGCCGACGGTGAGCGTCACCGTGCTCGACTCGCCGCGCATGACCCGGTCCGGGTCGACGGCGCGGGTCACGGTCAGCCGCGGCCGCCACCACACGTACGCGAAGCCGAACAGCACGGCGGCGACGGCGGCGGTGCCGACGACGGTGAGCTGTGCGTACTGGAACACGAACCCCACGGCGAGCAGCACCGGCGCGGCCACGGACAGACCGGTCCCGCGGGAGGTGAGCCGCATCGTCAGACCGTGGCGGATGCGGCGGGCGCGGGCGCGGCGGGCGCGGCGGGCGCGGCGGGCGCGGCGGCAGGCACGGGCACCGGCACCGCGTCGAGCACCTCACGGACGACGTCGCCGGGCGCGACGCCGCGGACCTGCGCGTCGGGCGACAGCAGCAGCCGGTGCGCGAACACCGCCTCCGCCAGGGCCTTGAGGTCCTCCGGCACGACGTACCCGCGGCCGTCGATGAGCGCGTACGCCGACGCGGCCCGGGTCAGCGCGATGACGCCACGGGGGCTGACGCCGACCCGCACCCGCGGGTGGCCGCGGGTCGCGTTGCCCAGGCGGACGGCGTAGCCCAGCAGCGGCTCCGCGATGTGCACCCGCCGGGCCAGCCGGACCAGCTGGGCCACCACCTGCGTGTCGGTGACGGCGTCCAGGGCCTCGGGCGAGCGGGTCACGGCGCCGCGCAGCACCTCGATCTCGACCGCCTCGCTCGGGTAGCCGACGGCGAGCTTCATGAGGAACCGGTCGAGCTGCGCCTCGGGCAGCCGGTAGGTGCCGTCCATCTCGATCGGGTTCTGCGTGGCGACGACGAGGAACGGCCGCGGCACCGCGTGCCGGACGCCGTCGACGGTGACATACCGCTCCTCCATGACCTCCAGGAGCGCCGACTGCGTCTTCGGCGAGGCCCGGTTGATCTCGTCGGCGATGACGATGTTGGCGAACACCGGGCCGGGGTGGAACTCGAAGCCGCGGGTCGCCTGGTTGAAGATCGTGACGCCGGTGACGTCGGACGGCAGCAGGTCGGGCGTGAACTGGATACGCCGCCACTGCCCCTGCACGCTCGCCGCGACCGCCCGGGCGAGGGTGGTCTTGCCGACGCCGGGCACGTCCTCGAGCAGGACGTGCCCCTCGGCGAGCAGCGCGGTCATCGTCAGCCGGATCACCTGCTGCTTGCCGAGCACGATCGACTCGACGTTGCGGGCGAGCCGGCCGACGAGGTCGGCCGCCGCCGCGACCTCCTCAGGGCTCGGTGGGCCTGCCTCAAGGGACGGTGCTTCGGGTGTGCTCACTGTGCTCCTGCGCTCAACACTGCTTCAGCGGTCCGGTGCCGTTCGGCAGGTCGAACCACGCGTACGGGATGTAGTTCTCGCCCTTGAAGTTGATTTTGATCCACACGGCGCTCTGCTTGCCGCCATAGGGCTTCGCGTTGACGCTCGACCCGGTGGTCTGGCAGATCGCGGTGTAGCTGTCAGGAGCGTAGACGTCGCCGACCGCGTTGCCACTCTGCTGGGCCGGGGAGCGGTACACCCAGATGCCGCCGTTGGACGCGCCGTGGCCGCAGTAGCTGGTGTCGCCGCAGACCACGGTGCCGCGGTAGGCGGGCGTGGAGATCGAGCCGGTCCCGTTGGCCGTCATGCCGGCCGCGTTGGTGACCGTGACCGTGTAGTTGTAGGCCGTGTTCGGCCACAGGCCGCCCATGGTCAGCGAGCCGGCGCACGCGTTCTCCACCGCGCCGACGCCCGCGACGTCGAGCCGGCACTTCGCCGGCGCGCCGCCGCCGTCGGTCGCGGTGAACGCCACCGTGATCGACTGCAGCGCGGCCCGGGTGTTGGCGGTGTCGACCCGCATGGTGGGCGCCGCGAGGGTGCTGGCCGCGCCGTTCGCGGCGGCGCTCTCGCCGGCCTTGTTGACCGCCTTGATCTGCAGCGTGACCCGCTCGTTGTCGCCGAACCCGCCGAACTCCTTCGACAGGGCGGTGCCCAGGTCCTGCTTCACGCCGTTGACGGTGGCCTGGTAGCCGGTGATCGGCGCGCCGTTGTCCTCCGCGGCCCGCCACGCGGCGACGATCGTGCCGCGCTTCGTGGTCACGGCGCGGACCGTCAGCCCGCCCGGCGCGCCGGGCTTGGTGAACGGCACCACCGACGGGCTCAGCGGCGACTGGCCGGAGCTCGCGCCGATGTCGTTGATCGAGGCGACCCGGAACGCGACCTGCGTGCCGTAGGGCAGCTCGCCGGCCGGCACCTTGAACGTCGGCTGCGCCGACTCGAACGTCTTGGACTCGTCGCCGGACACGGTCGTGATCGTGTACTTGACGATCTTGTGCCCCTGCCCGTTGGCGGCCGGCCACGTGACGGTGACGGTGCCGTCGGGGTTGGCGGTCGCGGCGACGCTCACCGGCGCGTCGGGCACCTGCGACGTCGGCGTGACCGGGTTGGCCGCCTTCTTCGGCCCGTTGCCCTTCGCGTTGACCGCGTAGACGGTGAACTTGTAGGACTGCCCGTTGGTCAGGCCGGTCAGGTCGAGCGCCCGCTGGCTGGCGCCGACCTCGTGCTGCTTGCCGTCGCCCTCGACCACGTACTTCGTGACCGCGCTGCCGTTGGCGGGCGCGGCCGTCCACGTGACCCGCGCCGAGGCGTTGCCGGGCGTCGCCGTGACCCGCGCCGGGGCGCCGGGCGGGCCGACGGGCGGCTTCGTCGGCGGCGGCGGGGGCGGCACCGGCGGGGCGTCGCCGCCGACCACGTCGTTGTTGTACTTGTCGACGACCTGCACGTGGTGCTTGGCGTCCACGACCCGCGCGGTCGACCCGCCGGGCGCGTTGATGAACATGCGGTCCTCGCGGACCTCGATCTCCAGCGGCTTGCCGCCGGCCTTGATCTGGATCGCGTCGAGCGGCTTGCCGGCCGTGTCCAGCACGTACACGGTGCCGGTCGAGTCGTCGGCGCAGTAGAAGCGCCCCGACCAGGCCACGCACGGCTGCAGCTTCGGGCTCTCGCCGGGCACGGTGAAGTCGCTGACCGCGTCGCCGTTGACGACATAGACGTGCCGGTCGTCCACGACGGTCACGGGCACGTCGCCGCCGACGGTGCGCTGCGGCATCGCGCCGTTGCCGGTGAGGCGCAGCGGCACCTTCTTCAGGGCCTCGCCGCGCAGCGTCGTCAGCGTCGTGGCGGTCTTGTCGAGCACGGCGACGCCGGTGTCCAGGATCGACAGCGCCAGGTCGTGGTTGGGCTCGGCGACGCTGACCGTCTTGACCTTCGTGGGGTCGGCGGGGAGCCCGCCGCCCTGGCCGCCGCTCGGCTTCTTCGCCGGGGCGGGCTTGACCGCCACGACGGTGCCCTCGGACGGCACCAGCAGCCACAGCCGCCCGGTGTCGTCGAACGTGCCGCCGGAGATCCCGGGCGGGAACGTCACCGTCTCGCCGACCGGCAGCAGCGTCGCCGGGTCGAGCTGGCGCACCTGCCCCTGCACGGTGTCGACGATGAACGCGACGTCGTCGTGCACGGCGACCGTGACGCCGAGCCCGGGTGTGGCCTGGGTCGTCGCGCCGAGCGTCAGGCTGGTCAGGTCCAGCACGCTGATCTTGCCGGTGTTGAGGTCCCGCAGGATCACGAACCGGTCGCTCTGGGTCACCTGCATCGTGTGGCCCTGCGCGTCGGTGATCTTCGTGCGGGTGTCGACCTTGCCGGTGACGCCGTTGACCCGGGCGACCTCGCCCTTGTCGTTGCTCCACAGCCACGAGCTGACGTCATAGCTGGCCACCGCATTGTTGGCGGCGCCGGTGCCGAAGAGCGTCAGCCCGAGGACGGCGATCAGGCCCACGACGGTGCCGAGCGTGACCAGTCCGCCGCCCTTGCGCGAACGAATGCTCACCATGCGGCCCCCTCCCCGAAACCGGCGCCCATCATATTCCTGTCGATGTGTGCTGCACACCCGGCGTGTCTAGATCGGTTCGCTTCGTTATTTTCGCTGCGTGCAGGCCAGATCCGACAGTGCGACGCTGTCCGTCCCGTAGACGGCGGCGACCGTGAAGCAGTAGTTGAGCTTCGGGTTGAGGCCGTTGAGCGTGTACGTGGTGGCGCCCGCGGCGAGCACCTGCAGCTGTCGCAGCGCGCCCTGCTGGCCGCCGGCGACGATGAACGGCACCGATCCCGGCGACGGATCGGTCCAGGTCAGTGTGATGGACGTCTTGTCGTCCCGCAGCTTCAGTGCGCTCGGCGCTTTGGCGCCATCTGGAGTGGCCTCGCCGGTGGCGCTGGGGGGTGCGCTCGCCGGGGCGGGCGCGCCGGCCTGCCGGTCGGGGCGGGCGGCGACGAACGAGACGACCGCCGCGGCGACCCCGCCGAGCACCGCCACGACCAGGATCACCAGCAGCGCGATCAGCGGGGAGCGGCGGCGGGGCGGCGCGGGCTCCGGCACCCACGGGTCGCGGTGCCGTTCCTCGGCCGGGGCGGGCGCCGGCCACGGCTGCGCGGCCGGGCGCTGCAGGACACCCTGGCGCACCTCCTGCCAGCCCTGCTCGGCCGGTGCCTCCCGCGGCACCGGCTCGTCCCAGGCGACCTGCTCGTCCGGTCGCCACAGCGGCGCGTGTACGGGCTCCGGCGGCCACACGTCACCCGGTCGCGGCTCCGGCTGGAAGATCGGCCGGTCGTCGGCGTCCGGGCCGCCACCGGGGGCGGGCGTCACCGGAGCGGCCGGAACGGTCGGCGTGGCCGGCGTGGCCTGGCCGGGGCGCTGGTCGACGGGCCAGGCCGGCGGGGCGGGGCTCGGCGACGTGGTCCCGGTCGGCGCGGACAGCGGCTCGAACGGCGCGGGCGCCGACGGGTGCGGGGCGTGGAAGGCCGTCGCCGGCACCGCGGGCTCCGGCAGTCCCAGGTACCGCCGCGCCGCCCGGACGCTCGGGTGGTCCTCGCCGAGCTCCGCCGGGCCCAGCCTGGCCAGCTGGCCGTAGCGCCGCTTCGCCTCGTAGACGTTGCCGAGCTCGTCGGCGATGCGGGCCAGCTCGTAGGACAGGGCGAGCATCACCGCGTGCCCGTCGCCGAGCCGGTGGTAGCCGGCCGCGAGCCCCTCCTCCAGGACCCGCCTGGCGTTGCTGAGCTCGCCCAGGTCGGTGTGGAACTTCGCGAGCACGCAGGTCGCGGCGAGCACGTCCGGGTCGTCGCCGCCGAGACTGCCGGTCGCGGCGTCGAGCGCCTGGTCGAGCAGGGAGAACGCGCCCCGCACGTCGCCCTGCGCCGCGACCGCGCGGGCGCCCTGCACGGCGTTGGCAAGCTGGGCGGACGAGGACACGCCGATACTCTGCCCTGTTCCGTGCCCCTCCCGCCACCCCCTGCGCCGCCCCAATGCGAGCGTGCCTGATCGATACTTGAGGCATGGCAGATCACCCGCTGAGCCCGCTGCCCGGGGCCCGTGAGGCGCGCGACCCGTCCCGCGCCATCAAACGCGGCCCGAGCAGGGTCCCGCCGGAGGTCGTCGCCGCCAACCAGCGGGAGCGCCTCTACGACGCCGTCGTGCACACCGTCGCGGAGAAGGGCTACGCCAACGCGACGGTCAGCGACATCTGCCGCGCCGCGGGCGTGACCCGGCCCGCCTTCTACGCGCTGTTCGCCGGCAAGGACGACGCGCTCATCGCCACGTACCGGCACGGCACCGACCTCCTGCTGCACCTGATGGAGTCCGCGTTCCGCGCCGAGCCCGTCTGGCGCGACGGCGCCCGCGCCGCCCTGCGGGTGCTGCTGCAGGTCCTCGCCGAGCTGCCGGCCTTCGCCACCACGGCGGTGGTCGAGATCGACGCCGCCGGCCCCCTGGCCAGGGCCGAGCGCGCCGAGCTGCTGCGCCGCTTCGACCGGTTCTTCAGCGAGGCGCCGAGCGCCGGCGACCTGCCGATGCCGGAGGAGCTGGTCGAGACGGTCGTCGGCGGCATCTACGCGACGATCTACCGTCACGTCGCCGCGGGCCGCGTCGAGCAGCTGCCCGCGCTGCTGCCGATGCTCGCGTACTTCACGCTGGTGCCGTTCGTGGGCCGCGAGGAGGCGGCGAGCGAGCTGTCGATCCCCGTGCCGGAGGGGCCGTCCGGCTGCCGCCTGACCCCGGAGGTCCAGGAGGTCCAGGAGGTCTAGGCCGTGCGGGGGGTCAGCGGGGTGAGGCGGCCCGGCAGGGACGAGCGCTGGTGCGGCACGCGCGGCGGGGCGGGGGAGCGCAGCAGCGTCGCGCGGAAGGCGCCCGGGGTGAGGCCGGTCTCGCGGGCGAAGAACCGGCCGAAGTTGGTCGGCTCGTCGAAGCCGAGCCGCCGGCCGACCTCGGCGACCGGCAGGGTGCTCGTGGCGAGCAGGCGCTTCGCCTCCAGGGCGATCCGCTCGTCGACGATCTGCTTCGCGCTGCGGCCGGTCATCACGAGGCCGGCCCGGGTCAGCGTGCGCACGGAGCAGCCGAGCCGCTCGGCGTAGTCCTCGACCCGGCGGTGGGTGACGTCGCGCTCGATCTCGGCGCGGAGCTGGTCGATCAGGTCGGCGGCGGGGCCGGAGCGGACCGGCGGCGCCAGCGCGACGATCCGCATCAGCAGGACCGCGACCTGGTGCGCGAGGAGGGCGCGGCTCAGCTCGCTGCCGTCGCTGCGGGCCCGGTCGACGGCGATCTGCGCGATCTCCGCGACGATCGCCTCCTCGTCCTCGCCGGCCGGCTGCCAGCAGGTGGGGGCGGTCGGGTCGGTGACGAGCCGCACGGGCAGCGGCGGCAGGGCCGGCAGCGTGGCGGGCGGGAAGGCGAGGACGGTCGCGTCGAAGCCGGCCTGCCCGCCGAACTGGTGCACCTGGCCGGGCCGCCCCCACAGCAGCGTGCCGGGGCGGCAGGCGTGGGTCACGAAGTCGATCGTGTGAGTGCCCTGGCCGGTGCTGGCGAGGATGACGACATGGTCGCGGGCGCGCTGCGGCGCGGCGTGTGCGGGCAGGTCGCTGAGCCGCGCCGCATCGACGGCCGCGGTCGGCGAAGCCCGCAGAAGCACCATGACCTGCCCGACTGTACCCAAGCAGGGCCGGGCCGTCATCTCCACCGGATTCCGGTGCCGGCCCGGCCCGCGAGCGCGCTCAGGACGCGTGTCCGGGCGCGCGGGCCGGGCTCAGCCGACGCTGATGCCGGCGACCGCCAGCTCCTCCAGGCGGACCTGCTCGAAGGCGGCGCCGATCTCGGTGAGGCGGGCCGCGTCGACGGACTCGCGCAGCGTGGGCAGCGTCGACGTCTCCTCCTCCTCGACGTGGCGGCCGACGGTGGCGATGAAGTCCTCCAGGCGGTCGTTGAACGACTCGTCCTCCGGGCCCATCCGCTGCAGGTCGTGGAGCATCCGCTCCGCCTCGTGGTGCTCGTCGGCGCCGCGATGCGCGACCTCGTCGGGCAGCGACGGGTACACCTGCTGCTCCTCGGCGTGGCTGTGCGCGGTGAGCCGCGCGGCGATCTCGTCGAGCAGCAGCTGCCGGTCGCCCGAGCCGGCTCGGAGCCGGTCGAAAAGCTGCTCCATGAGCCGGTGGTCGTTCATGATCAGCGTGACGGCGTCGGATGCCATGACTCCCCCTGTCGTCGCGGTCACCATTCAGCGTGCATGCATACCCGGTCGCAAGAAGGGCTAAACGGTCAAAACGCACCGCACGACGTGCGCCGCGCGCACTTCCGACCGATGATCGAACTATGCGGTCGTGGCTGTATATCCCCGATATCCGAAATGTCGGAAGCATCGGTACCAGTGAGGCGGACGCCCTGGTGGTCGACCTCGGCGGCGCCGCTGACCCCGCCGCCGTCGGCGGCTGGATCGTGGACGCGGCCCGGGAGGCGGTCTGGGTCCGGCTGGACGCGACGGAGCGGGGCCGGCAGGCGCTGCGGGTCGTCGTCTCGCCCGCGCTGACCGGGGTCTGCGTCGCCGCCGAGTCGGCCAGCGAGATCGCCGCCCTCAGTGCCGTCATCGCCGAGGCCGAGGAGGCGGCCCGGCTGCCGGTCGGCCGGATCGCCGTCGTTCCCCGCCTGGCGACCGCCGCCGCCGTCCTGCAGGCCGCCGAGATCGCCCGCGCCCCGCGGGTCGCCCGGCTCCAGCTCGCCGAGGGTCCCCTGGCCCGGCAGCTGCTGGTCGAGCCGGGCGACGACGAGCGCGAGCTGCTGTGGGCCCGGTCGATGGTCGTGATGGCCGGCGCGGCGGCCCGGCTGGCGCCGCCGATCGCCGCGGCGTGCCCGCCCGGCACCGATTGCGAACCGTCCGGCGTGGTCCTGCGCCGGCTCGGCTTCCGCGGCCGGACCTGCCTTGACGAGAACCAGGTCCGGATCGCCAACAAAGTATTCGCAACCCCATAGGACATTGGCACGAGATTATGTGACCTACGGCAAATACTTACCCTTTGTGCTGTCGACGATGCGTTCTGTGAGTATTTCCGTCCCGTAAAAACCTGGAAACGTCGCCGTTGCGCCCGGCGTCCCGTGGCCAGCGGAAGTCGGCCCCGTGGCAGCCGTTAGGGTCCGTATGGGTTCGTGTACACCAACCCAACGGATGAGGAAAAACAAGGCGATCGGCGGCGCGCGGGCGACATCGGTATTGACACGGATCGGCCGAGCTGTGATTGTGCTCAACGTCATGCGCCTGCTTGTCAGGACTGACCCGTATTGTCAATCTCGGATGCCTGCGGGGACTCTTCGTGACCCAAAGCCAGAGCACGTCGTCGCTGCCCGTCCCAAGACAGGAGCGCGACCCTCGGCTGAGTCCCGATCGTCGGCCGACCCGTCACGCCGCCGCCCCGGCCGCGCCTGAGCGCGACCAGCGGGCAGGGCGGCGCGAACGGCCCGGCCGGCGCATCATCGACCAGCTCCGCCTCATCGTGGGCGTGCCGCTCGTTGCCGTCGTCGTGTTCGCCGGCATCGCCCTGGTGACCACCGTCCAACAGGTGAACCGCAGCCGGCAGCTGCAGGACCTCTCGGCGCTCGCCTCCGACGCCGGCGGCCTCGCCCACGCGCTGCAGCGCGAGCGGGCCGCGGCCGTCAACGTGCTGCTGAACCCGAACCCGGCGCAGCTGGAGGCGTACTCGTCGCAGGTGATGATCACCGACGACAACGTCACGGCCTACCGCAGGAGCCGCGCCGGCATCAGCGACGTGCCGGACGTGGTCCGCCGCGTCGACTCGAACCTCGACGGCCTGGCGCAGCTGCGCGAGCAGGTCCGCAAGGACGCCCGCGCGTCGGTGTCCGGTATCGCGTTCAGCTACCGGATCCTCATCGCCGACCTGCTGTCCTACCGGGAGTCGGTGGCCCGCTCCGGCGCCCCGACCGAGCTCGCCGACCAGATCCGCGCCGCCGCCGCCCTGTCGCGCGCCGCGGAGGCCCTCGGCCAGCAGCAGGCGGCCGTGCTGCGCGCCGTCGCGGCGACCGAGCTGACCCCCGCGCTCCAGCAGGAGATCACCGCCACCCGGACGAGCTTCGTCGAGGCGACGGTCCAGTTCAACGACCTCGCCCCGGCCGAGTGGCGCAGCTGGTACGAGCAGGCCAGCACCGGCGAGCAGGTCATCGCCGCGCAGCGGTTGCAGGACCAGGTCAACCGCACCCGGCCCGGTGAGCGGTTCACCCTGGACACGGGCGGCTGGATCAACGCGATGTCCGGCTGGTCGGGCCTGCTGTTCGGGGTCCAGCAGAAGGTCGACGACGCGATCCAGACGAAGGTCGGCGACCTGCGCGACGAGCAGATGACCCAGGCCGGCATCCAGATCGCCGGCGTCGCCCTGGTGCTGCTCATCGCGATCGTCCTGACCGGTGTCGTGGCCCGGCGGATCACCCGCCGCCTGCGCGCCCTGCACGACTCGGCCCGCGACGTCGCCTACGACCAACTGCCCGCGGTCGTCGCGGAGCTGCGTGCCGCCGCGCCCGGCACGGTCGACCCGGACGAGGTCGCGGACCGCGCCTCGGCGAAGCTCGTCGTCGGCGGCGCGGACGAGGTCGCCGACGTGGCGCAGGCCTTCCGCGCGGTCCACCGCGAGGCGGTCCGCATCGCCGGTGAGCAGGCCGTCATGCGGTCCAACGTCGCCGAGATCTTCGTCCACCTGTCCCGCCGCGAGCAGCGACTGGTCGACGCGGTCCTCGCCCAGGTCGACCGGGTCGAGCGCGACGAGACCGACCCCGACCGGCTGCAGCAGCTGTACCAGCTGGACCACCTCGCCACCCGGATGGCCCGGATCAACCTGAGCCTGCTCGTCCTGGGCGGCTCCGGCGCCGCGCGCGTCCGCCGCGAGGACGCCCCGATGGGCAAGGTCCTGCAGGCCGCGATCTCGCAGATCGAGCACTACACCCGGGTCCGGTTCGGCAGCGTCGACGACGACGTCGCGGTCGTCGCCGAGGCGGTCGACGAGATCGTGCACCTGCTCGCGGAGCTGCTCGACAACGCCACCGGCTACTCGCCGCCGGAGTCCGAGGTGTGGGTCACCGGCCGGGCCCTCGGCGACCGGGTCATCCTGCAGATCGTCGACGAGGGCGTGGGCCTGCCGCCGTCGCGCCGCGAGCAGCTCAACCAGCTGCTCGCCCAGCCGCCCGCGATCGACATCGCCGCGGTCCGCGCCATGGGTCTCACCGTGGTCGGGCACATCGCCGCGCGGTACCAGATCCAGGTGCAGCTGCGGCCGGGCCAGCACACCGGCACGCTCGCCGAGGTGGTCATCCCCAAGGACGTGTTCCGCCCGATCATGGCCTCGGAGCGGCAGCCGCAGCTCGCGCCGGCCGTCACCGCGAGCCTGCCCGCCGGGTACGCCCAGAGCGGCGGCGGCAACGGCAACGGCAGCGGTGGCAACGGGGGCGGTCCCGCCGCCCGCCCGGTCGCCGCGGAGCTGTTCACGCCCGCGCCGCGGACCGCGCCGCCGAGCCTGTTCGACGTGCCCACGCAGGAGTACCGGGTCGCGACGCCCACGCAGGAGTTCGCGCCGGTGCAGGACTACGCACCCGTCCAGGACTACGCGCCGGTCCAGGACTACGCGCCGGTCCAGGCACCGGTCCAGGAGTACGCGCCGGTGCAGGAGTACCGCGCGCCGCAGCCGATGCCGCCCGGCCCGGGTTCGTGGCCGCCGCTGCCGGAGCCCGAGGTGCCCTCGATCCTCGCCGACGCCGACGACTCGATCGAGCTGCCGATCTTCCAGTCGGTCAACGGCTGGTTCCGCACCGAGACACCCGTCGAGCTCGCCGACACGGGCGTGTACGCCGCGCCCGAGGAGCCCACGAACTGGGAGTCCAGCGCCGATGTCGGCTGGCGTGCCGCCCAGCAGGCGGCCACGCCGGACGTCAGCAGCGTCACCGCGTCCGGCCTGCCGGTCCGCGCGCCGCAGCGGCATCTGGTGCCCGGCGCGGCCGCGCCGGCACAGGGGGAACGCTCCACCGCACCGCGTCGCGACCCCACCAAGGTCGCCGCCGCGATGTCCGCCTACGCCCGCGGTGTGGCCGGCCGCCGGCCGGGCGGCGGCTCCTGATCCGATGGGCTCCCTGACGCACCAAGAACAGCAAGAGAGGACCACTTCTGTGACCGACCCGAGTAATCTCGGTTGGCTGCTGGACAACTTTGCGACCCGCACCCCCGATGTCAGCCACGCGCTGGCGATCTCCACCGACGGGCTGGTCCTGGCCCACACCCGCGCGCTGCCGCGCGACCGGGCCGACCAGCTGGCGGCCACCGGCAGTGGTCTCGTCGCGCTGCTCGCCGGCGCGGCGCGGTTCTTCGAGGCGGGCAGCGTCATCTCCAACGTGACCCAGCTCGACGGCGGCTTCATGTTCACCATGGCGTTCACCGACGGCGCGTCGCTGCTGGTGCTTGCCTCGCCGCACGCCGACGTCGGCAAGGTGTCCTACGAGATGACCGAGCTGGCCAACCGGATCGGTGACGCGCTGGCCCCGACGGTCCGCGGAGCGCCGGCATGACCGCTCCGGGACGCGGGCGGCCGACCGCTGTCAAGATCATCATTGCGGGCGGGTTCGGCGCCGGTAAGACGACCCTCGTCGGGGCCATCTCGGAGATCCCGCCGGTGACGACCGAGGCGGTGATGACCGCGGCCAGCCTCGGTCACGACGACTCGACGCTCGTGCCGGACAAGGGCAGCACCACCGTCGCCATGGACTTCGGCCGGATCACGCTGTACCAGGACCTCGTGCTCTACCTGTTCGGCACGCCCGGGCAGAAGCGGTTCTGGTTCATGTGGGACGAGCTGTGCCGCGGCGCGATCGGGGCCGTGGTCATCGCCGACACGCGGCGCCTCGCCGACTGCTTCGGCGCCATCGACTTCTTCGACAACCGGCGGCTGCCGTACGTCATCGCGGTGAACCACTTCGAGGGCGCCGCCCGCTACCACCTCGAGGACGTCCGCGACGCCCTCGCGGTCAGCCCGGGCGTGCCCATGATCAACGCCGATGTCCGCTCCCGCGCGTCGGCCAAGGAGATCCTGGTCGCCGTCACCGAGCACGCCCTGGCGCAGCGCACCGCCGCCCGCCGCTGACCCGACCGTGTCGGCGCCGACGACCGCGCCGACGCCAGGAACCGTGCCACCGAACAGAACCGCGTCACCGAACGAAACGTCCGCGACCCCACCGCGAACCCCTCCGCGAACCAACCGCGAACGCAGAACACATAGGAGAACCATGCAACGACGATCGCTGGTCAGTGCGGTGCTCGCCGCCGGTCTGCTGGTCGCAGCCGCCGGCTGCGCCGACGGCGACGCAGACACCAAGTCCGGCAGCGGCGCCGCCGCCTCCACCCTGAAGATCGGCTTCCTCGGTTCCCTCACGGGCACCTACCAGGCGGTCGGCACCGACCTGAAGAGCGGCTTCGAGCTGTACCTGTCGATGCACGACAACAAGCTCGGCGGCCACCCGATCGACCTGAAGATCGCCGACGAGGGCGACGGCGCTCCGACCGCGCTGCCCGCCGCGACGAAGCTCATCAAGGACGAGAAGGTCGTCGCGCTGACCGGCATCGTCGGCGGTGGCTCGGTCGCGGCCGTCGCGCCGCTGCTCGCCGAGGCGAAGATCCCGCTGATCGGCTCCAACGGCCGGCCGGAGCTCAAGGACCTCAGCGGCGTGTGGACGACCAGCTTCATGTCCACCGACGCGGGCCAGGCCATCGCGCAGTACATCAAGGACAAGGTCAACGGGCCGGTCTTCGCGATCGGGCCGGAGTACCAGGGCGGCTTCGACCAGGTCGGCGGCTTCACCACCGAGTTCACGAAGATCGGCGGCCAGCTGGTCAACGGCAAGGCGACGTGGACGCCGTTCCCGGCGACCACGAACTTCCTGCCGTACCTGTCGCAGATCAAGCAGAGCGGCGCCAAGGCCGTCTACACGTTCTACGCCGGCAAGGCCGCGATCGACTTCGTGAAGCAGTACGCGCAGTCCGACGCGAAGGACATCCCGCTGTACGCCGCGGGCTTCCTCACCGAGGGCTCGGTGCTGCAGGCGCAGGGCGACGCGGCGCGGAACATCCTCAACGTCTGCAACTACTCGCCGGACCTCGACAACGAGGAGAACCGCAAGTTCGTCGCCGCCTGGAAGCAGAAGCACCCGGACGCGACCCCGACCGAGTACGCGATGGCGTCCTACGACGCGGCCGCCGTCCTGGACCGCGCGATCGCCGCGGCCGGCGACAACCCGACCCCCGAGTCGATCAACGCCGCCGTGGCCAAGCTCGGCCAGATCGCGTCGCCGCGCGGCAACTGGCAGTTCGGCCCGAAGAACCACTCGCCGATCCAGAAGTGGTACCTGCGGCAGGTCCGCAACGACGGCCGGGCCCTCGCCAACGTCATGGTGCAGGACCTCGCGACGGTCGGTGCCTGACCGAGTTGGACGCGTATCTGATCCCGGCGGTCGACGGCGTGGCCTACGGCCTGCTGCTCTTCGTCGTCGCCGCCGGGCTCACCCTCGCCTTCGGCGTCGGTGACGTGCTCAACCTGGCGCACGGCACGCTGTTCGCCTTCGGCGCCTACGCGGCGGCGAAGGTCAGCGACGGGTCGTGGGCCTCGCTCGCGGCCGCGGTGCTCATCGGCGCCGTGGCCGCGGCGGCCGGCGGCGCCGTCCTGTCGGCGCTGCTCGTGCCGCTCGCCGGCCGGGGCCACCTGGCGCAGGCGCTGCTCACGTTCGGCGTCGCGCTCGTCGCCGGCGACCTGCTCGTCGGCCTGTTCGGCCCCGACGAGCTGCCGGTGCGGATCCCCGCGAGCCTCGACCGGGCGGTCACCATCGCCGGGCACTCGTACCCCGGCTACCGGCTCGCCTTCATCGGCGTCGCCGCGCTGATCGCGGTGGCGCTCTACGCCGTCGTCGCCCGCACCCGCGCCGGCAGCCTGGTCCGCGCCACCGTCGACGACCGCGACATGGTCGCCACGCTCGGCGTCAACCCGTTCATGGTGCGCACCGGCATCCTCGCCGCGGGCGGTGCCCTCGCCGGGCTCGCCGGCGCGCTCGGCGCTCCGATCATCGGCCCCGGGCCGCGCACCGCGGACCTGGTCCTCATGCTGTCCCTGGTCGTGGTGGTGCTCGGCGGCATGGGCTCGATCGGTGGCGCGTTCGTCGCCGCGATCGCGGTCGGCGAGATCCAGACCATCGGGGTGACCTCGGAGACGACCCGGGACTACGCCCCGTTCCTGCTCTTCGGCGCGATGGCCGTCGTGCTGTCCGCGCGGGCCCGTGGCCTGCTGTCAGCCGGACGGAGTGCCGCATGACCGCGCTCAAGCGCCCCGCGCTGCCGGCCCCGCTGCGGCGGCTGGCGCCGCTGGGGTTCCCGGCGCTGATCGCCGTGCTGCTGCCCCTCGCGTGGGTCCTCGACGACTACGCCACCAAGACCCTCACCCGGATCCTCGTCATCGGGCTGCTCGCCGTCAGCGTCGCGCTGCTCACCGGCGTCGCGGGCCTGCCGACGCTCGGGCAGACCGCGCCGTACCTCGTCGGGGCCTACACCGCCGCGACCCTGGTCCGGCACGACGTCGCGATCGGCGTCGTGCAGCTGCTCGCCGCGGCCGCGGCCGGGGCGCTGTTCGCGCTGGTCACCGCGCCGCTGGTGGTCTACGCGCGGGGCGTCGTCGTGCTCATGATCACCCTGGCGCTCGGCGAGCTCACCTCGACCGTCGCCGGACGGTGGAAGTCGGTCACGAACGGCACCGACGGCATGCTTGCGTTCGCCTCCCCGGCCCCGCTGCCGGGGCTGGTCACGCTGACCACCGACCGGGCCACGTACCTCTACGTCCTCACCGTCGTGGCGGTGCTGGTCGGCGCGGTGCTGCTGGTGCTGCGCTCGCCGGCCGGCGCGATGCTGCGGGCCGCCCGCGACGGCGAGCAGCGGATGCGGGCCAGCGGGCACCCCGTCGCCGGGTACCTCACCGTCGCCTACGTGGTCGCCGGTGCCCTCGCCGGCTCGGCGGGCGCGCTGCTGGTCACCGTCGAGCGTTACGTCTCGCCCGGCGACGGCGGCTTCGACGTCTCCGCGCTCGTCCTGCTCGCGGTCGTCATCGGCGGCGCCACCTCGCTCGTCGGCGCGCTGCTCGGCGCGGGCCTGGTGGTCGCCGCCCGCGACTGGGTCTCCGGGCCGCTGCCCGGCCACGCGCCGCTGGTGCTGGGCGGGCTGTTCATCATCTGCGTGTACCTCCTGCCACGGGGGTTGCTGGGGAAGCGGTCGGCGCATGACTGACGTGCTCGAGGTACAGGGGCTCGGTCGCCGGTACGGTGACCTCGCCGCCCTGGACGGTGTCGACCTGCGGATGGCGCCCGGCGACCGGGTCGGGCTGATCGGCCCGAACGGCGCCGGCAAGTCCACGCTGCTCAACCTGGTCGCCGGGTCGCTGCGGCCGACGGCGGGCCGCATCCGCCTCGACGGCCGCGACGTCACCCGCCTCGGCCCGGCCCGCCGGGCCCGGCTCGGCGTCGGCCGGACCCACCAGCACCCGGCCGTCTGGTCGAGCCTGCCGGCGCTGGACAACGTGCTCGTCGCCGCCCGCCGGCCGTGGGGACGGCTGCGTGCCGGTCGCCGCGCCAGGGCCCACGAGCACGCCCGGGACCTGCTCGCCGGTGTCGGGCTGACCGGCGTGGACCAGACCCTCGCGGGCGCGCTGTCGCACGGGCAGCGCCGGCAGCTGGAGCTGGCGATGGCCCTGGCGGGGGAGCCGCGCCTGCTGCTGCTCGACGAGCCCGCCGCGGGTCTCGCCCCGCCGGAGGTCGAGGTCCTCGCGTCGCTGCTGGCGTCGCTGCCGCTCACCGTCGCGATCCTGCTGGTCGAGCACCACCTGGACCTGGTCTACGGCTTCGCCGACCGGATCACGGTGCTGCACTCCGGCCGTCACGTGCACACCGGCACCGTCCCGGAGACCCGCTCGTCACCCGAGGTGGCGGCCGCCTACGCCGGAGTGGCCCCATGACGCTGACCATCGAGGGACTGCACGCCGGGTACGGCGGCGGCACCGTCCTGCACGGCGTCGACCTGACCGTGCCGGAGGGCACGGCCCTGGCGGTGCTCGGGATGAACGGCGCCGGCAAGACCACCCTCGTGCACACCATCGCCGGCCTGGTCAAGGCCCGCTCCGGCAGCGTCCGGCTGGGCGGCACCGAGCTGGCCCGGCGACCGGCGCACGCGATCGCCAGGGCGGGTGTCGCGCTGGTGCCGCAGGGGCGCCGGGTCTTCGCCAGCCTGACCGTCGCCGAGCACCTGACGCTGTCGCGCCGCAAGGGGGAGTGGACCCGGCAGCGCGTCCTGGACCTGCTGCCGCGACTCGGCGAGCGCCTCACCCACAAGGGCAACCAGCTCTCCGGCGGCGAGGCGCAGATGCTCGCGATCGCCCGGGCGCTGCTGACCCAGCCGCGGCTGCTGCTGCTCGACGAGCCGTGCGAGGGCCTCGCCGTCGACCTCGCCGCGCGGGTCCGGGCCGTCGTCGCCGAACTGACCCGCACCGGACTCACCGTCCTGCTGGTCGAGCAGCAGCCCGAGCATGCCCGGGCGGTCACCGGGCACCTCGTGCACCTGGAGAACGGCACGCTGAGCGCCGTCCCGGAAGGCGACCAGGGCGACACTCAAGGGGCGGCAGGAATTCCCATACTTCGATAGGTTGTCGGGCAGTCACTCTCCGGAGCAGGGAGCTGCCATGACGACACTGCCCTTCCCGCTGCCCGACGCGCCCACGCTGTACGCGCCGCTGCCGGCCCTGTCCGAGGTCCAGCGCGACGAGGCCCTCGGCGGCGTGGCGCGGATCGACACCCCCGACGGCGGGGTCGCCTACGTGGTGACCCGCTACGCCGACGTGCGCACCGTCCTCGTCGACCCGCGGTTCAGCCGCGCCGGGGCGGCGGCCTCCACCGCCTCCGCCGCCGACTTCGGGCTCGGCGCGCTCGCCACCGGCTCGATCGCCGGCATGGACCCGCCGGAGCACACCCGGCTGCGCAAGCTCGTCGCCCGCGCCTTCACCGCCCGCCGGGTCGAGCAGCTGCGGCCCGGCGCCGCCGGGATCGTCGACGAGCTCATCGACGCCATGCTGGAGCTGCCGCAGCCCGCCGACCTGGTCGAACACTTCTCCCTCGCGCTGCCGGTGCGGGTGATCTGCGAGATGCTCGGCGTGCCCGCCGGCGACCGGGCGAAGTTCCACGGCTGGTCCGACACGCTGCTCGGCGGGCCCGGCTCCGACCCGCGGGTCATGGGCGCCGCGCTGCGGGCGATGGGGGAGTACTTCGCCGGCCTGATCGCGCTCAAGCGGGCCAGCCCGCAGGACGACCTGATGACGGCGCTGATCGCGGCCCGCGACGAGCAGGACAAGCTCTCCGAGGAGGAGCTGGTCCGGCTCAGCCTCGGCATCCTCATCGGCGGGCACGAGACGACCGCCAACCAGATCACCATGATCCTGCTGACCCTGCGGCACCACCCCGAGCAGGACGCCCGGCTGCGCGCCGACCCGTCGCTGATCCCGGGCGCGGTGGAGGAGCTGATGCGCTTCGTCCAGCTCGGCGACGGCGCCACCTCGCTGCCCCGCGTCGCCACCGAGGACGTCGAGCTCGGCGGCGTGACGATCCCGAAGGGGGCGGTCGTGCTGCCCGCGCTCGCCGTCGCGAACCGGGATCCCGAGGTGTACGACGAGCCCGACGGCCTCGACGTGACCCGCGCGGAGCTGTCGCACCTGTCGTTCGGCGCCGGCGTGCACCACTGCCTCGGCGCGCAGCTGGCCCGCATGGAGCTGCAGGAGGCGCTGCGCGGACTGTTCACGCGGATGCCCGCGGTCCGGGTGGCCGTGCCCGACGAGGAGCTGCGCTTCAAGCAGGGCATGATCGTGCGCAGCGTCGAGACGCTGCCGGTGACCTGGTAACACCTGCCGGCGCCGCACCGGCGTCTACATCCTCATCAAGGGCCGGGTCTCCCGTCGATGCGGTCGCTGTCGGAGGTCGCCCCCGACCGGGCCGAACGCTTCCACAAGCAGCGCATCGGGGTGCTCGCCACCACGTCGCTGCTGGCCCCGGCGATGCTCGTGTACGACGGGGTCACCGACCCCTCGAACGTCGACTGGAAGGCGATCAGCGCCGGCTCGGTCGTGCTGTTCCTGCTGGTCGTGGCGAGGATGTCCGGCCTGGTGGCGCAGGTGCGCGACCAGGCGGCGCAGCTGGAGGCCCTCGCCCACAACGACGGCCTGACCGGGGTGCCCAACCGCCGCGCCTGGGACCTGGAGCCGCGGCGGGAGATGACGAAGGCCCGCCGCAGCGGCGCCGACGTCTGCGTGGCGCTGCTGGACCTCGACCACTTCAAGCGCTTCAACGACACCTTCGGCCACCAGGCCGGCGACCGGCTGCTGAAGGAGGCGTCGGCCGCGTGGCGGTCGCTGCTGCGCCCCGGCGACACCCTGGCCCGCTACGGCGGCGAGGAGTTCGGCGTGCTCCTCGTCGGCGCCGCCCCGCCGGAGGCGGCACGGATCCTGGACCGGCTGCGCGAGGTGACCCCGCACGGCCAGTCGTTCTCCGCCGGGCTGGTCCGGCGGGACGGCGTGGAGGCCGCCGACGAGGTCGTCGGGCGCGCCGACGAGGCCCTCTACCAGGCGAAACACAACGGCAGGAACCGCGTTCACCTGGTGGACGCCACCCCGACGAGCAGGAACACCAGGATCCTCGCCTGAGGTTCGTGCGCGCCTTGTTGCAAACTCTTGGCAACAACGTGGCGTCGGCAATAGGCTGCATGGCATGCCTGCGGTAGCCATGCACATCTCCAACGGGATCATCGACAACCAGATCGCGGTGCTGTTCGCCGGTGTCGCCCTCGCCGGGCTCGCCCTGTGCTTCATCCAGGGCCGGCGCGAGCTCGACGACCGGCTCGTGCCCATGGCGGGCCTGGTCGCGGCGTTCATCTTCGCCGTGCAGATGCTCAACTTCCAGGTGCTGCCCGGGGTCAGCGGCCACCTGCTCGGCGGCACCCTCGCCGCGATCCTCGTCGGGCCCTACCTCGGCGCGATCTGCGTCACGATCGTCCTCGTCGTGCAGGCGCTGATCTTCAGCGACGGCGGCGTCACCGCCCTCGGGCTCAACATCACCAACATGGCGCTGCTCGGCACCGCCGCCGGCTACCTGGTCGTCGCCACCCTGCTGCGGGTGCTGCCCCGGCGCACCTGGACGCTGACCGCGACCGCCGTGATCGCCAGCGTCGTGTCGGTGACGGTCGCCGCGCAGGGCTTCGTCCTCCAGTACGCCCTCGGCGGCGCCACCGACATCGGGAAGTCCCTCGGCGCGGTCGCCGCCGCCATGGCCGGCACGCACCTGCTGATCGGGCTCGGCGAGGGCGTCATCACGGCGCTCACCGTCACGTACGTGGCGAAGGTCCGCCCCGACCTCGTCTACGCCGTCCGCAACCGCCGGCGCCCCGTCGTCAGCGAGGCGGTGACGGTATGAAGAAGTCGACCTGGTTCATCCTCAGCGGCCTGATCGCCGCGCTGCTGCTCGCGGGCGTGGTCAGCAACTACGCCTCCGGCCACCCCGACGGCCTCGACTCCGTCGCCCGGGAGGGCTGCACCTTCGACGCCGACGACCACATCACCGGCGGCACCTGCATGGCGCAGTCGGAGACGGACAACGCCACCAAGGACAGCCCCCTCGCCGGGTACGGGCTGCGCGGCATCGGCAACGACTTCCTCTCCACCGGACTGTCCGGGGTGATCGGGGTCGTCGCCACGTTCGCGATCGGCGGTGGCGTCTTCTGGCTGCTGCGCGCCGGTCGTTCCTCGCGCTCCTCGCATCAGGCGGGCTGACATGGGAGCCGGGCACAGCCACGCGCTGTTCGTGGACCGGCGCTCGCCGGTACACGACCTGGCGCCCGAGGTGAAGATCGCCGCCAGCGTCCTGTTCACCGTCGCCGTCGTCGCGACGCCGCGCGAGGCGCTGTGGGCGTTCGGCGGCTACCTCGCCGTCATCGTGGCGGTCGCGTTCACCGCCCGGATCGGCCTGCGCTGGCTCGCCCTGCGCTCCCTCATCGAGCTGCCGTTCATCCTGTTCGCGTTCGCGCTGCCGTTCCTCGGCCACGGCGAGCGGGTGCACTGGCTCGGCATGAGCCTGTCCGTCGAAGGGCTCTACGGCATGTGGAACATCATCGCCAAGGGCACCCTCGGCGTCCTGTCGTCGCTGCTGCTCGCCGGCACCACCACCCCACGCGACCTGCTGCTCGGCCTCGACCGGCTGCGCTGCCCGGCGATGATCACCGTCATCGCCACGTTCATGCTGCGCTACCTCGACGTCCTCGCCGGCGAGGGCCGCCGGATGCGGGTCGCGCAGCGCTCCCGCGGCTACGACCCGCGCTTCCTGTGGCAGATCAAGGGCTTCGCCACCGGCATCGGCGCGCTGTTCCTGCGCGCCTTCGAGCGCGGCGAACGCGTCTACCTGGCGATGATCTCCCGCGGCTACGAGGGGCGCATCCCCCTGGCCCTCGCCGGCGACGGCGCGACCGCCCGGCAGTGGGCCGCGGCCGCCACGGTGCCCGTCGTCGCCGGCGCGATCGCGACGGTAGCGTTGCTCGGGTGACGCCATCCCTGCGGGTGACCGACCTGCACTTCGCATACCCCGACGGGCACGTGGCGCTGCGCGGCGTCGACCTCACCGTCCCGCAGGGGGAGCGGGTCGCCCTGCTGGGCCCCAACGGCGCCGGCAAGACCACGTTCGTGCTGCACCTCAACGGCATCCACACGGCGACCGCGGGCGGCGTCGAGGTCGGCGGCCTGGCCGTCGAGCCGCGCGACCGGGCCGGGCTGAAGGAGGTCCGCCGCCGCGTCGGGATCGTCTTCCAGGACCCCGACGACCAGCTCTTCATGCCGACCGTCGCCGAGGACGTCGCCTTCGGCCCGGCCAACCTCGGCCTGCGCGGCGCCGAGCTGGCCGCGCGCGTCGACGAGGCCCTCGACGCGGTCGGGATGGCCTTCGCCCGCGACCGCGCCCCGCACCACCTGTCCTTCGGGCAGCGCCGCCGGGTCGCCGTCGCCACCGTCCTCGCGATGCGGCCGGAGATCCTCGTGCTCGACGAGCCGTCGTCCAACCTCGACCCCGCGTCGCGCCGGGAGCTGGCCGCCATCCTCCGGTCGCTGCCGGTCACGCTGCTGATGGTGACCCACGACCTGCCGTACGCCCTGGAGCTCTGCCCCCGCTCCGTCATCCTCGACGACGGCCGGATCGCCGCCGACGGCCCGACCCGGGAGCTGCTCGCCGACGCCGAGCTGCTCGAACGGCACCGGCTGGAGCTGCCGTTCGGCTACACGGTGAGCGCATGACCTCTTTCTCGGCTTTCGCATGACCGACTCGGCCCGCTGGACCCGGGTGGACGACGGCCGGTTCCAGGTGGACCTGCTCACCGCCGACTACCGGCGGCACGCGTTCACCCGGCACAGCCACTCGACCTTCGCCATCGGCGTCGTGGTCTGCGGCGCCGAACAGTTCCACTACCGGGGCGCGTTGCACCGGGCGGGCGTCGGCAGCCTGGCGATCCTGGAGCCCGGCGAGCCGCACGACGGCCAGGCCGCCGACCCGTCCGGCTGGGCCTACCGGGTCTTCTACCCGCCCGCCGACCTGCTCTTCGAGGGCTTCGCGGGGCCGTCCCACTTCGCCGAGGCGGTGGTCCACGACCCGCACACCGTGCACCTGATCCGCTCGGCCCACGAGGCGCTGACCTCCGGTACCGACACCTTCGCCGCCCACTCGAAGCTCACCTGGGCCCTCGCGGCGGTGGTCGACCGGCACGGCTCGCGAGCTCCATCCGGCACGTCGGCCCTGTCCGTCCGGGACGCCGCGGCGGTTCAGAAGGTCACCGAGATCCGCGACCGGCTCCTGGCGGACCTCCGCTGCGCCCCCAACCTCCGCGAGCTTGCCGACGGCGTCGAACTGTCCCCGTTCCACATGCTGCGCGTCTTCCGCGCCGCGACCGGCTTCCCGCCGCACGCCTGGCTCGTCCTCGAACGCGTCTGCCGCGCCCGCCACCTCCTCGCCGCCGGCCTCACCCCCGCCGAGGTCGCCGGCGCCGTCGGCTTCGCCGACCAGGCCCACCTCACCCGGTGGTTCAAGCGCGTGACGGGCGTCACCCCGGCCGCGTTCCGCAACTCCGTTCAAGACCCCGTGCGCACCGTCGCGTGATGCTGTCGGCATGAGTCGTCGTGGCTGGTTGCTCTTCATCGCCATGTCCGTCGTGTGGGGCGTCCCGTACCTGCTGATCAAGGTCGCGGTCCGCGACATCGGCCCCGCCGAGCTGGTCTTCGTCCGCACCGCCCTCGGCGCGCTCCTGCTGCTGCCGATCGCCCTGTACCGCAAGGAGGTCCGGGCCTCGCTGCGCCCGTGGCTGCCGCTGCTCGCCTACACCGTCGTCGAGATCGGCATCCCCTGGCTGCTGCTGTCCCACGCCGAACAGAAGGTCGACAGCGCCTTCACCGGCCTGGTCATCGCCGGTGTACCCCTCGCGGCCGCCCTCATCGCCCGCGAACGCCTCTCCGGCACCCGCATCGCCGGCCTGGTCACCGGCCTCGCCGGCGTCGGCCTGCTGGTCGGCTTCCACGGCACCGCCGGCGGCCCCGTCCCGCTCCTGGAGCTCCTCGGCGTCGTGATCTGCTACGCGTCCGGCCCGCTGATCATCGAACGCTGGCTCTCCGACGTGCCCCGCTACGGCGTGTCCGCGGTGTCCCTGGCCGCCGGCGCGCTGCTCTTCGCCCCGTTCGTCGCCCCCGGCCTGCCGTCCCTGGCCCGCACGGTGACCCTCCGCCCCGCCCTCGCCGCCGTCACCCTGGCCGTCGTGTGCACCGCGCTCGCGTTCGTGCTGTTCTTCGCCCTCGTCGCCGAGGTCGGCGGCGTCCGCGCCACGGTGATCACCTTCGTCAACCCCGCCGTAGCCGTCATCCTCGGCGCCGTCGTCCTGCACGAGAAGATCACCCCACTGACCGTCGGCGCCTTCGTGCTGATTCTCGCCGGCTCGTTTCTCGCCACCCGCAAAAAGATCTCGGAGAAACCTGCCGAGAAGCGCGAACCGGCCGCGGTCTGACCCACACCCGGCCGCCATGTCAGGCACTCGGGGCAGCGTAGACTACAGAGGGTCACGCCCCCGTGGATCGATTCTTCCGGCAGAAGATCGATTTCTGCAGCGGGGGTATCGTGCTTGATGAACGGCCCGGCAGCACCCGAGCTGCTCACCTGATCCACCGCAAGAGATGCCATGCCCACCGCCGACTCCCGCGTGCTTCAGGGATGACGTGCGGCTCCCGAGAGCTCCGGGTGACGTGCTGCCCCCACGAGCCCTGCGGGTGACGTGCGGCTCCCGCGAGCTTCAGGGGGATGACGCGCTCGCCGTCAGCTCCCGCGGACTCGATGCGGCCCTCGTGTCACCTGCTGCGCAGACACCACGTGTCGCCCGTCACGGTCACGTGTCGCCCGCCGTGCAGACCCGGGAGACCTTCTGCTGCCGCCGGGGGTCGAGACGCGGCCATCCCGGGCCGAGACGTGGTGGTCCTGCCGTTCGGGCAGGGGTGTGGCGATTCCGGGCCGAGACGTGGCGGTCCTGCCGCCTGGGCGGAGGTGTGGCGGTCCCGGGTCGAGACGCGGCGAACCGGGGCTGAAGACGAGACGTGGCGACCCCCGTGCCGGGGTGTGGCGACCCCCGCCCGTCGTAGACGTGGCGGTGCCGGGCGGAGGTGTGGCGGTGCCGGGCGGAGGTGTGGCGGTGCCGGGCGGAGGTGTGGCGGCCCCGGCTTAGAACGACGTGGCGGTCCAGGGTGGAGATGCGGCGATCCACCCGCCCGGTCGGCGGGTGGATCGCTGGTGGATGGTCCGGCGCGCCGGCATCAGTCGGCGAGGATGGCGTACAGCTTGCGGCGCGTCTCGGTCAGGACCTCGAGGGCCTGGGTGCGCTGCTCGGCGGTGCCGTTGAAGCCGACCTGCCGCAGGGCGTCCATGATGCCGACCGCGGCGTCGCGGAACTCCTGCGCCTGGGAGACGTTCTCGTCGCCGTACTCCTGCCAGGGCGCGTTCTGTGCGGCGGCCTCGGCCTCGGGGCGGCCGGTGTCGGTCAGGACGAAGCGCTTGCGTCCGCCCTGCTCCTCGGCCGTGATGAGGCCCTCGTCCTCGAGCAGCTGCAGCGTCGGGTAGATCGAGCCGGGGCTCGGCCGCCAGATGCCGCCGGTACGGCTCTCCAGCTCCTGGATCATCTCGTAGCCGTGCATGGGGCGCTCGTGCAGCAGCGCCAGGACGGCGAGGCGCACGTTGGGGCGGCCGCCCCGGCCTGTGCCCTTGCCGCCCCAGCCGCCGCGTCCCGCGCCCCGGCCGTGCCCGTGGCCCCAGCCGCGTCCGCCCGGGCCGCCCGGTCCACCGGGAGGGAAGGGCGGGATGAAGCCGCCGAAGCCACGGTGCCAGGCACCCGCGTCGAAGAGCATTGCTCCGTGTCGTGATCGCATGATCGTTTCCAATCGTCGAACGGTCGCCGACCTGTTGTCGACTGTCGTTGATAGTTCGACGATATATCGGGAACCTATCGGCAACAAGGGCGCGACCGATACGTCCCGAAAAGAGCGTTACAGCACGATCACCGTCCGCAGGACCGTGCCCGCCTCCATCTCGTGGAATGCCGCCTCCACGTCCGACAGGCCGCCGGTGGCGCTGACGAACTTGTCGAGGGGGAGCCGCCCCTGCAGGTACAGGTCGACGAGCATCGGGAAGTCCCGCGACGGCAGGCAGTCGCCGTACCAGCTGGACTTCAGCGCGCCGCCCCGGCCGAAGACCTCCAGGAACGGCAGGGTCAGCTGCATGTCGGGGCGCGGCACGCCGACGAGCACCACCGTGCCGGCCAGGTCCCGGGCGTTGAAGGCCTGCTCGTACACCTGCGGCGACCCCACCGCCTCGATGACGACGTCCGCGCCGAACCCGCCGGTCAGCGCCCGCACCGCCTCGACCGGGTCCGTCTCGCGCGAGTTGACGACGTGCGTCGCCCCGAACTCCTGCGCCCACGCGAGCTTGCGCACGTCCACGTCGATGCCGATGATCGTGCGCGCGCCGGCGAGGACCGCGCCGACGATCGCCGCGTCGCCGACGCCGCCGCAGCCGAACACCGCGACCGAGTCGCCGCGGCCCACGTTGCCGGTGTTGATCGCGGCGCCGATGCCGGCCATCACGCCGCAGCCGAGCAGCCCGGCGACGCTCGCCGACGCGCGAGGGTCGACCTTCGTGCACTGACCGGCGGCGACCAGGGTGTACTTGAGGAACGCGCCGATCCCGAGCGCCGGCGACAGCGGGGTGCCGTCGGCGAGGGTCATCTTCTGTTTCGCGTTGTGGGTGTTGAAGCAGTACCAGGGACGCCCCCGCAGGCACGCCCGGCACTGCCCGCAGACGGCCCGCCAGTTGAGCACGACGAAGTCGCCGGGCGCGACGTCGGTGACGTCCGGGCCGACGGCGGAGACGATCCCGGCGGCCTCATGGCCGAGCAGGTATGGGAAGTCGTCGCCGATACCGCCCTCGCGGTAGTGCAGGTCGGTGTGGCAGACGCCGCACGCCTGCACCTCCACCACCGCCTCGCCGGGGCCTGGGTCGGGGACGATGACGGTCTCGAGGCTGACGGGCCGTCCCTTGCCGAGGGCGACGACGCCCTGTGTTTCGATAGGCATACCTCCCGTCCTACCAGAGGAATCCAGAGATGACGGACGACCTGCGGCGCATCGCCAAGGAACACTTCGGCTGGGACCGGCTGCGCGACGAGCAGGTGCAGGCCATGCAGGCCCTGATGGAGGGGCGCGACGCCCTCGCCGTGCTGCCGACGGGCGCCGGGAAGTCCGCCATCTACCAGGTGCCGGCGCCGCTGCTGCCCGGCCCGACGATCGTCATCTCGCCGCTGCTGGCGCTCCAGCAGGACCAGATCGCGTCGCTGACCGCCCGCAACCAGGCGTCGCTGCAGGCCGTGCGGCTGTCGTCGGCCGAGGGCAAGGCCGAGCGCGAGGAGGCGCTCGAGGCGCTGCGCGCCGGGGACGCCGAGTTCGTGTTCCTGACCCCCGAGCAGTTCGCCGACCCGGCCCGCGTCGCCCAGATCAAGGCGCTGAAGCCGAGCCTCGTCGCCGTCGACGAGGCGCACTGCGTCTCCGCGTGGGGCCACGACTTCCGCCCCGACTACCTGCAGCTCGGGCAGTTCATCCGCGAGCTGGGCCGCCCGCCGATCGTCGCGCTCACCGCGACCGCCTCGCCGCCGGTCCGCGAGGACATCGTCGAGCGGCTCGGGATGCGCGACCCGGAGATCGTCGTGACCGGCCTCGACCGGCCCAACCTGTTCCTGGAGTCGGTGCACTGCCCCGACGAGCCGACCCGCTTCCGGCGGCTGCTCACCCGGTTGAAGGAGTCCACGCCGCCCGGGATCATCTACGCGCCGACCCGCCGCGCCACCGAGGAGCTCGCCGAGCGGCTCGTCGAGGAGGGCATGCCGGCCGTCGCGTACCACGGCGGCATGAGCGCCGGCGACCGCGAGCGCGCGCACGAGGCGTTCCTCGCCGACGAGGTCGAGATCATGGTCGCGACGACCGCCTTCGGCATGGGCATCGACAAGCCCAACATCCGCTGGGTCAACCACATCGCGCTGCCGGACTCGCCCGACTCCTACCTGCAGGAGATCGGCCGGGCCGGGCGCGACGGGAAGCCGGCGCAGGTGCTGCTGCTGCACCGCACCGAGGACACCGGGCTGCGGAAGTTCTTCACGAACGTCTCCGTCGACCGCGAGGAGGTCAGCTCCCTCGCGGCGCTGCTGCGCTCCGTCGCGCCCGACGCGATCACCCGTGACGAGCTGGAGGAGCGCACCGGCCTCGGCGCGCGCAAGCTCGGGCAGCTGCTGAGCCTCCTGGAGGAGGTCGGCGGCGCGCAGCTGCTGCACGGCAGCAAGGTCAAGGCACCCCGGTGGGCGCCGACCCCCGCGAAGGCGGCGGAGCTCGCGGAGGCGCAGGCGGAGCGGCAGCAGACGCTGTCGCGGTCGCGCCTGGACATGATGCGCACCTTCGCCGAGACGGAGCTGTGCCGCGGCCGGACGCTGCTGGCGTACTTCGGTGAGCACCTCGAGGGCACCTGCGGCCACTGCGACAACTGCCACGACGGCAGCGCGCAGGCCGGGCTCGCCGCCACGGCCGACGTGCCGTTCCCGGTCCACAGCGAGGTCCGCCACGGCGAGTGGGGCAAGGGCGTCGTCATGTCGTACGCCGGTGAGCACATGACGGTCCTGTTCGACGAGGTCGGCTACAAGACGTTGTCAGTGCCGGTCGTTGAGGAGCACAAGCTGCTGCGCCGGCTCTGAGGCCCGCGCCACCGCCGCGGCGTCCAGGCCGCACGCCTCGAACAGCGCCCGCGCCGCGGCCCGCTCGGCCGTGTCGTCCCGCTCCTCGCGCCGCAGCGCGTCGGCGATCCCGGCGTGCGCGCGGGCCTGCTCGTAGCGTCGTTCGGTCAGCCCGGCGAGGCGCAGCGCCAGCTCGTGCGCGGCGATCGCGTCGCCGGTCCGCCCGAGCAGGGTCAGCGTGATGCCGAGGTCGTTGCGGGCGCTGGCCTCGAAGAACGGCGTCAGGTCGCGGACCTGCTCGGATGCCTCGTGATGGCAGCGCAGTGCCGCGCCGGGGTCGCCGAGCACCGCGTGCGTGCGGCCCATCCCGCACAGCGCCTCGACGACGCCGGCCCTGCTGCCGGCCTCCCGGTTCATCCGGTGGCCGCGGGTGAACAGCAGCAGCGCCAGCCGAGGGTGGCCGAGCGCGAGGTGCGCCCCGGCGAACTCGTTGCACAGGTTGGCGAGCTGCAGGGTCGCGCCGATGCGGTGCATGTGCAGCGCCGCGTCGCGCAACGTCACGCGGGCCTGGGCGGGCCGCCCCAGCAGGAGCTCGGTCGCGCCGGTCTCGAAGAGGGCCAACGGCGTGCTGGCGTGCTCCATGTTCAGCTTGCGGAACGTGCGCAGGTGCTCCATGCCTTCGGTGAGCCATCCGGCGGCGCGGCACACGATGCCGAGGTTGACCTGGACCCGGCTGACCTCCTGCGGCATGCCGGCCGCGGTGTAGTGCGCCGCGGCTCGCTCCAGGTGCCTGATGCTCTCCGTGCTGCGCCCCAGCCGCATCGTCGTGCCGGCGTGCCAGTTGCTGGCGAGCGCGATCAGCCCGTCGTCGCCGAGTGCGGACGCGGACGCGATGGCCTGCAGGCCGAGCCGTTCGGCGATCTCGGCCCGCCCCTCGTTGTTGGCGAACCGCCACAGCACCCGGTGCAGCATGACCGCGTGCCGGTGCGCGCCGGTGCGGTGTGCCTCGTCGGCGAGGGCGACGACGGCGGGCCATGCCGCCCGCAACCAGAGCAGGCGCTCGTGCTCGCCGGAGAAGGACCGCTGGAACGCGTCCGGCCGCACGTCCGGTGCGATCGCCTGGATCGGCTCCAGGGCCTGGTTCACGGCGGCGACCGTGTGCAGGTAGTAGTCGAGCAGCCGGGCGGTCGCGGCCGCCCGTTCCTCCTCGGTCACCAGGGTGGCGGCGAACTCGCGCAGCAGGTCGTGCAGCCGGTACCGGCCGGGCTGGTCCTCCTCCAGCAGGTGCACCTCCACCAGCCGGTCCAGCAGCTCCCGGGCCTGCCCGACCGGCACGTCGGCCAGCGCGGCCGCCGGCCACGCCTCGAACTCACCCGCCGGATGCAGCCCGAGCAGCCGGAAGCACCGCTGCTCGGCCCCGCTCAACTGCCGATACGACACGTCGAACGCCGCCGCCACGCTGCGGCCCTCCGCCGACACCGCGATCGGCGGCGGATCCGCGGCCCGTAACCGCTCCACCATCGCCGCCAGACTCCACCGCGGCCGGTGCTGCAACCGGTGCGCGATCAGCCGCACCGCCAACGGCAGCCGCCCGCACAGCTCCACCACCGTGACCGCCGCCTCCGGCTCGGCGTCCACCCGCTCACCCACCGCGTCCCGCAGCACCGCCACCGCGGCACCGACGGGAAGGGGCTCCAGCTTCAGCAGGAACGCGTCGTCGACCGGCCCGATCCTGGTCCGGCTGGTCACGAGCACCACGCACGGCGCGTCGGCCTGGGGTAGCAGCGGCCGCACCTGCTCGGCGCCGGCGGCGTTGTCCAGCACCACGACGGACCCGCGGCCGGCGAGGGCCCGCCGCCACAGGCCCTGCCGGCCCGGCAGGTCGCCGGGGATGCCCTGCGGTGCCTCGCCGAGCTGGGCGAGGAGCAGGCCGAGGGCGTCGACCGGCGACACCGGGTCGCCCTCGCTGTGCCCCTGCAGGTCGACGAAGAGCTGAGCGGCCGGATACTCGGGCCGCAGCGCCTCGGCGGCGGACACCGCGAACGCGGACTTCCCGACGCCGGCCATCCCGTCGACGACGATCAGGCGGTGCGGGCCGTGGGCCGCCCTCAGCAGCCGCGCGGTCTCCTCCTCGCGCCCCCGCAGCCGGGCGACCGTCCGGGGCAGGGCGCTGGGCCCCGATCCCCGCGGCCCCGATCCCCGCGGCGCCGTCTGCGCGGTGCCGCGGAGCACCTCCATGTGCAGGTCGCGCAGCCGCGGGCCGGGGTCGACGCCGAGCTCGTCGCGCAGGGCCTCGACGGTGCGCAGGTAGAGGTGCAGCGCCTCGGCCTGGCGGCCGTCGCGGTGCAGGGCGGCCATGACAGCACCGGCGAGGCGCTCGCGCAGCGGGTTGCCGGCGACGAGCGGCGCCGCGTGCTCGACCACCTCGCGGTGCCGGCGCAGGGCCAGCAGGGTCTCTGCCCACTCCTCGGTCGCGGCCCAGCGCAGCTCGACGAGCGAGTTGCGCCACCGGGCGATCACCGAGCCGGGCAGCCCGGCGAACGGGGTGCCGCGCCACTCGTCGAGGGCGGTGCGGTACAGCCGCGCGGCGGCCTCCGGGTCCGGTTCGGTGCGGGCCCGGCGCAGTGCCGCCCGGAAGCGGGACAGGTCGAGCTGGTCCTCCGGCAGCGTGATCCGGTAGCCGGCCGGGTCGGTCCGCAGGGCCTCGCCGTCGGCGCCGAGGAGGCGGCGGATGCGGTACACCACGGTCTGCAGCTGGTTGCGGGCGGTCACCGGCGGGTCGTCGTCCCACACCAGCTCCACCAGGTCCGGCACCGCGACCACCCGGCCCGAGTGGAACAGCAGCCCGGCCACGATCAGCTGCTGGCGGGAGCCGCCCAGGTCGAGGGGCCTTCCGCCGGCCACCACCTCGACCGGGCCCAGCACGGAACACTCCACGCAGCGCGACGGTAGTGCGTCGCGGCAAGGTCGTACACCGGTATCCCGGCCCGCTGGATCTCCGTCAGTGGTGGGCGTCCTCGTTGCGGTGGCCGAGCGCGGCCCAGATCTCGCTCACCGTCTCGAACATCTCGTCCTCCGGCAGCCGCTCCAGCGCGCTGAGGACGTCGTCGGGCGCGTTGAGGTCCGTGGCGCCGGCGAGGAGGTCGTCGCGGTCGCCGGGCAGGCTCGCCATCGGGATGAAACGGCCGAGCCGGCTGCGGGCTTCGATCTCGTCATGGGTGAGCTCAGGCTCCATGCCTCCGGCGATACTCGGGCATACCCCCACCAAACGAACGACACCCGATTGAGGTGAGACGCCGTTGGGTACGGCATCGACATCCGCCCGATCCGCCGCACTCCCACCCCCCGGGCCTGCGGCCGGGCGCTTCACAGGAGGTGAACACGCGTGGCACGCATCGGGCAGCTGTTCGGCGGGCGCAACGCCCAGGTCGACCGGGACCACGACGGGGTCGACGACCGCACCCTCGACCAGAAGGCCGGCGACACCGCCGACCGCAAGGTCGATCGGGACCATGACGGGGTGGACGACCGCGTCGAGGGCGGCACCCTGTACGGCAAGGCCGACCGCGACCACGACGGGGTCGCCGACCGTCCGTTCGACCCGAAGGCCGGGCCCACCGTCGACCTGGACCGCGACGGCATCGACGACCGCGTCGAGTCGAAGCGGCTGCGGACCTCGGACCGCACCCACCGCATCCCCGCCGTCGGCCCGCTCCCCGGTGCCGCCGACACCGACCGGGACGGCCTCGCCGACCGCCGGGAGTCGCACACGACGACCATGAAGCCGGTCATCGACCGCGAGCCCGTCACGGACCGCGAGATCGTCGCCGACCCGGACGTCGTCGCCGAGCCTGGCCGCCCGGCCCGCGCGAGCATGCTGTCGACGCTCGGCCTCATCACCGGCGTCGTCGCGGTCGCGGCCGCCCTCACCGGCCTGCTCGCCGTGTGGGCGCTGCCGCTCGGCGCCCTCGGCCTGCTGCTGTCCTTCGGCGGCATCCTCGCCGGCGCCCGCCGCCACGTCGCCGGCCGCGGCCTCGGCACCCTCGGCGTGCTGTTCAGCGGCACCGCCGTCGTCTTCGCGATCCTCGCCATCACCGGGCAGGTCAGCTGGCTCGACACCGACGTCGACCAGGTCGCCCGCCTCAACGAGTGGCTCGACACCAAGGTCACCTGGATCAAGGACTGGTAGACCGCGGACCGCCAGTCACACCTGAGGAGGACCCGGGCGAACCCCGGGTCCTCCTTCCGTCCCGGCGGCCCGCAAGCCCCGTGCGGACGTCGGGCTCAGGTCGTGGCGGGGGCGGAGGCGCCGTGCAGGACGCCGTCGCCCGCGGTGAGGACCTCGTCGAGGGCGTCGGCCGGCAGCGGCCGGGAGAAGTGGTAGCCCTGGGCCTGCGGGCAGTCCAGCTCGCGCAGCCGGTCCGCCTGCTCCGGCGTCTCGACCGCCTCGGCGATCGCCGACAGGCGCAGGCTGTTGCCCAGCTCGACGATCGCCCGCGTGAACGCCATCTCCTCCGCCATCCCACCCTCCGGCGTGAACGCCCGGTCGATCTTCAGGATGTCGACCGGCAGGTGGCGCAGGTAGGCCAGCGACGAGTACCCGGTCCCGAAGTCGTCGACGGCGACCCGCACGCCCTCCTCGCGCAGCGCCGACAGCAGCGCCGTCACGTCGTCGCTCTCCGTCGACGACGACACCAGCACCGTCTCGGTGATCTCCAGGATCAGCGCGCCGCCGGGCAGGTCCGCCTCCCGCAGCGCCGAGAGGACCGTCCGCGCGAAGTCCGGCTCGCGCAGCTGGCGGCCGGACACGTTGACGGTGACGGAGATGCCGAACCTGTCGTGCCAGGAGCGGACGTCGCGGCACGCCTGCCGCAACACCCATGCACCGATCGGGACGATCAGGCCGTACTGCTCGGCGACGGGGATGAACTCCATCGGCGGCACCGGCCGCCCGTCGGGGCTCCAGCGCAGCAGCGCCTCGACCGCGGTGACCCGGCCGGTCGACAGGTCCACCACCGGCTGGTAGTTGACCGTGAACTCGTCGTTCGCCACGGCCCGCCGCAGCTCCGCCGACAGGCGCATGTGCTCGTGCCGTTCGCTGGCCAGCCGCGGCTCGTAGGCGGCGAGCCGGTTCTTGCCCGCCGCCTTCGCCGCGTACAGGGCGAGGTCCGCGAGCTGCAGCGCCTCCGCAGGTGTCGTCGGGGCGCGCACCAGCAGGGTCCCCACGCTGGTGGTGACGTTCAGCTCCCGCCCGCCGATGTCGTACGGCTGGGCGAGGGCGTCGACGATCGCCTGACCGACCGCGTTCACCCGCAGCACCGGCACGTCCTCCAGCAGGATGGCGAACTCGTCGCCGCCGAGCCGGACCAGGGTGTCGGCGGTGTCGACCTCGCCGAGCAGCCGCGCCGCGACCTCCATCAGCAGCGCGTCGCCGACCGGGTGGCCGAACGAGTCGTTGACGTCCTTGAAGCCGTCCAGGTCCAGCAGCAGCAGGCCGTGGGCGGCGTTCGTGCGGGTCAGGGCGTGCTCGAGACGCTCCTGCAGCAGCGCGCGGTTGCCGAGGCCGGTGAGCGCGTCGTGCAGCGCCCGGTGCGTCAGCTGCTGCCGCAGCACCTCCTGCTCGCGCAGCGCCGCGCCGAGGGCGAGCGCGTGCGCGTCGAGCTCCTCCACCCGCCGGTTCGCGAACTGGACGAGCTGGCTCAACCGGGCGATGAGCAGCACCGACGTGACGATCGACGTGGCGAGGGGCACGACCGCCCACGACCGCGACGGCAGCGGCGACGCGACCAGCAGCATCGTGATCGCGATGACCGGACCGATCAGCGACAGCACGGAGTACAGGTAGATCCGCCGCCGCGGGATCACCTGCTGCGGGCGCTCGGGGCGGCCCGCGGCCTCCGCCATCGACGGGTGCAGCGCGCCGGTGCCCATCAGCGCGTACGCGCACAGGTACAGCGCCGCGGAGACGCGGTCGCCCTTCGGGTCCCCGATCCAGGCGATCGCGACGTAGTACACGATGTCGCCGGTGATGAGCGTCGCCGCCGCCACGCACACGAGCCGGTGGGCGGCGTTGCGCACGCTGCTGGTGAAGGCCATCCGGGTCGTCGCCACGACCAGCAGGAGGTCGATCCCCGCGTACAGCACATGACTGATCCGGTGCGGGACGTCGAAGTGCGCGCCGGCCAGCACCGGATGCACGATGAACGTCCAGCTCAGCGCCGCGACCCCGGACGCGACGATGCCGGAGTCGATGAGCCGCTCCCAGCGCGGCCGGCCCGGGTCGCGGCGCACCCAGCTGACCAGGCCGCCGGCGAGGAACGGGTACGCGGCGAGGAACAGCGCGTCCTTCGCCGACGGGAAGCCGACCTCACCGGTCAGCGTGTAGTCGACCGCCCACGCCGTCGCGCCGAACACCGAGCAGGCCAGGCCGGCGGTGAACAGCCACCACGCGCGCGGGTGCGCCGGCCGGTGGCGCCGCACCCCGACGACCACCGCGGCCACCGTCGAGACGCCGACCAGCGAGTACAGCGCCTGGCGCGGGATGACCGGCAGGAACGCGCCGACGACCACCGTGCCGAGCCCCAGCCCCGCATACCAGCGCCATGCGGTCATCGGTCTCCTTGTCGCTGATTCGGCTGACCTGCCTATCGGCAGCCGGGTGGCGTAACTGAGCAGGGCGAAGATGGACGGGTTCGAGTGCCACATGACGGGTAGGGAGCGCGGATGAAGGTCGCACTGCTGGGACCGATCGCCTGGCGGACCCCGCCCCGCGCGTACGGGCCGTGGGAACAGGTCGTCTCCCTGCTCGCCGAGGGGCTCGTCGCGCGGGGCGTCGACGTCACCCTCTTCGCCAGCCTCGACTCGGTCACCGCCGCCCGCCTCGACGGGGTCGTCGAGCGCCCGTACAACGAGGACACCTCCTACGACGGGAGGATCTGGGAGGCGCTGCACGTGGCGCACTGTTTCGAACGCAGCGCCGGGTTCGACCTCGTGCACAACAACCTGGACTGGCTGCCCCTCGCGATGAGCGGGTTCTGCCGGGCGCCGCTCGTCACGACCGTGCACGGCTTCTGCTCGCCGTCGATCCTCCCCGCGTACCAGCGGGCCCGTTCGGCGTTCGTGTCCATCTCCGACGCCGACCGCGGCCCCGGCCTCGACTACGCCGCCACGATCTACCACGGCATCGACGTCGCGCAGTTCCCGTTCCGGGCCGCGCCGGGCGACTCGCTCGTCGCGTTCGGCCGCATCCACCCCGACAAGGGCACCGCCGAGGCGATCCGGATCGCCCGCGCCGCCGGCCGGCGGCTGCTCATCGCCGGTCCCGTCCACGACGAGCGGTACCACGCCGAGGAGGTCCTGCCGCAGATCGACGGCGAGCAGATCGTGTACCTCGGCAACATCGGCCCCACCGACCGCGCCGACGTCCTCGGCGGCGCCGCCGCGCTGCTGCACCCGATCGGCTTCGCGGAGCCGTTCGGCCTGTCGGTCGTCGAGGCGATGATGTGCGGCACGCCCGTCGTGGCGTATCCGCTCGGTTCGATGCCGGAGGTGGTGGACCAGGGGGTCACCGGATACCTGGCGGGGTCCGCCGCCGAGGCGGTGGAGGTGCTCGACGACGCGCTCAAGCTCGACCGCCACCAGGTCCGCGGGCACGCGGTGAGCCGCTTCTCCGCGGACAGGATGGTCGAGGACTATCTGCGCCTGTACCGCCGGCTGCTCGGCTGAATTCTCAGGGCCTGCACCCAGTTTCTTCTTAAGGCTCCGGCCGCGCGGCCGAACGTTCACAGTGTGCGGCGCCCGCGGGCTTACGACGCGGTAACGCGGGACGGCTCGGCTCCGGCAGCGACGTGGCAGGCTGCCGGAGCCGACGCCATCTACGCGCATCGTGATCGAAGGCTGGCGTTGCGTCACCGTTCCCTCTAGGCTCTCGGGCGGAGGGAAGGCTGTGAGTAGCGTCGATACCACCGCGGGTCCCGTCCCGCTGCCGAAGCGGGGCTTCGGCGCCCGTCTCGCCGCCGTCGAGGAGCTCGTCGCCACCTGGGACCTGCACGGCGCCCAGGAGGCCGCGCGGGCCCTGCTCGACGAGCCCGGGCTGCCGGACGGCGACCGGCTCACCGCCCGCCGGCTGCTCGCCGAGGCGCTGCGCGAGCTCGGTGACCTCGCCGCCGCCTACGACCTCGCGGACGCCGTCGCCACGCAGGCCGAGCAGGCGTACGGGCCGTCGGACGTGTCCACGGTGCACGCCTGGGCCGTGCTCGCCGCCGTCCGGCACGACTACGACGAGTGGGACGCCGCCGAGGCGCTCTACCACCGCGTCCTGGACAGCGGCGTCGACGAGACCGACCCCGTCACCGGCGCGGAGGCGGCCCGGGTCATCCGCCTCGCCCGCGTCAACCTCGCGCTCCTGCAGCGCGACCGCGGCCAGCTTCCGCTCGCCCTCGCCATGCTCAACGCCGCCTACGCCGTGCACCGCCGGGAGTACGGCGCAGACGACCTCGACACCATCCGGATCGCCGCCGAGCTCGCCGCCCTGCACCGCGACGACGGCAACGTCCCCGCGTCGCGCCGCCTGTTCACCCTCGCGCACGCGGCGGCGCGGTCCCGGCTCGGCAACCGCCATCCGTTCACGAAGGCGATGGAGTGGGAGCTCGCCGCCGTCGAGCCGCCGATGCCCGCCGCCCTGCTGCACCCCGCGCCGGCGCCCCGGGAGGCGGCGGTGGCCGGTGACCCGCCGGAGCCCGCCGACACACCGGCTCCCGTCGTGGACGCCGTGGCCGGGGACACCGATGACCCGGAGCCGCTGCCGGACCCGGCGGGCCGGCGCGTCCATGAGCCGGTCGTGGTGCCGGCCGTGGTGCCCGAGGTCGTGGCGCCGGAGCGCGTCGTGCGTCCTCCCGCGGTCGTGGACGTCCCCGCCGTGACGCACGAGGCTTCCGGTCCCGGCGACGGAGGTCGTGCCGCGGGGGAGCGGCGGGTCGCGGTGCCGTTGAAGGCGGTCGTCGCGGTCGCGGCCGGCGCGCTGGTCATCGCCGCGGTCTCGATTCCGTGGAGCCAGGGCGGCGCCCCGGACCGGACCACCGCGAAGCCACCGGCCGGACCGACCGGCACGGCCGCTCCCCGGGCCGGGGCGGAGGCGGCCGGGCAGGGAGCGGGCGCGCCGACGAGGGTGCGGGACCTCCGGCTGCGCGACGACGGGACGGCCCTCGCGGTCACCTGGACGGGGTTGGAGGGCGCGGCGGTCGTGGCGCTTTCACGGGACGGCGGGCCCGCGGTGGTGCTGGCGGAGGTGCCGCCGGGCACGACGTCGTACGTGGTGAAGGGCGTCGATCCCGTGGTCGCGTATTGCGTGGTCGTGGGGCCGGTGGACGCGGCCGCCGCGGTCACGCCGGGGGCGTCGGTGTGCACGGGTGAGCGGTGACGACGGGGGTGGGAACCGGAGCCCGAGAACGGGCGTGTCGCAAGGTTCGCCGGGTATAGTCCGGCCGATGCGGCTCACTGACCGGACCCTCAACTGGCTCCCCGGCCCCGTGGCGCAGCTGATGCGGCGGCACCGCGAGACGGTCAAGTTCGTGATCGTCGGCGGGTTCTGCTACGTGGTCACGCTGCTGGTCAACTACGGGCTCCGGCTGACCGTGCTGGAGCACAAGCCGGTCACCGCGCTCACGATCGCGAACGTGGTCGCGTCGGTGGTGTCGTACTTCCTGAACCGCGAATGGTCGTTCCGGACCCGGGGCGGCCGGCGCCGCCATCATGAGATGGCGCTCTACCTGGTCATCAACGGCATCGGCGTCGCGGTCAACGCGGCGCCGTTGTTTGTCGCGCGCTATGTCTTCGGGCTGCAGGAGCCGGCGGTCAGCGCCCTCGTCGAGGAGATCTCCGACTTCGGCTTCGGCATGGTGCTCGGCACGGCCCTCGCGATGCTGTTCCGGCTGTGGGCGTACCGGGCCTGGGTCTTCCCGCACGACGACGTGCGCCCCGCCCCCGACCGCTGGGACCACACCGTGCCGGCCCAGGTCGCCCCGGCCCCGGTCCAGGCGGACAGCGCGGGCTCGTAGCGCCCCGGCGGCATCGGGCGGCACCAGGCGGCACCAGGCGGCACCAGGCGGCACGGACCGGCTCAGAACGTGATCTGGTCCGGGTCGGGTTCGGACGGCGCGCCGAGGAGCTGGTCGACGCCGGCGACCTTCAGCTGGCGGATCACGAACGGGCTGGCGCGGTGGATGACCAGGCGGACGCCCTCGACGCCCGCCTCGCGCTGCGCGCCCACGAGGGCGCCGACCGCGGCCGAGTCGAGGAACGTGACCAGCCCCAGATCGACCCGCAGCACGCTCGGCCGGCGCTGGGTCGCGGCGGCCACCAGGTCCTGACGGAGTGTCGTCGCGGTCCCGTGGTCGATCTCGCCCCGGACGGAGACCACCGTGGACCCGTCCATCAACACATTGACGGTCACCGACATCGACATGACTCACCCCGCGCGCTCATCAGGCACAGCATAGGAGCACCGGGGGGCGAGTGCAGCGCGTGAGGGGCGTCGTTCACCCGGACCGTGGTGAGCTTCCGCCCGGAATGTGGTCAGGGCAGTGCAGTCGTAGCTCTCGGTAACCGAACGGGGCGTCGACGAACCAGCAGTGGTGCGGCGCCTCGGTGCCGGGGTGGCGGTAGCCGTCGAAGAACCGGCACGACAGGCACATCCGGCTCACCGGGATGCGGCCCTCGCGCTGGAGCTCGGTGATTTTGGTCGTGACGATCCGCAGCAGCCGCGCCTGGGCGTGCTCGTCGAGGTCCTCGACGCTGCCGAGGGCGTTCTCCGCCCAGTTGGACGGTGCGGGGGTCAGCGCCAGGCCGCGGTCGGTCGCCGCGATCCGCATGTCGTGCGCGGCGTAGGACGGCGCCGGCCGCATCTCGACCAGGCCCTCGGCGATCAGCGGCGACACGATCGCCATCGTCGCCGCGACCGACGAGCCGAGCTCCGTGGCCAGGTCGGACAGGCGGAACTCGCGGTCCCGCCGGCCGAGCAGCAGCAGGACCTGCCGGTGTGGCGGGGGGAGCTGGGACTGCTCGGGCGGGGGAGTGTCGGTGGGCGCCATGACGGCGACCCGCACCAGGCCGGCGACGAGCTTCTGTGCCTGTGCCTCCAGGGTCACGGCAGTCTCCTCCCGAGCGTCGCTGGTAGCACACCCTAGTCCGGGACGTCGATCAACAGGGGGCATCGCGCGCCGCAATTTGTCTGACCGCCAGGAAGCCGCCCCAGCGCCCGGGGCGGTGCCGGTGGCCTCGGGCGTCCGGGCGCTCGTGGTCCCCGGACGGTGCAGCCCTGGAGCTGCCGGAATCGCACGGGATCGTGCGGCGTGGACCGGGCGCCTTCGACTGGGTGCCGGGTCCAGCCGGCGGTCAGGTGGGGACGGAGGCGGGAGGGGAGCCGAGCCTGCGAGGCCAGGTGGCCGTGCGCCAGTCGTACATTAGCCAAAAACACGAAATGTCCGGAAAAGGTGTGTAAGCTTCGCCCCACCAAGGTGCGACGGGGGTTGGAATGGGTGCAGGACGGTTGGTCGCGACGGCCACGATGCTGGTGGCGGCGATCGCGACCGTGGAGACGACGACGGCCGCGGCGGCGACGGCAGCGCCCGCCAGGCCGACGAAGCTGGTGCTGACGGTCGCCAAGGGCGAGAGCTCGAAGCCGGCGCAGCGCCGCGCGTCGCTGACGTGCCGGCCCGCCGGCGGGTCGCACAAGCTGGCGAAGGACGCGTGCTCCGCGCTGGCCAAGGTCGGCGGCGACTTCGCCCGGCTGCAGGCCACGACCGGCATGGCGTGCACGATGCAGTACGACCCGGTGACGGTCACGGCCGTCGGCCGGTGGAAGGGCAAGCGGGTCGACTACAAGAAGACGTACGGCAACGCCTGCTCGCTGTCGACCACCACGGGGCCCGTGTTCAGCCTCTAGGGTTCAGCCCTTGAAGACGCCCAGCGTCTTGAACTGGTGGTTGGGGAAGATGGCCGCCGAGTCCTGGACGTTGAAGCGCTTCTTGAGCATCTCGGCGAGGATGTCGCGGTAGTCGTTGGCTCCCGCGACATCGCCCTGGTCGAGCGCGCCGGGTGCGAGGCCGGGCCAGTTGCCGTGCACCTTGCCGCCGTTGAGGCCGCCGCCGAGCAGCAGCATCGCGTTGCCGTGGCCGTGGTCGACGCCGACGTTGCCGTTCTCCTGGACGCGCCGGCCGAACTCGCTCATCGTGATGATGGTCGTGTTGTCCAGCAGCGGGCCGAGGTCGGTGGCGAAGGCGCCGATCGCCTCGGACAGGTTGGTCAGCGAGTTGCGCATGTCGCCGCCGTCGACCCGGCCGAGGTTGGTGTGCATGTCCCAGCCGCCGACGTCGAGGGCCGCGACCCGCAGGCCGACGCCGCCCTTCATGAGCTGGGCGATGTCCTTCAACCGGTCCGCCAGGCCGCCGCCGGGGTACTGGACGCCCTCCAGCGGCCGGTACTGCGAGTTCGCGATCTTCTGCGCGGTGTTGATCGCCTGGATGGTGCCGGCGGCGGTGCTGGCGAGGGAGTGGTCGAGGCCCGTGTAGAGGGTCTTCAGCGCCTCCATCGTCTGGCTGCGCATGGCGTCGTTGTCGATGCGGAAGTCGCGGATGCCGTTGAGGACGATCGCCTGCTCGCCGCCGACGAGGGAGCGCGGCAGCGCGTTGCCCTGCGCGACGGCGCGGAACGTGGTGCCCGGGCCCATCTGGGCGAGGACCCGGTCGAGCCAGCCGGTGCGCACCGCGACCGACGCCGCGCCGCGCTCCAGCGCGTCCTGCGCCTGGAAGTGGCTGCGGCTCGCGTCGGGGGAGGCGACCGCGTGCACCGCGGCCATCTTGCCGGCCTGCCAGAAGGGGTACAGCGCGGTCATCGCCGGGTTGAGCCCGAAGCCGCGCCCGGCGGGCAGCAGCGCCGCCATGGGGATCGCGATGTTGGGCCGCATCGAGCGGTAGTTGGGGTCGTCGCCGGGCGCGACCACGGACAGCCCGTCCATGCCGCCGCGCAGGAAGATGACGACGAGCGTGCCCTTGGCGTCCTCGGGCGCGGCGAACGCGACCCGGCTCGTCACCAGCTGCGCGCCGAGCGCGGCCACGCCGACGAACCCGGCGCCCTGCACGAGGCGGCGGCGGGTGAAGCCCTTGCTCCACCGCTCACGCTCGGCGGCCAGCTCGTCCTGGACCTGGTCGGCCTGCACCCGGATCGCGGCCTCGCACAGGTTCGGGCCGTGCCGGCGCAGCTCCTCCAGTGAGGTGGGGCGGCGCTCGCCTTCTGGAAGGTCAGTCACGGAAACCTCACCGCAGCGCGTGGTAGACGGAGTCGAGGACGAGCGGGGCCAGGTTGGGCAGCTTGCCGCCGAGGTTGGCGTCGGTGACCCGGGTGTCGGGCTTCGCGCCGAGGAACTTGATCAGCGCGTCCCGCTCGGCGGGCTTCATCGGCTGGAAGATGAGCCGGTTGCACAGCACGTCCAGGTAGGTGGCCAGGGTCGCGGCCGGCTGGGTGACGAGCGAGTCGGCGCGCGGGTTGTTGAGGCCCTTGAACGACTGCTGCAGGAACGCGCGGTGCGAGTTCCACGTCTCCAGCATGCCGGCGGCGGAGCTCCACGCGTTCGCGACGTCGGGGTAGCCGTCCGGCGGCTCCCAGCCCAGCGGCGCCTGGCCGAGCTTGCGGGTGAAGTTGTACAGGTCCTCGAGGGCCTTGCCGGTGTCCGCGCCGGGCTTGGTGCCGACGACGCGGGCGGTCGCGACGAAGTTCTCCAGGGGGCGGCGGGTCTTCAGCCCGGCCGAGATCCAGAACTCCAGGGACCGGAACAGCACCTTGAGCACCGGCGCGATCGCCGAGCCGCTCTGCTGGTACGCGGTGGCGAGCCGGTCGACGAGGGACTGCGGCGGCGTGTCGCACACGAACCGCACCGCGAGCTTGCGGGCGATGTACTTCGCCGTCGACGGGTGCGTGGCCAGGTACAGCAGGTAGGCGTCGCCGACGGCCAGGCCGTCCTTCGCCGACTTGTTCCCGTGCTGGAAGCCCAGCACCTTGACCGCGCCGGTCCAGTGCCGGTTCTGCTCGTACTTGAACGTGCCCTCGCGGGTGGCGGTGCGGCCCGTCATCAGGTACGCGGAGTTGCGGACGTCTTTTTCGTTGTAGCCGCCGTCGATCCCGACGGTGTGCAGCTCGAGCAGCTCACGGCCGTAGTTCTCGTTGACGTTGCGCTTGTCGGAGGAGGTGTTGTCCAGGTAGCGCATCATCGCCGGGTCCCGCGCCGACGCGATGAGCATGTCGGAGAACTTGCCCAGCGCGTGCTTGCGGATGACGTTCACGTCGTAGGGGACCCGGGTGTCCCAGCCGCCGTCGAACGGGCTGGTGATGTTGAGGTGGTTGTTCCAGAAGTCGACCATCACCTCGAACAGCTGCCGGGTGCTCCACACCTGCCGGGCGATGACGGCGCGGGTCAGCTCGTACATCGCCTTGTTGTCGCCGTCCTTGACCGCCGCGCGGATCTCCGCGGTGGTCATCGTGACGGTCGGCGTGGTCTTCAGCGCCGCGTCGGCGACCGGGTCGGCGATCTTGTCCGGCTCCAGTTGCTGGTCGAGCCAGCCGTCGATGCCGAGCTCCTTGACCGCGGCGACGTCCGCCTGCGTCGGCCCGAACGTGCAGCGCCGCAGCAGGTGCAGCACCGGGTCGCGGTTCAGCGGCGTCGGGAAGCGGGGCGTGGCGCGCATCGCGGCGACGGCGGCTGCGGAGGCCGAGTCGGCGGTGCCGGCGGCGCCGAGGTCGTTGAGGTCGCCGAGGCCGCTGGTGTAGCTGGAGTCGCGGTTGGAGAACGAGCCGGCGTCGCGCGGGGAGACGTTGCCGCCGCCCTGGCCGGTCCTGACCATCTCGTCGGCGTCGTCGGGGCGGCCGAGCATCGCGGCGGCGCCGGATCCGAGCCCGCCGATCGCGACGGCGCCGCCGCCGAGGGCCATGAGCGCCTGCCGGCGGTTGCGCATCAGCTCGTGCAGGGCGGGCCGTCCCGTCCTGAGCCACGCCGGTGCGGGTCCCTTTGAGGTCTTTGCGGCAGGTGTACGGGGCTGCTCCTGCTCGTCGTCGGCCGGCGGCGGCTCGTTGAGGACGCGCGGCATCGGGAACTCGCCCGTGTAGTCGGCGAAGAAGGCGCCCTTGACGCGTCTGTGCGAGTCGGATGAGGGGTCGTCATCCGCGAAGAGCCGCTCAGGCATCCCTGAACCCTAATGAGCGCGCGTTCGGGCGTTCAAGCGGACGGGTGCGGCTCCGGTTCAACTTTGTCTTTGTTCTTGCTTAAGCGAGGTGCATTCCGCGTCAATGCGTGAAATTCGGGCGGCTACTCAAAGTTATCTCTTCCGCACGTACCGCAAAAGCGGTACGCATAAGGGGCCGACAAGGGGAGGCGGTGGGGGTCTTGCGTGACGCTGCACCGGTTCGCCGGCGGCACCGCTTCTTCGTCCGCGGGGTGGCGTTCGCCGACATCCCCGTCGCCGCGAAGCTCGTCCTCGTGCTGCTCCTGCCCCTGCTGGCCCTGCTCGGCCTCGCCGGGGTCACCGTCGCCGTCTACGCGGACCGCACCGGCGACGTGCGGGGCGCCGTCGCCTCGGCCGTCTCGGCGTCGGCGGAGGCCGGCCACGTCGTCGACGGCCTGCAGCGCGAGCGGCTCGCCCTCGCCGACCCCGCCCGGCCCATGCCCGCCGCCGGCGACCCCGCCCGCACGGACGCCGCCGCCGCCCGTTTCCGTGCCGTCTCGGCCGGTGTGCCCGGCGCCGCCGGTGCGCTGGACGGTCTCGACGCGCTGCGGGCCCGCGCGCCGCAGGCGTCCGGTCCGGTGCCGCTGCTCGGGTACCGGCAGCTGATCGCCGGCCTGATCGCCTTCCAGCAGGGCGTCGCCGACCGGCCCGCGCCGCCGGCGGTCCTCGCCGGGAGCCGGGCCGCGGGGTGGCTCGCCGTTGGCAAGGAGGAGCTCGCCCTCGTGCAGGTGACGGCGGTGCGCGCGCTCGCCGCGGGGGAGCTGACCGCCGCCGACCGCGACGCGATCGCCGCCCACCGCGCCGCGGCGGCGAGCGCGTTCGACCGGTTCACCGCCGCGGCGACCCCCGCCTGGCGGGCCGTGTTCGGGGGCCTGGACGTCACCGCCGACGTGGAGCCGCTGCTGCTGGCCCCGCCGTCCGCCCCCGCGGACACCGCCGCCCTGGCGCTGGCCTCGCTCGCCCAGCTCGACGGCCTGCAGGGCCTCGCCGACCGGGTCGCCGCCGACACCGCCGACGCCGTCGGCGACGCCCGCGACCGGCAGAACCGCACGGTCGTCCTCGGCCTCGCCGCCGTCCTCGCCGTCGTGGTCGCCGCGGTCGCCCTGGCCGTCGCCGCCGCCCGCGCCCTGCGCCGCCGCCTCCGCGCCCTGCTCACCCTGGCCCTGCGCCTTGCCAATACCGCGGCACACACCGCCGCCGCGTTCGCGCCCGCCGCCGGCACCCTCCCGGCCGCCGGCCCGCGCGCCGCCGATCCGCGTGCCGCCGGACCGCCCGGCGACGATCCGCGGGCCGCGGGGCTGTCCGGGGTGGAGCCGCACGCGGCGGGGGTGGCCGCCGGGGAGGTGGCGGCCGGGCGGGACGAGATCGGGCGGGTCGCCGAGGCGCTCGACGCCGTGCAGCGGGCCGCGGCCCGGGCCGCCGCCGACGCCGCCGAGGCGGCCGCCGGGCAGGCCGCGCTCCGGGCCGGTGAGGCCGGCATGTACGGCGACCTCGGGCGCCGCGCGGCCCGGCTCGCCGACGCGCTCCTCGAACGCCTCGACGAGGCCGAACGCGACGAGGCGGACCCGGACCGGCTGGCGCTGCTGTTCGCGCTCGACCACCTCGCGACGCGCATCCGGCACGACACCCACAGCCTGCTCGTCCTCGCCGGGGCCGACGCCGCCAGGGTGCACCCCGCGCCGGTGCCGCTGCTCGACGTGCTCCGCGCCGCGCAGTCGCAGATCCACGCCTACGAGCGCGTCGAGTACGGCCGCGTCGACGACGACACGGCGGTGGAGCCCGCCGCCGTCGACGGCGTCGTGCACCTGCTGGCCGAGCTGCTCGACAACGCCGCCCGGCACGCCGGCGGCGAGCATCCCGTCGTCGTCGACGCCCGGCGGGCCGGCGACGGGGCCGTCGTCCACGTCACCGACCACGGCCGCGCCGCCCTGGATCCGGACCTGGTCGCCGAGCTCAACGAGCGGCTCGCGGACCCGCCGGCGGCCGGGCCGCGGCTCGGGCTGACCGTCGTCGCCCGCCTCGCCGCCCGTCACGGGGTCGGCGTCGCCCTGCACCCGGCGCCGTCCGGCGGGCTGGTCGCGACCGTGCGGCTGCCGCAGGGCATGGTCGTACACCGGCCGCCGACGCCACCGGTCCCGCCGGAGCCCGCCGCGCACCGGCTGCCGCCGCGCCCCCTGGAGCGCAGCCCGGCGCTGCCCGGCGCAGAGCCGATGGACATCCCCGTGCCGCGCAAGGGCGGCCTGCTCGTCCCGGTGGTGCCCAGCGGCGTCGTCGCCGAGGGGCCCACGGTCGAGGCCCGGGCGTTCGACGACGGGCTGCCACGGCGTACTGTCAATGCGTCACCGCAGAGCGGCACCACGGGCACATCCCCATCCGCGGACCCCGGCGACGTCGGCGAGACGCTGCCGGCCCACCGGCATCCGATCGGCCGTTTCGGCACCGTCACCACGGTGCGTCAGGAAGGACATGCCACGTCATGACAGCCATCACGGGGCTCGACTGGGTGCTCAGCGGCTTCACCGATCGGGTGGCCGGCGTCCGGCACGCCGTCGCGGTCTCCGGGGACGGTCTGCTGGTCGCGGCCTCCAACGAGCTGCCGCCGGAGCGCGCCGACCAGCTCGCCGCGATGGTCGCCGGCGTGGTCTCCCTCGCGCAGGGCGTGTCCGCGGCCACCGACGCCGGCCCGGTCCTGCGCACGATCGTGCAGATGGGCCGCAGCCTGCTGTTCGTCATGGCCCTCGGCGACGGCCACACCCTCGCCAGCATCGCCGCCATGGTGCAGCCGGGCTGCGACGTCGGCGAGGTCGCGTTCGAGATGTCGGGCCTCGTCGACCAGGTCGGCGCCGCCCTGACCCCGTCGTCCCGCTAGGGCTCGGGGTCGTCGCTCTCCTTCATCTTGCTCGTGTCGCGCAGCGGCATGAACGGCTCCTGATCCGCGGGTAGCCCGCCCTGGATGGCGCGGCCGCGCTCGAGCTCGGCGTCGAACTCCGCGCCCAGCAGGATCGCGATGTTGGAGATCCACAGCCACACCAGGAACGCGATGATGCCGCCGAGGGTGCCGTACGTCTTGTTGTACGAGCTGAAGTTGCCCACGTAGATCGCGAAGCCGGCGGAGGCGATCAGCCAGATCAGCACCGCGAGCCCGCCGCCGGGCGTGACCCAGCGGAAGCCGGTCTGCCGGGCGTTCGGGGACGCGTAGTACAGCACGGCGAGGATCACCATGACGATGAGCAGCAGCACCGGCCACTTGGCGATGTCCCAGACCTGCACGGCCTGTTTCGACAGGCCGATCCAGCTGCCGGCCTGTTCGGCGAACCGGCCGGTGAAGACGATGCTCAGCGCGGCGAGGGAGATGAGGACGCCGACGACGACGGTGACGCCGAGGCGGATCGGCAGCACCTTCCAGATGGGCCGGCCCTCGGGCACGTCGTAGATCGAGTTGGCGGCCCGGATGAACGCGCCGACGTAACCGGAGGCGGTCCAGACGGCGCCGAGCAGACCGATGATCGCGAGCACGCCGGCGGAGCCGGAGCCCTGCTTGAGCTCGTCGACGGCGCTGTTGACCGGCCCCGCGATCGACGCGGGGAACAGCTCCTGGGTGTTCCTCAGGACCGCGTTCTGGGTCGTGTCGGTGAGCAGCATGCCGGACACCGCGAGGAGCACCAGGATGCCGGGGAAGATCGACAGCACGCCGTAGTAGGTCAGGGCGGCGGCCCAGTCGGTCAGGTTGTCCTCGTTGAACTCTTTGACCGTCCGCTTCAGGACGTTGATCCATGACCCCTTGGTCAGCTGCGTGGGCCGGCTCGGCGGGTTCTCGAGCCGCGGTCCGGTGGGTTCGTCCTGCGCCATGCCGTTCATATGCCCTACCGGCGCGCGCTGATAACGCTTGGGGGATGTCGCTACGGAGCGACCCGTCCCGCCCGGATCAGGGCGACCTGCACCATGTCGACCAGTTCGGTGGCGCGGAAGGGCTTGGCGATCACCGAGGCGTCCGGTCCGAGCTCCACGACGGAGGCGTCGAAGTAGGGCAGGCCGGACATGTACATGATCAACGCGTCGGGGCAGTGCGCCCGTACCACCTCGGCCACCTGCACGCCGGAGCCGTCGTTGAGCTTCAGGTCGGTGATCGCCAGGTCGATCGCGGCCGGGTGCTCGACGCAGACGCGCTCCGCCCCGGCGAGCCCCGACGCCGTGAGGACCTCGGCGCCGGCGCGGCTGAGCACCCGTTTGACGATCTCGCACAGGTCCGGCTCGTCGTCGACGACGAGGACGCGAAGGTGCTCCAGCATGCCTTCACGATAAGGCGTGATTGTGCCTGATCTGCCTTACTTCGCCGGGATGCCGGGCCGGATCCGGCGGCGGCTGAACCCGAGGAACACCACCAGCACGCATGCCACCACCAGCAGCACCGCCGCGTAGGTCCACCAGGCGGGCCGGCCGGCGGCCGGCGGTGCCGCGGCGGCCGGTGGCTGCATCTTGGACGTCAGGAAGTCGGCGGGCGCGGCCGCGGCGCTGGTCGCGACCGGCGGGACGGTCGGCGCCGCCGTCGGCGACGGCGTGCGGGTCGGCTTCGCGGAGGTGCCGGTCTTCGCGCCGGTGGTCACGGTGAACGAGAAGCTGCCGTTGCCGGTCGCGCCGTTGCTCCCGGTGGCCGTGTAGGACACGGTGTAGCTGCCGGGCGCGCCGTCCGGGACGCCGAGCGCGATGCGGGCCGTCTCGTTGCGCACGGTGACGGCGCCGAGGCTGACGGCCGCGCTGTCCGGGCCGGTCAGGATCACCTGGGCGTCGACGATCTTGTCGTTGAACACGAGTTGCAGCACCTGCGGCAGGTGGCCCACACGGGTCTCCGCGCCCGGCGTGCTGCTCGCGAGCGTGAGACGGGGTGCATATGCGGTGGCAATTGACGGAAACGGCAGGATGCCAAGAATTCCGACAATCATCGCGGCGAACACTGTACTGCGCCTGACCACACCAACGAATCGCCCGGTCATGGGCGGAAACAATAGTGCATTGACGTCAGCAATGTGCGGGCGACGGTGTTAGCGTGCCGTTTCATGCAGGGCAGTTGGCGTGAACTGGTGCAAATCAAACGGCCTCCGGCGCCGACTCCGGCGAGCCGGCGGCTGCGCCGCATCGTGCTGCTCACCGCGGTGGTGACGCTCGCCGCGGATCTCGTCAACCTCAAATACTCCAGCGAGGGCGGATTCGGGCTCGGGGTGCGGACATTCTGGGCGATGCTGCGCGCACTCGGATTTTTGTTCCTGATGCGGGAGATCCGCTGGGGCCGGCTCACCGCCCGGCCGTTCGGGTTGATCCTCGCGGTCACCACCGTGTTCGCCTCGGCCCGGCTCGCCCAGCCCCGCGAGGGCGGCTACCTGCCGCCGTGGCAGGTGCTCGCCGCGCTCGCCGTCATCCTGACGCTGTGCACGACCGTGGTCTGGCAGCTGTTCCGCTCGCCGGCGATCGCCGCGCACCTCACCCGCAGGCCGTCGAAGCGGCCGATCCCGGCGTGGGCGCTGACCGCCCGGGTCGCCGCGCTGTCCTACTCGGCGCTGCTGAGCGTGCCGTGCCTGGTCGCCGCCGGGACGCTGTGGGGCGAGCCGCGGCTGCCACGCTCGACGGCCGTGCCGCTGGTCATCTCGTGGTTCGTGCTCGGCATCGTCGTCGCGTTCGTGGCGTCGCTGATCAGCTTCGCGATGATGTTCGGGCACGCCTGGGCGCGGGTGCTGCTCGCCATGGTCAGCGTCTTCGTGCTGCTCGTGCAGCCGGTGCTGTGCTGGCTGCTGCTCGGCGTCGACGGCGTCATCCGCGACGGCGTCCCGCTCGTGCTGGCCGCGCTGGTGTGCCTCTACGGGCTGGCGAGATCGGGCACGGGGGTCGCCGCGCCGCCGTAGACGCTGATCTTGTGTTCGATCAGGGTGAGATCGCTCTGCAGGTCGGCGATCCGCTGCAGCACCTCCCGGCGGTGCTGCTCCAGGAGCCCGCGGCGCTCGTCGAACGTCTCCGGGCCGACCCGGCACAGCTCCGCGTACCGGCGCATCCCGGCGATCGACATGCCGGTGGCCCGCAGGCGGGTCAGGATCCCGAGCATCCCGACGTCGCCCTCGGAGTAGCGGCGGTGGCCGTTCCAGTCCCGCTCCGGCGGGTCGAGGAGGCCGGCTCGCTCGTAATACCGCAGCGTGTGCGCGGTCAGGCCGGTCCGCTCCGCCACTTCCGCGATGGTGAAATCCATCGTTCCAGCCTATTTGACTTCGAGCGCGCTCGAAGGGGGAGTGTTGGGGCATGCGACAGCGAACCCTTGGCACTCTGACCACGTCGGCGCTCGGCCTCGGCTGCATGGGGATGAGCGAGTTCTACGGCCCGGGTGACGACGCCGAGTCCATCGCCACCATCCACCGCGCCCTCGACCTCGGCGTGACGTTCCTGGACACCGCCGACATGTACGGCCCGTTCACCAACGAGCAGCTGGTCGGCCGCGCCATCGCCGGGCGCCGCGACGAGGTGACCCTCGCGACCAAGTTCGGCATCCAGCGCGACGGCGACGGCCGCAGCATCAACGGCCACCCCGACTACGTGCGGGCCGCCCTCGACGCGTCGCTCACCCGCCTCGGCGTCGACCACATCGACCTGTACTACCAGCACCGCGTCGACGACCGGGTGCCGATCGAGGACACCTGGGGCGCGCTCAGCGAGGCCGTCGCCGCCGGCAAGGTCCGCCACCTCGGCATCTCCGAGGCGTCGGTCGCGACCGTACGGCGGGCGCACGCCGTGCACCCGGTGACCGCCGGGCAGTACGAGTACTCCCTGTGGAGCCGCGAGCTGGAGGACGGCATCCTCGGCGCGTTCCGCGAGCTGGGCATCGGGCTGGTCGCCTACAGCCCGCTCGGCCGCGGCTTCCTGACCGGCGAGATCACCGACCCGTCGCAGTTCGACCCGTCGGACTTCCGCCGGGTCAACCCCCGCTTCCAGGGTGAGAACTTCCAGCGCAACCTCGACCTGGTCGCCGAGGTCCGCGCCCTGGCCGCCGCGAAGGGCGTCACCCCCGCGCAGCTCGCGCTCGCCTGGGTCCTCGCGCAGGGCGACGACGTCGTGCCGATCCCCGGCACCAAGCGGCGCCCGTACCTCGAACAGAACGTGGCCGCGCTCGACGTCCCGCTGACCGCGGACGATCTCGCCGCGATCGAGAAGCTCTCCATCGCGCAGGACGTGGCCGGCACGAGGTATCCAGCGGCGACGATGGGGTCGCTGAACCGCTGACGATTTCTTCCTGGGTGGCGTTTTGCCGGGAGGTGCTGGCGCCGCCCAGGAGTTCGTCGTATGGTCTTCAGCGTGTCCGCGTACTTGAACCGATGCTGGTGGCCCGCCTGACGAGGCGGCCCACTCCCGCGTGACACCCACATCCGCGGCCGCCGATCCGGCGGTCGCTTTTTTTCGTTCCCTTCCTCGAAGGGGCCGGCCGCCCGGACCGCCGGCCAGACCTGAGAGGGACGACCCGCATGCTGCCCGACCTGAACCGCCCGTTCGCCCTGCTGCGCCGCGAAGGCCGCGACGTCGTCGAGGTGCTCGCCGGCACCGTCGAGACCGTCGAGTCGCTCGCCGACATCCCGTCCGAGTCCCTCTCGCTCGTGCCGTTCCGGCAGGTCCGTGAGCGGGGCTTCGAATGCGTCGACGACGGCACGCCCCTGTCCGTGCTGCGCATCTCCTCCCGCTCGTCGTGCCCGGTGTCCGACTTCCTCGCCGTGCTGCCGGCCGGGCCGGTGTCGCTGCGCGACGGCGCGTTCGACGTGTCCGACGACGAGTACGCCTCCATCGTCTCCGAGGTGCTCCGCGACGAGATCGGCCGCGGCGAGGGCTCCAACTTCGTCATCCACCGCGTCTTCACCGCCGGCGTCGACGGTGACCCGGTCGCCGCCGCCCTCGCCGTGTACCGGCGGCTGCTGGAACGCGAGCGCGGCGCGTACTGGACGTTCCTCGTGCACACCGGTGAGCGCACGCTCGTCGGCGCCACCCCGGAGCGGCACGTCAGCGTCGAGGACGGCCTGGTCATGATGAACCCGATCAGCGGCACGTTCCGGCACCCGGGCGGCGTGCCCGACAAGGAGGCGGTGCTGCGGTTCCTCGCCGACCGCAAGGAGATCGACGAGCTGTCCATGGTCCTGGACGAGGAGCTCAAGATGATGGCGACCGTCGCGACCGAGGGCGGGCAGGTCATCGGCCCGTACCTGAAGGAGATGGCGCACCTCGTCCACACGGAGTACCTCCTCGCCGGCCGCAGCGCACTGGACGTGCGGGACGTGCTGCGGGAGACGATGTTCGCGCCGACCGTCGTCGGCAGCCCGATCGAGAACGCGTGCCGGGTCGTCGCCCGCCACGAGCGCCGCGGCCGCGGCTACTACGGCGCCGTGCTCGCCCTCATCGGCACCGACGAGGCCGGCCGGCAGACCCTGGACGCGCCGATCCTCATCCGCACCGCCGAGATCTCGTCTGCCGGGCGCCTGCGGGTGCCGGTCGGCGCCACCCTCGTGCGGCACTCGACCCCCGAGGGGGAGGTGCGCGAGACCCACACGAAGGCCGCCGGCGTGCTGACCGCGCTCGGCCTGGGCACGGCCCCGGCCTCCGGTCCCGTCCCGGCCGCGCCGCTGCTCGCCGCCGACCCGGCCGTGCAGGGCGCCCTCGTCGCCCGCAACGCCACCCTCGCGCCGTTCTGGCTGCAGGACCACCACACGCGGTCGCTCGCGACGCCCGCGCTCGCCGGCCGGCGGGTCCTCATCGTCGACGCGGAGGACACCTTCACCGGCATGCTGCACCACCAGTTGCGGATCCTCGGCCTGGACGTCGTCCTGGAGAAGTACACGGCGGTCACCACGCTGGACGGCTACGACCTCGTCGTGCTCGGCCCCGGCCCGGGCGACCCGCGGCGCGTCGAGGAGCCGAAGATGGCGGCCATGCGGGCCGTCGCCGAGCAGCTGCTCGACTCCGGCACGCCGACGCTGGCCGTGTGCCTCGGCCACCAGCTGCTGTCGGGCCTGCTGGGCCTGCCCCTGCGCCGCAAGGCCAACCCGTACCAGGGCATGCAGCGCGACATCGTGTTCTTCGGCCGCCCCACGACGGTCGGCTTCTACTCCACCTTCACCGCCACGCACCCGCACGACCGTTTCAGCAGCGCCTACGGTGAGGTGGAGCTGTCCCGCGACCCGGCCAACGGCGACGTCCACGCGCTGCGCGGCCCCACCTTCGCCGGCGTCCAGTTCCACCCCGAGTCGGTCCTGAGCTACGACGGCATCGACCTGCTGCGCGGCCTGCTCACCACCCTCCTGCCGGCGCCCGCCGTGTCGTAGGCGTGCCGTCTCCCGTGCCGGCGCCCGCCGTGTCGTAGGCGTGCCGTCTCCCGTGCCGGCGGCCCCGGGCTTCTCCCGGACGCCGCCGGCCCGGTCTCCTTCTTCCGGCGGTGTCCGGTGCGGCGCGCCGGCGTGTGTCGCGGGGGTCCGCGGTGGGTACCGGGCGGTCGTGATGCGTGCGGTGCGGGTGGTCCTGCGGTTCTTCCGCGGCCGGGACCTCAACCTGCACGCGGGCGCCGTCACGTTCTACGGCGCCGTCGCCGTCGTGCCCGTCGCGCTGCTCACCATCAGGCTCGCCGGGCTCATCGCCGGCACCGGCCGGATCCGCGAGCTGGCCGGGCCGGTCATCGCCGCCATGCCCGGCCGCCTCGGCGCCGACCGCGCCACCGCCGTGCTCGTCGACGCCGGGCTCGGCATGTCGTGGCCGCTGACCCTGATCGCGCTCGTCCCCGCCACCTGGTACGGCGAAGGCCTCCGCCGCGCGTTCGTCTCCCTCACCGAGTCCGGCTCGCCCGCGGGCTGGCGCGGGCGGCTGCTCATCCTGCCCGTCCTCGCCGCCGCGCCGGCGCTGCTGCTCGGCCTCCTCCTCGTGCTGCCCGGCGCCGCACGTCGCCTGCAGGACGGCGGGTGGTCGAGTGTGACGGCGGTCGTCGTGTCGTTCCTCGCCACCTGGCTCGCGCTGAGCCCGGCGTTCGTCATGGTGTACCGCTGGTGCGCCCCACCGAGCCCCGCCTGGGTGCCGACGGTCGTGGTCGGCTCGTTCACGGCGGCGAACGTCTCGGGCTTCGCGCACGGGTTCGTGCTGTTCTGGTCGCTGCCCCTCGACCTCGGCGCGCCCTTCGGCGGCCTGGACGCGGTCGGCGCGACCGTCGCCGTGCTGCTGTGGCTGTACCTGTTCCACCTGCTGACACTCATCGGATACGGCGCGACCCTCCAGGCGGCCCGCTGGTGGGCCTTGCGCTCCGCCGCCCCGTGAACGATGCTTCCGAGGAATTCTCACCATTGGGGGCCGGAATGCGGGACCGCCGGGCAAGACTCAGCGTCGCGGTGGCGTACCTGGTCCAGGGCTTCTGCTTCGCCGCCCTGCTGACCCAGGTCGGCGTGCTGCAGGAGAAGTTCGGCTTCTCCGACGGCGAGCTCTCCCTGGTCCTGCTCGCCGTCCCGGTCGTCGCCGGCGTCGGCAGCGTCCTCGCCGGCCTGCTGTCCGCCCGCTTCGGCAGCTCGCCCGTGCTGCGCGCCGGCGGCCCCGGCGTCGCCCTCGCGATCACCGCCGTCGGCCTCGCCGGCCAGGCCTGGCAGCTGTACGCCGCCCTCGCCTTCGTCGGCCTCATGCTCGGGTTCGTCGACGCCACCATGAACATGCAGGGCGTCAGCGTCGAGCGCCGCTACGGCCGCCCCGTCCTCAACTCGTTCCACGCCGTGTGGAGCGTCGGCGCCATCCTCGGCGCGCTCGCCACCGCCGGCACGTCCCGCCTGGGCTGGTCGATCGGCGCGTCCCTCGCCGCCGTCGCGGCCGTCGGCGCGCTGCTGGCCCTCGCCGCGGGCCCCTGGCAGCTGCGCCGCGCGGAAGAGGTCGCGGACGTGCCACCGGGTGCCGACACCGCCGTCCCGTGGCGCCCCGTCATCCTCGTCGGCATCGCGATGATGCTCATGTTCATCGCCGACTCCGCCGTCTCCAACTGGAGCACGGTCTTCCTCGACCACGCGTTCTCTGCCAGCACCAGCGTCGCCGCCCTCGGCCTCGCCGCCTACCAGGCCACCATGCTCGTCGGCCGCACCGCCGGCGACCTCATCGTGCGCCGCTTCGGCCCCGTCGGCGTCGTCGCCGTCGGGGGCGTGGTCGGCGGCCTGGGCCTGGGCCTCGTCGCCGCCTCACAGTCGGCGGCGATGGGCATCGCCGGCTTCGCCGTCGTCGGCATCGGCCTGTCGCTGGTCGTCCCCCAGTCCTTCTCCGCCGCCGGCCGCCTCGACCCGGCCGGGACCGGCGTCGCGATCGCCCGCGTCAACCTGTTCAACTACGTCGGCTTCGTCGTCGGCGCCGGCCTGATCGGCGCGGTCGCGGAGAGCGCGTCCCTGCGCCTGGCCTTCGTCGTGCCGGCGGTCCTCGCCGCGGGCATCGTCGCCCTGGCCCCGGCCTTCCGCACGAAGGCACCCGTCTCCGCCGCCGCGGTCCCGGCCCCGGTCGCCAACTGACCGGCCTCCCGCTTCTGGCCTCCCGCTTCCGGCCTCCCGCTTCCGGCCTCCCGCTTCCGGCCTCCCGCTTCCGGGCGCCCGCTTTCGGGCTCCTGTTTCCGCGCCCGCTCGGTTGTCGTGGTGCTGCACCGGCGCTGCGCTCCTCGCGCGTGCCGTGATCCGGTAAAGGTTGTGCGGTCGTGAGGTGCACACCGTCAGGTCGTGTGGACCTGCGGCGTCAGGGCTGCTGGGCGGTGGCGCTGACCTTCTCCGCGGCGGCCGCGACCGAGCCGCGGGTGGTGGCCGCGAGGCTCGTCTGCTCGTGCAGCGACGCCTCGACCTCGCGCTGGGCGGCGGCGACCGAGCCGAGCCGGTCCGCGACCCCGCCGACCGCGTTCGCTGCCGCGAGCGCGCCGGCGGTGACCTGGCCGACGGTCGTCTCGATCCGGCCGGTCGCGGCGGCGGTCTGCGCGGCGAGGTCCTTGACCTCGTTGGCGACCACGCCGAAGCCCTTCCCGGCCTCGCCGGCGCGGGCGGCCTCGATCGTCGCGTTCAGGGCGAGCAGCTTCGTCTGGTCCGCGACCGCCTGGATGAGGCCGGCGACGGTGGCGATGTCGGCGATCGCGGTCTCCAGCTCGCCGATGACGGTGCGCGCGCGGTTGGAGTCGTTGAGCGCCGCCTCGACGTCGGTGACGGCGTCGCGTACGGCGCCGGTCATCCCCGCCAGCTTCTGCTCGAACGACTCCATCGCCGCGCCGGCCTCGGCGCCGAGCCGCACACCGGCGTCGGCGACGTCGGCGAGGACGGTCTCGAGGCGCCGGCCGAGGCGTTCGCTGTGCGCGACCTGCTCCGCGGCGTTGCTCGCGGCCGCCTCCTCGCGCCGGGTGGCGTCGTCGGCGGCGGCCCGCAGCGCCGACTGGTTCTCCGCGGCGACGCGCGCCCGCTCGGCGTCGACCTCGGCCTCCGCGTTGGCGGCGAACCTCCAGTACACCAGCTGCGTCAGGCACATCGCGAGGACGAACCCGGCGTGCATCAGCACGAACAGGATCGGGTGGTCGCGCGCCTGCGGGCTGCTGAAGAGCATGTCCGGCATGGTCGCGGCGACGAGGAGGTGGTGCGCCGCGACCAGCAGGACGGCGACCAGCAGCGTGACCCAGTCCTGGTACAGGCTGACCAGCCCGACCACCACGAAGAAGTGGAAGTGCAGGTCGGTGAGGCCGTTGCCGGCGTGCACGAGCGCCGCGGCGGCGAGCACGAGACCCGTCGAGACGGCGACCGCCGCGCCGCGCCTGCTGCGGGCGACGCCGGCGGCGACCGCGCAGATCAGCACGCCCGCGTTCGCCGACCAGACGAGCCACCCGCCGTCGTGGGCGTGCTCGCCGACGACGGTGTGCCCGTTGACGAGGCTGAGGACGACGAGCACGGGCAGGTGCAGCGCCAGCACCAGCCGGAGCGCCCGGTGCCGCGACTGGAAGGCCGCGTCGCTGAGGCGGACCTTCGGCATGAGCCAGGCGAGCACTCCGGGCATGACGTGTGACGCTCCCTCTGGACGGCCGACCCCTGTGGTCCTCGTGGGGGACCCAACCATCCATCGGCCTCCCGGCGCGGATCTGAAGGTCGTTCGCCAGGAGGATGATTCCTGCCGCCGGGTGCAAGGGTCATCCGGCCTCGGCGAGCATCGCCGCGACCTCGGCGGGAGCCGGCAGCCCCTCGGTGTCGCCGGCCAACGCGACCACCCTGGCCGCGAACCGGGTGCCCAGCAGCGCCGCGCCGCGCGGCCCGGTCCCGGCGAGGCGGGCGGCGAGGTAGGCGCCCGCGAACGCGTCCCCGGCCCCGACGGGGTCGACCACCCGGACCGCCGCGGACGGCAGGTGCGCCGGCGTGTCACCGCCGTCGTGCCAGCAGCCGTCGGCGCCGGCCTTCAGCACCACCTCCCGCACGCCGGCGGCCCTGGCCCGCGCGAAGACCTCCCCGGGGTCGTCCGTGCCGAAGAGCGGCACCGCCTCGTCCATCCCGAGGAGGAGGTACGCCGTCAGCGGCAGCAACGCGGTCACGACACCGGCCGCGTCCAGCCCGGGCCGCAGGTTCGGGTCGACGGCGACGGGTATGCCCCGCGCGTGCGCCTCGCGGGCCAGCCGCAGCACCGCCCGGCGCGGCCCGTCGCCGAGCGCGGCGGTCAGCCCGGACACCGCGACCAGGTCGGGCCCGGCGGCCAGGGCCCGGTCGGCGTCGGCCTCGTCGAGGGCGGACGCCGCCGAACCGGCCCGGTAGTAGTGGACCCGCCGCGCACCGTCGGGCCGGACGTCCTTCACGAACACGCCCGTCGGCCGGATGCCGTCGACGGCGACGAGACCGGCGGCGACGCCGAGCCCCTCCGCGGCCGCCACGACCCGCCGCCCGAACGGGTCGTCGCCGACCCGGCTGCAGAACGCCGCCCGCGCCCCGGCCCTGGCCGCCGCGGCGAGCAGGTTCAGCTCGGCGCCGGCCACGTGCACCGACGCCGTCGCGCACTCCTCCAGAGGGAGGAGGTCGGCGGGCTGGAAGAGCACCATCGCCTCGCCGAGCCCGACGATCAGCCCGCTCACCCGAACCACCTCCCGCGAGCGCCCGCACCCCGGACGACGGCGGTCACGGGAGCCACCTCGCGCGGAGGTCGGGGCGCAGGAACGCGGCCGGGGAGGCGATCGACAGGCCGCCGTCGACGGGAAGGCAGGCGCCCGTGACGAACCCGGCGGCCGGTGACGCCAGGAACGCCACCGCGGACGCCACCTCCTCGGGGCGGCCGACGCGGCGCAGCGGGTAGCCCTCGGCGGCGGCGGGGAGGTCGTCGCCGCCGATGAGACCCGGCGCGACCGCGTTGACGCGGATGCCGCGCGGGCCGTACTCGAGGGCGAGCTGGCGGACCAGGCCGTCCAGGCCCGCCTTCGCCGCGGCGTACGAGGGCAGGCCGGGGGCGGCGAGGAAGCTGTTCACGGAGGTGACCGCGACGATGCTGCCGCCGGAAGGCAGGTGCGGCAGCGCCGCCCGGCAGGCGTAGAAGGCGCCCGAGAGCGTCACGTCGATCGCGGCGCGCCACTGGTCGTCGGTCTGGGTCTCGGCGGGGGCGACCGGCATGACCGCGGCGGCGAGGACGAGCACGTCGAGCCGGCCGAGCAGGTCCACGGCGCGGCCGACCACCTCCGCCGCGCCGCCGGGGGTGGAGCAGTCGGCCGCCCAGCTCGCCTCGAACGCCGGATCCGCGGTGGTGTCCAGGGCGGCGCCCGCGACCCGGTCGCCGGCGAAGGCCCGCCCGATCGCGAGCCCGATCGGCGACGTCGCCCCGATGACCAGCACGCCCCTCACCGGGCGCTCCCTGGCAGGCGGTGGCCGTCCGGGACGCCGCTCACCGGGCCGGCCCTGACAGGCCGAGGTCGTCCAGGATCACGTCCAGTGCGGCCAGGGTCGCCGGGTCGGCGTCCACGGCGGGCGCGCGGACCGTCGTGGAGTCGATGACGCCCCGCCGGTGCAGCACGTGCTTGTGGATCGACCACGCGATCCCCGGCTGCAGCCCGAAGCGGATCAGCGGCAGCAGCCGGTTGAACCCCTCCCGCGCCTCCCGGAGCGACCCCGCCTGGTACGCGCGGAGGACCGGGACGAGCAGGTCCGGGAACTCGCTCGCGGGCATCGTGCCGACGGCGCCGCGGGCGTACTCCTCCAGGACGAACAGCGCGTTCTGGCCACCGAGGACGAGGAAGTCGGCGGCGGTCGCGTCGATGACGGCGCCGACCTTCGGGGCGGTCGGCTGGGTCTCGACCTTCACCGAGTCGACGCCGTCGAGCTTCGACAACTCCACGATGAGCGGCACGGGCAGGTTGACGCCGGTGGAGGCGGGCGCGTCCTGCACCATCACCGAGAGCCCGCCGGCCGCGGCCACCGCACCGTAGAAGTCGACGATCTGGGCCGGGGACGGCTTCACCATGAACGGCGGGATCAGCATCGCCACGCTGGCACCGGCGTCCGCCGCGGCCCGGCACTGGTCGATCGCGTCGCCGGTGCCGGTCGCCGACACGCCGGCGACGATCGGCAGGGCCGGGCCCAGCGCGGCCCGCACCACGGCGAGCACGGCGGCCCGCTCGGCCGTGGTCAGCGTGAAGCCCTCGCTGGCGAAGCCGAACACGGCCACGCCGTCCACGCCCGCGGCGGCGGAGAACTCGACGAGCCGGCGCAGGCTGGACGTGTCCAGGGAGCCGTCGGGGTGGAACGGGGTGGCGAGCACGGGAATCAGCCCGCGCACATCAGTGGAGCGGCTCACGACGCCGCCTGCGGCGTCGTCGTCGCGAGCTGAGTCTGTGCTTGCTGGCCACTCATTGGTCCTCCAGAAGGGCGGTGATGTCGACGTCGACGCCGAGGCCCGGCGCGGTCGGCAGGTGGAACGACCCGGGTCCGCCGGTCAGCGGCCGGGTGAGGATGCGGTTGGCGACGGGGAACGGGCCGGGCTGGAACTCGAAGACCGGCATCGCCTCGATCGCGGCGGCGACGTGGATGCCGGCGGCGAGGACGACGCCGAGCCCGACGGAGTGGTGCGGCGCCACCGGCACGTGGTGCACGGAGGCGATCTCCGCGATGGCCATGGCCTCGGTGATGCCGGTGCGGCCGACGTCGGGCTGCGCGAGGTCGAGGGCCCGCTCCTGCAGCCACAGCTTGAACTCGAACCGGTTGCGCAGCGTCTCGCCGACGGCGACGGGGGTGACGAGCGCGGCGGCGAGCTCCTGGTGGCCGTCGACGTCCTCGGGCGCGAGGGGCGCCTCCAGGAACCAGGCGCCGCGCGCGTCGAGGGCCTTGCCGAGGCGCAGCGCGTCGGCGAGGTCGTAGGCCCAGTGCGCGTCGACGGCGACCCGCATCCCGGTCGCGGCGACCGCGTCGAAGGTGGCCAGGTCCTCCTCCACCCCACGGCCGAGGTGGAGCTTCACCGAGCTTGCACCCTGTGCAAGCCAGTTGCGGGCGAGCTCGGCCCGCTCGGCGTCGGTCGCGACCGGGAGGCCCGAGACGTAGGTCGGCACGGTGTCGCGGTACGCCCCGCCGAGCAGCGCGTGCACGGGCAGCCCCGCCGCCTTGCCGGCCAGGTCCCACAGGGCGATGTCCACCGCCGCCAGGGCGTCCGCCTGGTGGCCGACGAGGTGGCCGCGCTCCCGCATGAGGCCGGTGAGCCTGCTCCACATCGGCCGGACCCGCCGCGGGTCCTGCTTCAGCAGCGCGGGCGCCAGCAGCCGGTCGACGATGGCCTGCACGATCTCGGGCCCCACGGGTGCGAGCGCCTCGCCCCAGCCCACCGTGCCGTCGTCGCAGGTGATCCTGACGAGGAGCGTCTCGTAACGATCCGAGTACAGGCTGCGCCACGGCGGCCGGAGGTAATAGTCGGATTCTTCGGGATTCGAGCGCGTGGCGGCGCCCAGGTAGACGTCCTCCCCGCGCAGCTTGAGCGGGAAGGTCGTCACGTCAACGATCCTCACGGGGCACCCCCGCTGTGCGGTTGACCACTTGCAGCATGCGGGATATCTTGCCGTATCACGCAAGCAACTTCCAGAGAGGGTCCTGATGGCTTCGGATGTCGGAAGCAACCAGAGCGTCGAGCGGGCGCTGACGGTGCTGCGGGTCTTCACGGCCGGCCGCTCCGAGCTGCGCGTCTCCGACGTCGCCAAACTCGCAGACCTTGGACTCTCCACCGCGTCGCGCCTGCTCGCAACCCTGGAGGCGGCCGGCTTCGTCGACCGCGACCCGGTCAGCGGGCTCTACCGGCTCGGACTGGACACGGTCAGCCTCGGTGGCGCCGTGCTCAACAGCCACCCCGTGCACCGCGAGGCGCGGCAGATCGCCCAGAACCTGGCGGCCGACCTGGGCCTCGGCGTCAACGTCGCGGTCCGCCGCGACGCCAGCCTCTTCTACCTGCTCAACTTCGAGGGCCGGCAGGCGCCGCGGTCGTTCGTGCTCGCCGGCCAGCGCAACCCGCTGCACGCCACGGGCCTGGGCAAGTCGCTGCTGACCGGCCTCACCCCGGTCGAGCGGCGCGGGCTGCTGCCGCCGAGCACCCTGGTCGCCTACACCCCCCGCACGATCACCACCCACGAGAAGCTCGACGCCGAGCTCGAGCTGACCTCCGCCCGCGGCTACGGCTCCGAGCTGGAGGAGCTGGCGCTGGGCCGCGCCTGCGTCGCCGCCCCGATCCGCGACGGCGCCGGCACTGTCGTCGCCGCGCTGTCGGTGTCGGGCCCGCTCTCCGCAATCGACTTGCAGAGCCGCGAGGTCGCGCTGTCCCGGATGGTCATCGAGGCGGCCGACTCGATCAGCATCGGCCTCGGCTATGTCGGGCCGGCGCACCACCCGAGCGCGGTGTCGCTGTGAAGGACCGGACGTTCGGGTTCCTGCTGACCCTGCCGGCGCTCGCGCTGCTCGGCGCGGTCGTGCTGTATCCGCTGATCGGGTCCCTGTCCACCAGCCTGTTCAACCAGAGCCTGGTGCTGCCGGGCCGCTCCTTCGCCGGCTTCGACAACTTCGCCGAGGTGCTGGAGCGCAACTTCTGGCCGGTCCTGGAGCACACGGTCGTCTTCACCGTCGGCGCGACCGTCGTGCCCGTCGTCATCGGCTTCGCCCTCGCCCTGGCGCTCAACACGCGACTGCGCGGCAGGGCGGTGCTGCGCGGGTTGTTCCTGATGCCCTGGGTCATTCCCGGCGTCGTCGTGTCGTTCGTCTGGATGTGGATCTTCAACGCCAACTACGGCCTGCTCAACGGGCTGCTCGTCCAGCTGCACCTGATCGACGAGCCGATCGTCTGGCTCGGCAGCCCCGGCACCGCGATGGCCGCCGTCATCGTGGCCAAGAGCTGGGCGAGCTTCCCCTGGATCATGGTGATGCTGCTCGCCGGGCTGCAGACCGTCCCGGCGGCGCTGCACGAGGCCGCGGCACTCGACGGCGCCGGGGCGGTCAACCGCTTCTGGCACGTGACGCTGCCGCACCTGCGCGGGATCCTCGGCATCGTCGTGCTGCTCGAGGTGATCTGGAACGTGCAGCACTTCGACATGATCTACGTGCTCACCAACGGCGGGCCGGCGGGCTCCACCACGACGTTCGCGGTCGCCGTGTACGACACCGCGTTCAAGGCCTTCGACCTCGGCAAGGCCAGCGCCCTCGGCGCGCTGTGGCTGGTGCTGATCCTGGCTCTCGTCGTGGTCTACGTGCGGGTGTCCGAGCGGGGTGAGCCGGCATGAGCGCACCGACGCTGGTCAAGGAATCGCCGGTGGTCGTCCCGCCGAAGGACCTGGTCCGCAAGCGCCGTGCGGGCCGGCTGTTCGGCCCTGCCACCACGGTCGCACTGATCGGCATCTTCGCGTTCGGCCCCGTGTACTGGGTGCTCGTCACCGCGCTCACCCCGACGCACGACGTGTTCCGGTTCCCGCCGCACTTCGTTCCCGACCGGATCACGGTCGAGCACTTCACCGCGATCCTCGACAACGCGAAGCTGCTGCGGTACCTCACCAACAGCCTGATCGTGTCGACCGTGACCGCCGTGCTCACGGTCATCGTCGCCGCCTACACCGGCTACTCCTTCGCCAAGTTCCGCTACCGCGGCCGCCGCTCCCTCATGTACCTCGTCCTGGCCTCCCAGATGTTCCCCCAGGCGCTGCTGCTCATCACCCTCTACCTCGTCTTCAGCCAGGTCGGACTGATCAACTCCTACCTCGCCCTCATCCTGTCCTTCACCACCTTCACCCTCCC
>NZ_JBFANF010000041.1:0-109902 GCF_040674675.1 Dactylosporangium sp. NPDC049742 | reverse complement strand
CGCCCGGCGGGCATGCGGGCCGGCGCCGCCCGGCGGGTGTGCGGGCCGGCGCCGTCCGGCGGGTGTGCGGGCCGGGCGCGGGGGCGGGCAGGATGGCGGGCATGACCAACGCAGCCCTGTTCCGCTCCCTGCACGACCCCGCCGACCCGCTCGTGCTCGTCAACGCCTGGGACGCCGCCTCGGCGCGGGTCGTCGCCGCCGCCGGCGCCCGGGCGGTGGCGACCACGTCCGCCGGGGTCGCCTGGACGCTCGGCGTGCCCGACGGTGACGCGCTGACCCGCGACGCGATGCTCGCGCACCTGCGCCGGGTCGTCGCCGCGGTGGACGTGCCGGTGACCGCGGACGTCGAGTCGGGCTTCGGCGCCACCCCGGACGAGGTGGCGGAGACGCTGCGCGGGGTCGCGGACGCCGGCGCGGTCGGCGTGAACCTCGAGGACACCGTCCGCGGGGAGCGGCGCGGCCTGCGTGACGTGGCCGGCCAGGTGGCGCGGATCGCCGCCGCCCGGGCCGCCGCCCCCGACGTCTACATCAACGCCCGCATCGACACGTACCTCCACGGCACCGACGACCTCGAGCAGACGGTCGAACGGGCGAACGCCTATCTCGACGCCGGCGCGAGCGGGATCTTCGTGCCGGGCGTGGTGGACGCGGAGACCATCGGCAAGCTCGCCGCCGCGATCCCGGCGCCGCTGAACATCCTGGTCGGGCCGGGCGCGCCGGCGGTCGCGGAGCTCGGCGAGCTGGGCGTGGCGCGGGTCAGCCTCGGCTCGTGGGTGGCGGAGGCGGCGTACGCCGTCGCCCGTCGCGCCGCCGAGGAGGCGTTCACCGCCGGCACGTACACCAGCCTCGACGGCGCCATCGAATACTCGGAGCTCAACCGCCTGATGGGCTGACCAGCGCCGCGAGGATCTTCTCCAGCCGGCGCTGCCGGGTCGCGTCCGTCTTCGCACCGTCGAGGGCGAGCACGTGCTGGCGTTGGCCACTGTACGAAAGTGCCTCGAACCTCGCCTTCGCGGTCGGATCCCCGGCCAGGGCGGCGGCGAGATCGGCCGGCACCACGACGGTGCGGGGCGCGGTGTCCGGCTCCAGGTCGACGTCGATCTCGTCGCCGGCCTCGACGCCCGCCCCGGCGCGGACCTCGGCGGAGACGGGCACCATGAACTGCCCGTCGCGGACGGCGACGGTGCTGCGGTACGTGTAGCCGTTGATCGTGACGAGCACCTGGGGCTTCCTGCCCTGCCCGAACGACTCGACAACCTCGGCGGGGACCGTCATGCCCGTGGCGGTCCTCCCGCCGAGGACCAGCGTCGTGCGAAACCTCATGCCCTCATTGGAGCAGCTTCAGCGCCGTTCTGACCGGCAGGCGCTCGACGGTACGTTCGAACGACATCTCCCCGAGGCAGAACCGCTCGAACATCCGCCACCCCGGCGGGGTGCGCAGCATCGCGTGGAAGAGCCCGGGCCGGCGGCTGAACGTGTCCAGCAACCGCCGCCCGGCCGTCATCGCCGGGGCGAGCCGCTGCTCGACGGCGGTGACGTAGGCGTCGAGGTCACCGGCGGCGGCCGCCGCGCCGGCCAGGGCGCCGGAGCGCACGGCGAAGCTGATCCCTTCGCGGGTCCACGGCTCGAGCAGCCCGGCCGCGTCGCCGGCGACGAGGACGCGGCCGGTGCGCAGCGGGGACGTGGCGGTGCGGCAGCGGGTCAGGTGGCCGGAGTCGTGCACGGGCTCGATGCCGTCGAGGCCGAGCCGGGTCACGAAGTCGCGCAGGTACCGCTTGGTCCGCTCGCCCTGCCCGCGGGACGCGATCACGCCCACGGTGAGCAGGTCGTCCTTCGGGAACACCCACGCGTAGGAGCCGGGCAGCGGGCCCCAGTCGATCAGCAGCCGCCCCTTCCACTTCGCGGCGACGTCGGCGCTCACGGGCAGCTCCACCTCCAGGCCGAGGTCGACCTGGCCGTACTCGACGCCGGCGTGCCGCGCCGTGATCCCTGACGACCCGTCGGCGCCGATGGCGGTGCGGCCGGTGACGGCGGTGCCGTCGGCGAGCCGGACCACGACCGCGTCGCCGGTCTGTTCGAGGGACCGGGCCGCCGCCGACTGCCGCACGACCGCGCCGGCCTTCTCCGCGGCGAGCCGCAGCGCGTCGTCGAACCTGGGCCGGCGGACCATCTGCAGCAGCGGGCCGCGCCGCGCGGTCCGGGCGAACGCGCGCCGCCCGTCGTGGGTGAACTCGACCCGCGTGATGTGGTCGTCGGCGGGGATGTCGATGCGGTCCTCGACCGACTGAATGGTGAAGCCGATCAGCCCGCCACCGCAGGTCTTGTACCGGGGGTGCACCGCCTTCTCCAGGACGAGCGTCCGGGCGCCGGCGGTCGCCGCCGCGTGCGCCGCCGACAGCCCGGCGGGCCCGCCGCCGACGACAACCACGTCCCAGCTTTCTGCGCTGTTGGGTTCACTCACCCGAGCAGCCTAGAGGTCGGGGCTCACAGGTGAGATTGGCCTCGTGTGACGCAGACGTCATCCGAATGAGTGACCGATCTGTTTGACTGGCGGAATGTCGGCGATCGACCACCTCATCCACGCCAACGAGCAGTACGCGATCACGTTCCCCGGCCCCCGGCCGGTGCGTCCGAAGCTGCGGCTGACCGTCATCACCTGCATGGACTCGCGCCTGGACCTCTTCGGTGCGCTGGGCCTGGAGATCGGGGACGCGCACCTGATCCGCAACGCCGGCGGCCTGCCGACGGAGGAGGTGCTGCGCTCGCTCGCGATCAGCCAGCGCCGGCTCGGCACCCGCGAGGTCGTGCTGATCCACCACACCGAGTGCGGCATGCAGGACTTCGACGACGACGAGTTCCGCGCGACCCTCACCGCCGAGACGGGCCGGGCGCCGGGCTGGGACGTGCCCGGCTTCACCGACCTGCACGAGACGATGCGCTCCTCGATCGAGACGGTCCGCCAGTGCGCCTGGCTGCCGCACCGCGAGGACGTGCGCGGCTTCATCTTCGACGTCGCCAGCGCCAAGATCGAGGAAGTCCGCTGACTCCTGCGCGGTCCTACGTCGTGACGGGCGGCGGCCGCGGTGTCGGCCGCGCCGTCGCCGAACGGCTGCTCCGCGACCCCGGCACGACCGTCGTCGTGCTCGAACGCGACCCGGACGCCCTGACCTGGATCGCGCCGGACGGGCGGGTCGCGGGGGTCACCGGGGACGCCGGGGACGAGAACGTCACCGAGCGCGCCGCCGACCTCGCCGAGGCGCGGGGCCCGCTCGCGGGCTGGGTCAACAACGCCGCGGTCTTCCGCGACGCCTGGGTGGATGCCGTACCGGCCGGCGAGCTGCTCGCCCTGATCATGGCGAACCTCGCCCCCGCCGTGACGGGCAGCGCCACCGCCGTGCGGCGCTTCCGCGCGGCGGGCCACGGGGGCGCGATCGTCAACGTCTCCTCGCACCAGGCGCAGCGGGCCGTGCGCGGCGCCCTGCCGTACGCCACCGCCAAGGCCGCGATCGAGGGCCTGACCCGCGCCCTCGCCGTCGACCACGGCCCGCACGGCATCCGGGTCAACGCCGTCGCCCTCGGGTCGATCGGGACCGAACGATCGGCCGCCTTCCTGTCCGCCCGCCCACCGGACGAGGCCGCCCGCATCGTGGACCAGCTCGCCCACCTGCACCCGATCGGCCGCGCCGGCGACGCGGCCGAGGCCGCCGAGGCAATCGCGTTCCTGCTCTCACCTGCCGCGTCGTTCATCTCCGGGGCGGTCGTCCCGGTCGACGGCGGCCGCGCGGCCAGGGGCGACGACCCCGAGTCCCGCTGATACCGGTCGCTTTCGCGCCCTTGGGGTGCGTTCTTCGCGAGTGGGATGCAAACAGCAGGGGTTCCCGCGAGGGGGCAAGGGGCCGCACAGACGCCGGGTCATGTTGCACGATCGATCCCATGCGATACGGGGGGCGGCTGAACCGCATCGAGTTCACAGCGCTGATCGACCAGCGGGCGAACCGAATCCGTGCGAGCGCCGCCGCGCTGCCGCTGTACGGGATGGCGGGCTGGAGCGGCCCGTGCCGCATCGGCGCGTGGACCTGGGACGACGACCGGCTCGTGCACGCCGGCCTCACCTTCGGCGACCCGGCCGCGGGCGGCGGCTGGGTCGAGGTCGTGACCACCGCCGGCCCGCCCCTGCCGCTGCTCATCGACATGCGCGTCGCCGCCGTCATGCCCCAGCCCCCCGAGGACCGCAAGACGTACGAGCGCAACCTCCGTGCCGCGTCGACCCCCGCCCCGCACCGCGTGGGCATCACCGTCGACGGCGTGCCGAAACCCTTCCAGCGCTGGCCCGACCAGCAGGTCACCTCCGCGCAGCGGGGCTGGCTCGCGGTCCTCGACGAGGTGCCTGGCCTGCTGCTGCGCGTCTCCAACCTCGCCCCGGCGGAGATCAGGCTCGCCCGCGTCGGCGACCTGGAACCCCACCTGGTCGGCACGAGGACCCAGCTGCTCGCCGGCTACGACGACCACGCCGAGGACCCAGCGCCCACTTAACCCCCCGGCCCCGCGGGCTCGCTTTGGGGGGATCAGTACCGCGAGGCGAGCGCCTGCGCGAAGTTCACCCGTTGCAGCGCCTCCGCCGCGTGCTGCGGCGAGTACACGACCTCCCGCGCCATGTAGTGGAACTGCCCCGCCTGCACCGACACGATCATCGGCCCCGACATCGTGTACGTCTTCGCCGTCAGGAAGAACAGCCCGAACAGCAGGAACAGGCTCAACCCACACGTGAACGGCGCGAACACCACCCCCAGCACCGTGAACGTCACCCCCAGCGCGATCCCCCACCCCGCCGTCGTGACAACCGGCATCGGCTGCGAGATCACCATCCACCGGCTGCCCTGGATCGGCCACACCCCGACCGGCGTGTAGATCGCTTTGCCGTCGACCCGCACATCCCCGATCTGCACTTCCGGCCCGTTGTACGCGGGCACTTTCCCGCCACCGCCGCTGTAAGGGATGGGCAACGTCACGACAGCATTGTGCCGCCTCCCCCACCGCTCCGGGGACCCCCTAGCTGGTTCCATCCCGTCGGCTGAACAGTCGCCCCCAGCCGCCGCGCCTGACGGCGAGCCCGGTGAGGTCATCGGCGCCCGAGCCCGGGTGCGGCTGCTCGCGCCCCTGTCCCGGGACCCCGGCCACTCCCCCATCCAGCGCACGATTCGCCCCGCAGCGAGTACGACAATCCAGCGGTCAACTCCCCCGCCTTCAGCACACGATCGCCCCACAGCGCACGCAACACCCCTGAGGACCGCGGGCCTGGGCCTGGTCCTGGGCCGCACATACGACGCCACGGGAACCGCCTCGCATGACGCGACTGCGCCGGCACGGCCGGGCCGGTGACCTGCGGGGGGCTGGGCGGCCGACCTCACCCCTCCAAACAGCCGTAGCGCACCACTGCCGCCGGGGCCGCGCCGGGGCAAGCTCGCCGACTCCGACTCCGACTCCGGCCCCGACTACGACTCCCGACCCCGGCGCCCGACCCCGGCGCCCGACCCCGGACTCCGGACTCCAGCTCCGACGCCGGCTCCCGACTTCGACTCCGGCCCCGACTCCGGCCCTGACTCCGGCCCCGGCCTAGACCTAGACCGTGCCCGCCGATCCCCACCCCGCCGCGGTTTCAATGCTCGGCAAGGTGCTCCGCCAGCCGGTCGAAGAAGTGACGCCAGCCCGCCGCGGCGCCTGCGGCGTGCTCCGTGTCGGTGTTCACGCCCTGCTGGCGCATCGTCATCTCGGTGCAGCCGTCGCCGGTCGGCCTGAACATCACGCTGACGGTCGAGGCGACATCGCCGGTCGTGTTGTCGGGGTCGCCGGTCGTCATGACGAGCCGGGCGGGTGCGTCGAGCTCACGGTAGAACCCGCCGAGCGGATACTCGTTGCCGGCGTCGTCGAGCATGACGACCTGCCACGCGCCGCCCGGCCGGGTCTGCATGACGATGCGGTCCTCGGGCGTGGTGAACTCCCGCGGCCCGAACCACCGGCTGAAACCGGCCGGCGTCGTCCACGCCGTGTACACACGTTTCGGCTCTGCGGGGAGCCTGCGGGTGATCGAATACTCAACGGTGTTCACGGCGTGCTCCTTGCGAGAGTGGAGAGCCGGCATGTCGCCGGCTCTCCCGGTGCGATCAGGCGTAGACGGCGGCGAGCCACTCGGACCAGGTGCCCTCGGCGGTCGCCTGGTCGATGTCGGCGAAGATGTGATGGCCGGTGAGGATCATGCCGCCACCGCCCACGAACCGCAGCAGCGCGTCGTCGGTGCGCACGCCCAGGAACCCGGGCTCCAGGGCCACGTCGACCACGCCGACGATGTCCCGCCCGCCGACGGTGAACTGCGCCTTGTCGCCCTCGCTGACCGGCCCGGTCAGACCGACGGCGCCGACGATGCCGGCCCACGCCTGCTCCTGGTCGGACTGCTGCGGCCCGAACGCGGTGACCGGCACGGCGGTGCGACCCGGGAAGTGCACCAGGTACTGCTCGAGCGTGCGCAGGTAGAGCGGGTTGCCCTTGCGCAGCGCGTCATACTGCTCTTCCCAGTCGCCGGTCATGATGCCGCTGTGCACCAGCCGCAGTGTGGTGCTCCCGCCGTCGCGGCCCTCGACGAGATACTCGAACGCCATGAACGCGCCGTCCTCGGCGGGTGCGCCCTTGTACGCGAAGCGGTGCGGCGGCTCCCACGCGGTCACCGTCGACTCGGCGGTGAACCCGGGCATCGTCAACGTCCCGCGGCCGCCGACGCGGGGCTCGACCTCGGTCCTGCCCATGAACCAGGAGTCGATGCCGGGGCCGGTGGCGATCGCGTCCCAGACCTGCTCGGGCGTGGCCGCGATGTCGATGTCGTGGGTGAGCTCGAATTCGTGCGACATGTCAGGACTCCTCGGTCTGTGAGCGGTGCTGGCTTTCGATCTGGACGTCGATGTCGGCGTCGACGGCTGCCACGTCCATCGGACGGCCGCCTTCCGGACGCAGGCTCGGATGGATCGCGACGATGACCCGGTGGTCACGGCCGCCTTCGGCGTGCTCGTCGTGATACCGGCTCACCAGCGCGGCGACGGCCGCGGTCAGCTCCTGGGCGAACGCGGCCCGGTCGGCCGCGGAGGCGAACCGCACGTTGCCGTCGAGCGCGAAGGTGGCGACCGGCTTGCCCGCCCGGGCCGCCCCGGTGATGAGCGTGCCGACCTCCTTGACGAGCCGGGCCGCGACGGCGAGCAGCCATCGCGCCGACAGCCTGTCGGGCGACTTCGCCGGGTCGGGTGCCACGGCCGAGAGCGCCGTCGGCGAGATCACGAACGACGCGGCCGCGGCTCGCAGCACGCGCTCCGTGACGTTGCCCTTGCGGCGCTCCTCGACCAACTCGACGAGCCCGTGCGCTTCGAGCGTCTTGAGGTGGTAGTTCACTTTCTGCCGGGGTAGGCCGACGATCGCCGCGAGGCTGGTCGCCGAATGCGGCTCGACCAGCAGCGACAGCAGCCGCGCCCGGATCGGGTCCAGCGCCACCTCTGCCGCGCCGGCCTCCTCGATGACTCCCACTTCGAACATGCGAGAACCGTACCCGCCGACAATTCAAACTGTCAAGGCAAGAAAAATTGTCGGACCCCATCGCTACAGTGACCGCTGTGACATCGCAGGTGCGGGGACCGCGGGTCTCCACCATCGAGTTGTTCTTCGACCTTGTCTTCGTCTTCACCGTGATGCAGCTGGCCAACGTGTTCGTCAAGCACGTGGACGCGACCTACGCGCTCCGGGTGCTGCTGATGCTCGGCATCATCTGGTGGATGTACGGCGGCTACGCCTGGCTGACCAACGCGGTCGCGCCGAGCAGCACGCTGCGCCGCACACTCCTGCTCACCGGGATGGCCGGCTTCATGGTCATCGCCCTGTCCATCCCGTACGCGTTCGACGGCGACGGCTGGGCCTTCGGCGTGGGGTATGCCCTCGTCACCGTCGTCCACTCCGCACTGTTCCTGCAGGCCGACGACAACGCCTCGATCGGCACCGCGATCGCCGGGCTGGCCCCGATCAACGGCACCGCCGCCCTCCTGGTCCTCGCGGGCGGATTCCTCGGCGGCGCTTGGCAGTACGGGCTGTGGGCCGCGGCGCTCGTGCTGGTCGTCGCCGCGCCGTACCTGCAGCGCAGCATGGGAATCTGGACGATCGACGCGGCCCACTTCGCGGAACGGCACGGCCTGGTCGTCATCGTCGCCATCGGCGAGTCGGTCATCTCCATCGGCCTGGCCTTCGCCGGCATGCACATCGACCCGGCGGCGCTGCTCGTGGCGCTGCTCGGCCTCTGCATCGCGTACTACCTGTACTGGAACTACTTCTCCGGCGACGAGACCCGCGCCGAGCACGCGCTGCACGCCATCGCCAATCCCGCCCGCAAGGCCCGGGTCGCCGTTGTGGCGTGGGGCTACGCGCACTACTTCCTGATCGCCGGCATCGTGTTCACCGCGGTGGGGGTGAAGCTGTCGGTCGGGCACGCCTTCGAGCCGCTGCACTGGCCGAGCGCCATCGTCCTGAGCGTGGGTGTCGCCATGTTCCTGCTCGGCCACGCCTGGTTCTTGTCCATTCTGGAGGTGCCTGGAGCCTGGTACCGGGTGGCGGCGGCAGCCGGGGTCATGGCGACGGTCCCGTTAGGACACTGGCGGGCCGTCGCTCAGGTCACCGCGGTCCTGCTCGTGATGGCCGCCGCGGTGATCGCGAAGGACATCAAGACCGTCCGCGCCCAGCACACCACCGCCATCCACGACTTCGGCCGCTGACCGCCCCGTCCGCCGGCCCGCCCGCGCTGGCGACGGGCCGGCGGCCAGCCCGACGACATCGACCCAGCGACGGGCCGAGAGACATGACCCGACGGGAGGCAGACCACCGGGCAGGACCTGACGGGCGCCGGGCCAGCAGACAGGACCCGACCGAACGGCGGTGCAGCAGGCAGGAACCCGGTGGGCGGCGGGGCTGGCGGGCTGGACTCGGTGGGCGGGTCAGCGGGCAGGACCTGGCGGGCCGCGGCCGATCCGTCCGACATGTGTGGCGGTCGGGTCGGTTGGCGGGTGCGGCGGGTCGCTGACGCCGGATCGGGTGTGACGCCGGATCGGGTGTGACGCCGACGTTGAGCGTTCGCATTGGCGCACGAGCCGGGGCCAACCAGTTGGGTTCGGGCACGGGTGGGTCCGTGTCTTCCCGTGTGCAGTCGACGAGCCGGAAAGCAATGTGCGATCGGTGGGACCTGCGGGCAACCGACGAGGTCTTGTGAAGCGCCGACACGGTCAGCAGGGACAGGAGCGAGCACCACGGGATCGATGGTCGTGGAGAAGAAGCACAGGCGATCGACGGGGTGCAGGAGACGCGGGCGATCGGCCGGGGGGCAGGAACGAGGCGCGAGGGAATGGGGGCGATGGGGTGCAACGGCGGTTGAGGTAGTTGACGGCGTGGGTGGGGTTGTCCAGAGGTCCGGTGGGGGCGGGGTGTCTGGGGGTCAGGGGCGGGATTGGGGAAGCAGGCCGAGGGACATGGCGGTGGTGACGGCGGCGGTGCGGTCGTTGACGTCGAGCTTGTTGAAGGTGCGGAGCAGGTGGGTCTTGACGGTGGCCTCGGTGATGTGGAGGGTGCGGCCGATGTCGGCGTTGGTGGCGCCGGTGGCGACGAGGGAGAGGACCTGTAGCTCGCGGGTGGAGAGGATCGGGGGCTGGGGTGGGTTGCGGACCTGTTGGACGAGGCGGCCGGCGACGGACGGGGCCAGGACGGTCTCGCCGCGGGCGGCGGCGCGGATGGCGGTGGTGAGGTCGGTGCGGGAGGCGTCCTTGAGCAGGTAGCCGCTGGCTCCGGCTTCGACGGCGCGGAGGATGTCGGCGTCGGTGTCGTACGTGGTGAGGACGACGACGCGGGTCTGTGGCAGGGCGGCGAGGATGCGGTCGGTGGCGCCGGCGCCGTCGAGGCCCGGCATGCGCAGGTCCATGAGGATGACGTCGGGGCGGTGGGTGTGGGCGGCGGTGACGGCCTCGTCGCCGGAGCCGGCCTCGCCGACGACGGTCAGGTCGGGCTCGGACTCGAGCATGCCGCGCAGGCCGTCGCGGACGACGGGGTGGTCGTCGACCAGCAGGACGCGGATCATGACGGGCCCGTAAAGACCGTAGAAACCGAAGAGACGGCGGGAGGCATGGCATCGATCATTTCAGCTGGAGCCCGTGGCGATGGCCGTGCCGGGAGAGCAAAGAGGGTCATGACAGCTCGACCGTGATGGTGGTGCCGGCGCCCGGGCGGCTTTCGATGGTGCAGGTGCCGCCGGCGTCCTCGACCCGGGCGCGCATGCCGGCCAGGCCGTAACCGGCGGCCGGTGAACCCGGGACGCTGAATGCAATGGCGGAACCAGAAGCAGGAACAGTGAAGCCGGCCCCGTCGTCGGTGACGGTGAGGACGACCGAGGTGCCGGTGGTGGTGAGCCAGACGTCGACGGTGGTGGCGCCGGCATGCTTGCGGACGTTGGTCAGGGCCTCCTGCAGGGAGCGCAGCAGCACCACCTGCTGCGCGGTCGGCAGGTCGATGAGCGCTCCGTCGGGGGACGGCAGGTGGCAGGCGGTGCGGATGCCGGTCTCGGCCGCCAGGCGGGAGAGCTGGCGGCGGACCGCGGCGACGAGCCCCGCGGTGTGCAGGTCGGCGGGGCTGAGCGCGGCGACGAGGGCGCGCGCCTCCGCGAGGTTGTCGCGGGCGGTGCCGACCACCTGCTCGAGGCGCCGCGCGGTCTGCGCGGGGTCGGCGGCGGCCTGGGCGAGGGCGATGATGCTCGTGAAGCCCTGCGCGAGGGTGTCGTGGATCTCGGCGGCGAGGCGGGCCCGTTCGGTGAGGACGCCGGCCTCGTGGGAGAGGCGGGCGACCTCGGCGCGGCTCGCGGACAGTTCGGCGATCATCGCGGCGCGTTCCTCGTTCTGGTCGGTGAGGCGGGCGATGTACGTGCCGGCGACGATCGCGAACGCGAGGCCCAGCACGGTGAGCGGGATGAGGCCGTGCACCTTCGTCAGCGTCCCGTCGCGCAGCAGCGCGAGCGGCACGGGCACCAGGTCGAGGACGGCGACGACCAGGAGGGCGGGGCGCAGCGGGAGGGCGGCGAAGACCATCGCGCCCCACGCGAAGAGCGCGAACGACGCCGTGTGGTCGAGCCAGACCGCGGTGAGGTGCAGCGCCGACAGGACGGCCACGAACAGGGCCGCGGGCAGGGAGCACAGCCGGTGCGCCACGGACCACGCGAGGCACCCCACCAGCAGGAGCGACGCGGACACCGAGCCGGGGGCCCGGTCGGCCAGCATGAAGCCGACGACCGAGCCCACGACCACGACGTACAGCACGTCCCACAGGCCGAAGGTCACGGGCGCGACCAGCGGAACGTCAGCAGGCTCAGCGCCAGCCCGAGCACGCACCACGCCCCCAGGACCAGGGCGGTCCGGCCGGGCTCCCATGAACCTGCCACCTCCTGCGCGGCGAGGGCGTCGGGCAGGAACACCGAGCGGAATCCCTGACCCATCCATTTGACGGGGAACAGCGCCGAGACGTTGACCATCGCCGAGGGCAGCGCGGCGATGTGGACGAAGATGCCGGACGTGAACTGCAGGACCAGGACGGGCAGGTTGAGCACCGCCGGGGCGCTGCGGGCCGAGCGGGCCAGCGACGACGCGGCGATGCCCAGCAGGGTACAGGCGACCACCGACAGAACCAGGAGCCAGCCGAACGTCAGCCAGCGCGCACCCGAGGCAGGAAGCGGCAGGTCGAAGAGCAGCACGCCGACCAGCAGGAGCAGCAGCACCTCGAACAGCGCGGCGAAGAAGACCAGCACGATCTTGCCGATGAAGTAGGCGCCGGCGGTGACGGGCGTGCCGCGCAGGCGTTTGAGGGTGCCGTCCTCGCGGTCGACGGCGATGCCGACGCCCATGGAGATGAACGCGGTGGACAGGATGCCGTACGCGATCATGCCGGCGGCGAACACCTGGCTGTGCGTGGTCGGGGACCCCGGCGAGACGGGCGTGTCGAAGATGAGCCCGAGCAGGATCGTGAGCAGCGCCGGGAACGCGAACGTGAAGATGACCGCGTCCTTCTGCCGGATCAGCTGGAGGACCTCGACGAAGCCTCGGGATCGGCCCATGGCGAGCGTGGACGGCATGGTCATGACCGGGCTCCGATGAGGTCGAGGTAGACGTCTTCCAGGCTGGGGCGGCGGACCTGGAGGTCGAGGGCGTCGGGCGGCAGCGCGGCGACGACGCTGCTGGGCGAGTCGGTGCGCACCTCGTGCAGGCCGGTGCCGTCGCGCCAGGTGACGGTGGCCTGCGCCGAAGCCAGTCCGCCCACAGTGGACGGTGTACCGGCGGCCACGATCCGGCCGCCGGCGATGATGGCCAGCCGGTCGGCGAGCGCCGCGGCCTCTTCGAGGTAGTGGGTGGTGAGCAGGACCGTGGTCCCGTCGGCGGCGAGGGAGCGGATCAGCGCCCAGAACTGCCGCCGCGCCTCGGGGTCGAAGCCGGTCGTCGGCTCGTCGAGGAAGACCAGGTCCGGGTTGCCGATGATGCCGAGCGCGACGTCGACGCGGCGCCGCTGCCCGCCGGACAGCGTCCGCACCCGGGCGCCGGCCTTGCCCGAGAGGCCCACGAGGGCGAGCACCTCGGCGGGGTCCCGGGGAGACGGGTAGAAGCGCGAGTAGTGCCGGACGGTCTCGCGAACCGTGAGGTCGGCGGCGTCGGTGGCGGTCTGGAGCACGATCCCGATCCGGGACCGCCACCGGCGGCCGGCGGAGCACGGGTCCTCGCCCAGCACCCGTACGTCACCGGAATCGCGGCGACGGTGGCCTTCGAGGATCTCGACGGTGGTGCTCTTGCCCGCTCCGTTGGGCCCGAGCAGGGCGAAGATCTCCCCGGGCCCGACGGAGAGGGAGATCCCGTCGACGGCCGGGTTGCCCCCGTACGCCTTGCGCAGCCCGTGCACTTCGATCGGTGTCATGAGGACATCGAAACGCGTACACACCCCGCCGCGGGACGACCGGAGGACTGAAGCCGGCTGTCAACCGGTCGGTGGACAGGCGCCGAGCCGGAGGACCTGGGCGGGTAGGTCCTCCGGCTCGGCAGGGGGATAAAGCGCTACAGGTTCGTCACGTAGATGATCTGGTTGGCCGTGTTGGCCGGACCACCCGTGTTGTTGATGACGTGGTTGATCGTGCCGACGCCGCCGAGCGAGACGCTGACCATGTTGCGCAGCGCGACGCCCGCCTTGACCGGGACCTCGAAGGACCGTTCGCCGACGACGGCGGGGTTGACGTTGAAGTAGCAGTAGCTGCCCAGCCCGTACGCCTCGTGCGTGGTGACGGCGTCGGCGACCTTGTAGGCGGCCCAGCCCCGGGTGGAGCCGTTCATCCAGGCGGCCTGGTTCGGCGGGTCGTAGGGCATCTCGTTCTGGAAGAAGTACGTGCGGCCGCCGTTGCCGTTCCAGATGACCTGGTACTGCTGGTAGTGCTCGACGAACAGCCCGTACATCGTGACGTTGTTGCCGTTGACGACCATGCCGTTCTGGCCGGTGTTGACGTTCCAGCCGTAGGTGCCGGCGTTGCCGTGGTCGGCGCGCCAGATCCACATGTGGTCGCCGATCACGTTGCTGCTGTTGACCTGCAGGCTGACGGTGGCCTTGCCGACGTGGGCGCCGCCGACGCGGAAGTACACGTCGTGCAGCGACGTCGGGTTCGCGGCGTGCGAGGCCGAGGAGCCGGCCGGGCCGAGCTCGACGAGGGTCGGCGAGTTGACCGTGCCGGCGTCGATGAGCAGGCCGGCGAGCTTGACGCCGTCGACGTCGGCGACCTTGATCGCGGTGACGCCGTTGTCCGGCACGAACGTGGCGAGGCCGAGGCCGAGGACGACCGTGTTCGGGTTGTTCACCTGCAGCGGCGCGTTGAGGTGGTAGACGCCGGGCGTGACGAGCAGGTGCCGGCCGGCGGCGAGCGCCGCGTTGATCTGCGCGGCGGTGTGCCCGGGGCGGACGATGAAGAACTGGTCGAGGGAGATCGACGAGCCCGCCGGGGTCTTGCCGAACCAGCTGGTGCCGGTCGTGTTGCTCTGCAGCGCCGGGACGAACACCCGATAGGTGCCGGTGCCGTCGATGTACAGGAACGGCTTCTCCCGCTGCAGCGGCGTCTGGTTGATCACCGTGTGCGACGGGTTCGGGAAGTTCGGCGGCGGGGCGCCCTGCACGCCCTGGAAGACCATGTTCCACACGGAACCGGCCCAGCTGCCGAGCTCGCTGTTGCGGGTGTACCACTGCTGCTGCGAGCCGGACACGACGCGCCCGTCGACCTTCGTGTCGGCCATGAGGCCGCCGGAGGACCAGCCGTCGCCGCCGTTCCAGAGCTGGATCTCGTTGTTGCCGCCGCGCAGGTGCATGCGGCGGTACTGCACGGCCTGCGAGACGGCCCAGCGCTCGACCTGCACGCCGTTGCCGGTGTTCGGCAGGGTCACGGACAGGTTCTCCGCGCCGCGCCAGAAGTTCTGGGTGGCGTTGCCGCCGAACCAGGTGGCCTCGGCCCGGACGTGGCCGTTGATGTTGACGTCGTCGGGCGAGAACCCGAGGCCGGCGACCTGGGTGTAGAAGCCGACGTTGGCGTCGATGGTGTGGTTGCCGGGCTTGAACAGCACCGCGTAGCGCTCGGTGCCGAACTGGTTGGTCTCCTGGCCGGCGAAGATCTGGTTGAGCCGGGCCTGCGCGGCGGCCTGCTGCGACGGGTCGAAGACGGAGACGTTGGGGCCGAAGTTGGGGTTCTTCGGGTCGGGCGTCTCGATCGGCCCGCTGCTCGTGGGACCGCTGCTCGACGGGTTGGCGCCGCCCAGTACGTACACCTCGAACTCCCACAGCGAGACGCCCCACTGCGTGGCCTTGGCGGTGGCGTTGACCCGAACATAGCGGCCGGTGCCGGTCACGTCGATCGTCTGGACCCCGCCGGTGCCGGTGGTGGTCGAGTGGATCGTGGTCCAGACGGCGTTGTCGCTGGAGACCTGGATCTGGAAGGCGTTGGCGTACGCGGCCTCCCAGCGCAGGACCACCCGGCAGAGCTGGTACGACGCGCCGAGGTCGACGGTGATCCACTGCGGGACGGAGGCGGCGCTGGCCCAGCGGGTGCCGGTGTTGCCGTCGACGGCGGCGCTGGCGGGCGTGCCGGCGTTCTCGGTCGAGGAGGCGGTGACCGGGCGCGTGATCGCGCGGTTCGTCGGGCCGCAGGTCTGGCCGGTCGGCGAGGTCTCGCCGTACACCTGGAACTCCCACAGCGAGTAGCCGTAGGCGGTGTTGCGCTGGGTGCCGTACATCCGCACGTAGCGTCCGGTGCCGGTGACGTTCAGCGTCTGGGTGCCGCCGGCGCCGGTGGTGGTGCTGTAGACCTGCGTCCAGGTCGCGGCGTCGTTGGAGATCTGGATCTGGAACGCCTTGCCGGACGCGGCCTCCCAGTTGAGCACGACCTGCGACAGCGCGGCGGGCGCGCCGAGGTCGACCTGGATCCACTGGGGGTCGGCGAAGGCGCTGGCCCAGCGGGTGCCGGTGTTGCCGTCGGTGGCGGCGGTCGCCGGCGTGCCGGCGTTCTCGCTGGACGAGGCGGTGGTGGGCTTGCCCTGCGACAGCAGGGTCGGCGCGGCGCTCGCGTTGGGCAGCGCGATGGCGGCGACGGCGGTGGAGAGCATCAGGGTGGCGGCGCCACCGAGGAGCCAGCGGCGCAGACCGTTGCGCCGCGGCGGCGCATCAGCGGGCGCATGCGCCGCGGGATAACGCGACAAACGCGGAAATTTCATGATCCTGCCTGTCAGTCGGGGGACGTGGCGGGGCCGTGAGCTGGGCGGACGGAACCGTGAGCGGCGACCTGTCGAGGCAAGGCGGTGCGTCGACAGTGATCGACATCTTCATGCCGAAAGCCGCATATGAGAGAGCGCTCTCTCAGAACCACGAGTGTTACGCCGAGGTTGCACCGGCGTCAAGACATACTTCGATCGCGACGTAAACAATCCCGTTTTGTCCGATTCCACGGACCGCCGGAACCGCCTCCCGACCTTGACGTCCAGGTGACGCACCACTTTAATGACGACATTATTTAAGTCCCGACAGAAACCAACTGGTCGCGGCAACACCCCGTTCGGCTGGGACCAGCACCACCTTCACCCCCCTGTCGAGCGTGCGACCGTCACGCCGCAGTCCCAACCCCTGCGGTCGCTTCGGCACGCCGGTCGGCACCCATCGAAAGGGCAGACACGTGCCGAGACGAAGGCTCGCGTTACTGATGGCGGCCGCCCTCCTGACCGGTTCGCTCGCCGCGTGCGGCGACCCCGTGGCGGACGCCAAGACCCTGACCTACTGGGCGAGCAACCAGGGCAGCAGCCTCGAGTTCGACAAGCAGACCCTCGCCCCCGTCCTGGAGCGCTTCGAGCAGCAGACCGGCATCCACGTCAAGGTCGAGGTCGTGCCGTGGTCGGACCTGCTCAACCGGCTCCTGGCGGCGGCGACGTCGGGTCGCGGCCCGGACGTGGTCAACATCGGCAACACGTGGTCGGCGTCGCTGCAGGCGACGAACGCGCTGATCTCGTTCGACGCGGCGGCGTTCGACCGGATCGGCGGCCGGGACCGGTTCGTGCCGGCGGCCCTCGCCTCGGCGGGCGCACCGGGCAAGGCACCGGCGGCGGTCCCGCTGTACTCGCTGTCGTACGCGCTCTACTACAACAAGCAGATGTTCGCCGACGCGGGCATCAGCAAGCCCCCGGCGACGTGGGAGGAGCTCGTCGAGGTCGGCAAGCGCCTCACCAACGGCAAGCAGTGGGGCCTGGCGGTCGAGGGCGCGAACCTGTCGGAGAACGCGCACCACGCGTTCACGTTCAGCCAGCAGTACGGCGGCGAGTGGTTCGACCTGAGCGGCAAGCCGACGTTCGACACGGACCAGAACGTCAAGGCGATCAAGCGGTACATCGACCTCATGGCCGTCGACAAGATCGTCAACCCGAGCAACGCCGAGTACACGAAGAACGAGTCGCTGTCCGACTTCGCCAACCGCAAGGCGGCGATGCTGCTGTGGCAGGCGGCCGGTTCCGCGTTCCAGGCGCAGGGCATGCGCCCCGAGGAGTACGGCATCGCACACGTGCCGTTCCCGGCGAACCCGCCCGCCGGCGGCCGGAAGGTCAACAGCATGGTCGCCGGGATCAACATCGCGGTGTTCCGGCACAGCAGGAACCTGGAGGGCGCGATGGAGTTCGTGAAGTTCATGACCAGCGACGACGAGCAGGTCGCCCTCAACAAGGTGTACGGGTCGCTGCCGTCGGTCAAGGGCGCGCTCACGAACCCGGCGTTCCAGGCGCCGGAGCAGAAGATCCTCGCCGAGGTGCTCGCCTCGACCGCGTCGCCGCTGCCGCAGGTGACGACGGAGAGCCAGTTCGAGACCCTCGTCGGCGCGGTGATGAAGGAGCAGTTCGCCAACGCGGCGAACAACAAACCGATCACCGAGGCCGCCATCCGGGCGAAGCTGAAGGCCGTCGAGCAACGGATGAAGGCATGACCGCCGGCCACCCGCAGCGGCGGGTCACACCGATGCAGTCGGCCCGGGGGTCGGCGACCGTCCCCGTCCGCCGGCCCATGCACGCCGCACCGGACGTGCGGCAGCACCGTGGCTCCGCCCCCAACGCCGCGCCGCGAAGGGCGAGCACCCCGCAGCAGCGCCGCCGGCGCCGGCTGCGGTCCAAGTACCTGCCGTACATGCTGGTCCTGCCGGCCGCGTTCCTGGAGATCGCGATCCACGTCGTGCCGATGCTCGTCGGCGTGTGGATGAGCCTCCTGGAGCTGACCCAGTTCCACATCCAGGACTGGTCGACGGCGCCGTTCGTCGGGTTCGGCAACTACAGCGCGACCCTCGACGTCAACAGCGAGACCGGCAAGGCGCTGCTGCACTCGTTCGGCATCACCGTGCTGTACACGACGCTGTCGGTGGCGATCTCGTGGCTGTTCGGCCTGTCGGCGGCGGTGTTCCTGCAGCGGCCGTTCCGCGGCCGGGCGCTGCTGCGCACGCTGTTCCTCACCCCGTACGCGCTGCCCGTCTACGCGGCGGTCATCACCTGGGGGTTCCTGTTCCAACGGGACACGGGCCTGGTCAACCACGTGCTCGTCGACCAGCTCGGGCTCGTCGACGGGGAGCGGCCGTTCTGGCTCATCGGCGAGAACAGCTTCTGGGCGCTGCTGGTCGTGTCGGTGTGGCGGACGTGGCCGTTCGCGCTGCTGTGCATCACCGCCGGCCTGCAGAACGTGCCGACGGAGATGTACGAGGCGGCCGCGATCGACGGCGCCGGGTTCTGGCGGCGGATCACCTCGGTGACGCTGCCGTCGCTGCGGCCGATCAACCAGGTGCTGCTGCTGGTGCTGTTCCTGTGGACGTTCAACGACTTCAACACCCCGTACGTGCTGTTCGGCGGCTCCGCGCCGCCGGAGGCGGATCTCATCTCGATCCACATCTACAACAGCTCGTTCAGCACCTGGGACTTCGGCACGGGCTCGGCGATGTCGGTGGCGCTGCTGCTGTTCCTGCTGCTGGTCACGGCCGTCTACCTGTTGATCACGAACCGCAGGAGGATCCATGCGTGAGGGCCGGGGCGAGCGGATCGCCCGCTGGATCGTGCTGACCTTCCTGGCCGCGTTCGTGCTGACGCCGCTGTACGTGATGGTGAGCTCGGCGTTGAAGCCGCTGCAGGACGTGCAGGACTACTTCACCTGGTTCCCCTCGACGCTGACGTTCCAGGCGTTCGTCGACATGTGGAGCACCGTCCCGCTCGGCAACTACCTGCTCAACAGCGTGATCGTGGCGTCGGTCGCGGCGGTGTTCTCGGTGGTGATCGCGGTCTTCGCGGCGTTCGCGATCAGCCGGTACCGCTTCCGCGGCCGGGGCCTGTTCTCCGTCGCGGTCCTGTCGACGCAGATGTTCCCCGGCATCCTGTTCCTGCTGCCGCTGTTCCTCATCTACGTGAACCTCGGCACGGCCGGCGGCGTCGACCTGTACCAGACCCGCCTGGGCCTGGTCATCACGTACCTGACGTTCTCGCTGCCGTTCTCGATCTGGATGCTGGCCGGCTACTTCGACTCGATCCCCCGCGGCCTCGACGAGGCCGCGCAGGTCGACGGCGCCGGGTCGATGCGCACCCTGTTCACCGTCATCCTGCCGACCGCGGTGCCGGGGATCGTCGCGGTGACCGTCTACGCGTTCATGACGGCGTGGGGCGAGGTCCTGTTCGCGTCGATCATGACGGACCAGGACAGCCGCACCCTCGCGGTCGGCCTGCAGGCCTACTCCACGCAGTTCCAGGTCTACTGGAACCAGGTGATGGCCGCGTCGCTGGTCGTCAGCGTCCCGGTCGTCGCCGGGTTCCTGGCGCTGCAACGGTACTTCGTGGCCGGCCTCACCGCCGGCGCGGTCAAGTAGGGCACCGCGCCGGCGGCACGGTCACGCGAGCCGCCGGCGCGTGTCGAGCAAGGCGCAAGCAACCCCCGTCCTCAACCACCAAGAGGAGAACCGTCCCGTGCTGGATCTGTCCAACCTCCCACCGAACTTCATCTGGGGGTCCGCGACCGCGGCGTACCAGATCGAGGGCGCCGTCTCCGAAGACGGCCGTGGACCGTCCATCTGGGACACCTTCAGCCATGCGCCGGGCAACGTCGACAACGGCGACACCGGCGACGTGGCCTGCGACCACTACCACCGCTGGCCGGAGGACATCGCGCTGATGCGCCGGCTGGGCCTGGCGGCGTACCGCTTCTCGGTGGCGTGGCCGCGGGTCCTCCCGGCCGGGACGGGCCCGGTGAACGAGGCCGGCCTGGACTTCTACGACCGGCTCGTCGACGGGCTGCTCGAGGCGGGCATCCGGCCGTTCGCGACGCTGTACCACTGGGACCTGCCGCAGGCGCTGCAGGACCTGGGCGGCTGGCCGGAGCGGGCGACGGCGGAGGCGTTCGCGGACTACGCGGCGGTCGTCGCGGGCCGGCTCGGCGACCGGGTCGCGGACTGGAACACGGTCAACGAGCCGCTGTGCGTCTGCTGGATCGGGCACCTCGAGGGCCGGATGGCGCCGGGCGAGCGGGACCTGACCCGGGCGGTCCGCGCGTCGCACCACGTGCTGCTCGGCCACGGCCTGGTCAACCAGGCGATCCGCGCGTCGGCGCAGCTGCCGCCGGCGGTCGGGATCGTGCTGAACCTGAGCCCGACGGAGCCCGGCAGCGACCGGCCGGAGGACGTGGCGGCGGCGCGGCGCGCCGACGGGCACATCAACCGCTGGTGGCTGGACCCGCTGCACGGCCTCGGCTACCCGGCGGACATGCTCGACACGTACCGGGTGGAGGTGCCGGTCCGCGACGGCGACCTGGAGCTGATCGCGGCGCCGACGGAGTTCCTCGGCATCAACTACTACTTCCGCCAGGTCATCGTCGACGACCCGGACTCCCGCGCGCCGTTCGTCCGGCAGATCCCGGTGCCGGGCTCGATCGAGACGGCGATGCCGTGGGAGGTCTACGCGAAGGGGCTGGAGGACATCCTGGTGCGGGTCGCCGAGACGTACCGCCCGCGCAGCATCCTCGTGACGGAGAACGGCTCCGCGTGGGCGGACACGGTCGAGCCGAACGGCGACATCCAGGACAAGGAGCGCGTCGACTACCTGGAGCAGCACCTGGACGCGGTCCGCAACGCGGTCGTCCGGGGCGCGCCGGTCGACGGCTACTTCGCCTGGTCGCTGCTGGACAACTTCGAGTGGGCGTACGGCTACGACAAGCGCTTCGGGCTCGTCCGGGTCGACTACGACACGCAGGAGCGCACGATCAAGGCGAGCGGCCACCGGTACGCGGAGCTGATCCGGAGCCACCGGGCCACTCATCAGGCGGCGCACGATCCGGTGATTTAGGGTCGAATGTGGCGCTGCCGGGTATGGAACACGGCAGCGCCACGCCACCTGCGACCGAGGAGACGTGATCATGAGCTCTGAAACCGCGAGCTGGGACCCGGCACCGGACGAGGAAGGCCAGCTGTCGGCCCAGGACACCCTGTCGGACCGCGGCCTGGACGACGCCCTCGACGAGGGGTATTCACCGCCGGAGAAGCCGCTCGGGTTGAACGCGTTCGGGGTCACCCAGGCCGAGGCGCAGCGGGGCGAGTCCTGGGACCGCCGCCTCCGGCAGGAGGAGCCGGACCCGGTGGCCCGGCCCGACCTCGACGACTACGGCACGACGACCGAGTCCGGCGAGTTCTTCGACGCGGGCGAGGTCGGCGACCGGCGGGCCGGGCGGCTCGTCGCCCCCGACGAGGGCTGGGGCGAGGACGAGGAGAAGGACGAGATCGGCTCCGACGTGGGCATCGACGGCGGCGCGGCGTCGGCCGAGGAGGCCGCCATGCACATCATCGAGACCGACCTGCGCTGACGCCGTACCGTGGCGGCGAAATAACCAAGAGCGACCATCGCCACCGCGCCCGGCCACAGCACATACCACGTGGTGAGGGCGAGCAGCCCGATCACGCACAGCAGCGCCACGACCGCGACGCGCCGGGACCAGCTCCCGGCCGGCAGCAGCTTCACGGCGGCCGCCGTCCCCAGGACGTACACGACGACGAACGACGCGGTCGTGGCCAGCAGCAGCGGCTTCGAGCCGACGCCCAGCGGCCCCGCGACCGCGAGGCACGCGCCCGCGAGCCCGGCGACCACGGCCAGTGACCGGCGGGGCACCTCCCCCGCGCCCGCGCCCTTGGCGAGCCACGCGGGCATCGCCCTGTCGCGGCCGAGGGCGGCGCCGAGCTTGGCGGCGCCCGCGAAGTAGGCGTTGACGGCGCCGGCGGTGAGCAGCAGCGCGACGACCGCAGTGAGGATCTTCACATCGCGGCCGAGGCCGATGGTGAGCAGCTCGGCGAGCGGTGCGGCCACGGTGCCTGCGCGCGGGCCGAGGACCAGCTGGCTGGTGGCGGCGACGAGCAGGTAGAGCACGCCGACGACGGCGACGGCGATCCAGGTGGCGCGGGGCACGTCGCGGCGCGGGTGGCGGTAGTCGGCGGCGAGCGACGTGAGCGCCTCCCAGCCGGCGAACCCCCAGACGAGCACGGCCATCGCGGGCCCGATCGCGAGCCAGCCGTGCGGGGCGAAGGGCCGCAGGTTGGCCAGGTCGGCGTGCGGCAGCGCGGTGCCGACGGCGAGCAGCAGCAGCGCGGCGAGGACGCCGGCCAGCCACAGCTGCGCCTTGCCGGACACCTTCACGCCGCCGAAGTTCAGCCCGGCGACGACGACGATGAGGGCTCCGGCCGTGAGCAGCGTCGTACGGTGGCCGCCGCCGACGACCGCGGTGACGTAGGCGGCGCCGAAGCCCGCGGCGGGCAGGAACCCGACGGGGACGGCGGCGTAGAAGATCCACCCGACGACGGCGGCGGCGCGCGGGCCGAACGCCGCGCCGACGTACGTGGAGACCCCGCCCGCGTCCGGGTATCTGGCGCCGAGCGCGGCGAACGTGGCCGCCAGGGGCGCGGACAGCACGACGAGGGCGAGCCACGCGACGAGCGAGGCGGGGCCGGCGACCTGGGCGCCGAGGGCGGGCAGGGCGATCACGCCGGTGCCGAGGACGGCGCCGACGGACAGGGCCGCGCCTTGCTTGACGGTGAGCATACGATCGACGCTAGGCCCGGGTTTGGCCCGGTAGAAGTACCAATCTTCGACTACCTGGAGTGGGCCAAGTTGGATCTGCACATCACCCTCGGCGGCCGGGGTGACCAGGCGACCCGCATCTACCGGCAGGTCCGCGACGCGATCCTCGACGGGCGGCTGCGCGCCGGCGAGCGGGTCCCGCCGAGCCGGGAGCTGGCGCGGGACCTGGCGGTGTCGCGCAACACGGTCGCCGCCGCCTACGACCGCCTCGTCGGCGACGGGTTCCTGGCGGGCCGGGCGGGCGCGGGCACGTTCGTGGCGATGCCGCCACCGGCGTCCGGGTCGCGCCGCGCCCCGGTCGGCGCGCTGCGCCCGTCGCCGCGCTTCGCCTTCCCCGAGCGGCCTTCCGTCGCTCCGGCGCGGTACGACCTGCGGGCCGGCCACCCGGACGGCGCCCTGTTCCCCCTCGCCACGTGGCGGCGCCTGCTGACCCGGTCGCTCAGCGCGTCACCCGACTACGGCGAACCGGCCGGCCTGCCCGCGCTGCGGGCCGCGATCGCGCGGTCGGTGGGGCTGTCCCGGTCGGTGCGCGCGGCACCGGAGGACGTGCTCGTCACCAACGGCGCCCAGCAGGGCCTCGACCTCGTCGGGCGGGTCCTGATCGAGCCGGGCACGGTCGTCGCCGTCGAGGAGCCCGGCTACCCACCCGCCCGCCAGGCCTTCGAGTCGCTCGGCGCCCGCGTCGTGCCCGTCCCCGTCGACGGGTCGGGCCTGGTCGTCGACGCGCTCCCGAGGTCGGCGCGGCTGGTGTACGTCACACCCTCCCACCAGTACCCGCTCGGCGTCCCGATGACGATGCCGCGGCGGTCCGCGCTGCTCGGCTGGGCCGAACGGCACGGCGCGGCGATCGTCGAGGACGACTACGACAGCGAGTTCCGCTACTCCGACCGGCCCCCTTTCGCGGTGCTGGAGCCGCTGCAGAGCCTCGACCGGACGGGCCGGGTCGTCTACGTCGGCTCGTTCGCCAAGACGCTCCTGCCCGCGCTGCGCCTCGGGTTCCTGGTCGCACCCGCGTCGCTGCGGCCCGCGCTCGTCGCGGCGAAGCGCCTCACCGACTGGCACGCCGAGCCCGCCGCGCAGGCCGCGCTCGCCTCGTTCATCGACGACGGGCAGCTGCGGCGGCACGTGCGGTCGGTGACGCGGGTGTACGCCGCCCGCCACAACCTCGTGACCGCCGCGGCGCGCGGGGTGCTCGCCGACCGGTTCACGCTCGTGCCGTCGTCGGCGGGCCTGCACGTGACGCTCCTCGCCGCCCCGCACGTCGACGTGCCGGGGGTCGTCGCGCGGCTGCGGTCCGCGGACGTGGCGGTCGAGCGGCTCGCCGGCTTCTTCCTCGAGCCCGCACCGGTGGACGGGCTCGTCGTGGGGTTCGGCATGATCGGCGCCGACGACCTGCCCGTCGCCCTCGACCTGCTCGACCGATGCTCCTCTGACCGGCCGACAGACCTGTAGCGGCGGCTCCGCTATGTTGGACGGATGCTCGTGCGCCGCGCCGCCGCCCTGACCGCGCTCACGATCTGCCTCACCGGCTGCGGCTCCTCGCCGTCGAAACCGGCTCAGTCCGCCGCCCCTTCGGCGTCGTCGCAGGCACCAGCCTCCGCATCGCCGTCCGTACAGGCGGCCGCGCCCGCCTCCGCCGCACCGGCCCCCGCCGGCATCCCCACGATCACCTACACGAAGGCCGCGACCGGGTTCCCCGCCGACCCCGACCAGTCCTCGACGGTCCCGCTGACCGAGGCGGCGCACCCGACGGCGAAGCTCGCCGCCTACGACGCGCCCGGCGGCACCGCCCGCGCCTACCTGACCCCCGACATCAGCGGCGTGCCGCTGGTCATGCCGATCGTCGCCCGGCGGTCCGGCTGGGTCGCGGTGCTGCTGCCGTCGCTCAACCGCAGCGTCGGCTGGCTCCCCGAGGGCGGCTGGAACAGGGTGCCGCTGCACGACCAGCTCATCGTGCGGCGCGGCGCGTTCACGCTCACCTGGGTCCGCGACGGCGCCGTCCAGCAGACGTGGACCGTCACGATCGGCGCGCCCGAGACCCCGACGCCGCTGGGGCGCACGTTCGTCCTGGGGCGCTCGTCGCTGCCGAGCAAGGTGTACGCGGGGCTCGACGTCCTCGCCCTCGGCGCCGTCCCGGACGACAAGGGCGCCGTCGCGGAGGGCCTGGCGGACGCGCACACCGGCATCCACGCCTGGTACCGCAACGAGTTCGGCTTCCGCCGCTCCAACGGCTGCGTCCGGATGCCGCCGGCCGCGCAGAAGGCGCTGCTCGACGAGGTCCCCGCCGGCACCAGCGTCGTCGTCCTGCCCTGATCTGCCTCCGCCTTCGTCTTCTCTGGTTGGTCGTCTTCTCTGATCGGTCGTCTTCGCGCGGTTCACTGGCGCTTCACTCGCGACGGCTTACCGTAGGGAAGGTGATCCGTACAGTGGCACTGATTGGTATCGACGGCGCCGGCAAATCCACCCAGGCCCGGTGGCTCGCCGACTGGCTCGACGCGAGCGGCACCCCCGCCCGCTACCACCGCAACGCCGCCGGACGGGTCTTCTTCAGCCGGCTCGCCCAGCGCCTCGGCCGCCGCGACGCCGAAGACCTGCTCGGCGTGCGGCTCTTCCTGCTGGTGGAGACGCTGCTGCGCGGCCTGGTCATCACGAGGGCGCTCCTGCTGTCCCGGCTGACCGGCACGGTGGCCGTCATGGACCGGTACACCTACTGCCAGTACACCAGCATCACCGTCCGCAAGGGCAGGCTCTGGCCCGCGCGGCTGCTCTTCCGCCTCCTGCCGCAGCCCGACCTCGTCTTCTACCTGGCGGTGCCGCCACCCGTGGCCCAGGCCCGGGTCGAGGCGCGGGGCAAGGACCACGAGGAGCTGGACTACCTGACGGCCTGCGACGAGGCGTACCGGGCGCTGCCGGAGGCTCCCCGGTTCACGATCGTCGACGCCGGCACCGACCCGTCGACGGTCCAGGCGTCCCTGCGCGCCGCGCTGCGCCCCGACCTGCTGCCGGGCGCGACCCAGCAGCCCTCGGCCCGCAGGACCTCCCACCTGCTCCCGATCGGCTGACCACCCGCATCCCTGCTCCGCACGGGGCCGGCCTGCCCGGCACGGATCATGCGGCGCTGCGCGGCCGGTCCGCCGTCGCGGTGTCTCGCGGCTGGTCCGCCTTCGCGGCGCCTCGCGGCCTGTCCGCCAGCGCGGCGCTTCGTGGCCGGTCCACCGTCGCGGCGCTTCGTGGCCGGTCCGCCAGCGCGGCACTTTGCGGCCGGTCCACCGTCGCGGCACTTCGTGGCCGGTCCGCCAGCGCGGCGCTTCGGTGGACGCCCGCCTCGCGGGCCGCCGATCGCACGGCCGTCCCGATCGGGTGACCCGCTCGCCTGTCGGAGAGCCGGCAGGTCGGACGCCGGTTAGCGTCGATGTCTCGGGCCGCGCGGGCATCCGAGCACGACGAAAGGAACGCGCGTGTTCTCCACCGGCGACGATCCCGCGGCGCGACTGCGACACGAGCTGCACACCCCGTTGACGTCGATCCTCGCGTACACCCGGCTGCTGCGAGACGACCTCGCCGGCGCCCCCGCCGCGGAAGCCCTGCGCGAGGGCGTCGCCTGCCTCGACGCCATCGACCGCAACGCGGTCCGCCTCCAGCGCTACGTCGACGGCGTCATCCTCCCCTTGGCCGCCGTCGACGAAGACCCCACGGCCACCCACCGCGCCGGCGCCACCGACCTGGTCGCGGTGCTGCGCGACGCCGTCGACCTGGCCCGCCGGGTGGCGGTCGCGGGCGCGGTGAGCATCCACGCGGACGCCCCCGCCACGGTCCAGGTCGCGGTCGACGACCTCGTCTGCCGGCACCTCGTCGGCCAGCTCGTCCTGTGGCTCGCGACAACCGCTCCGAGCCGCGCCCACATCGAGATCGCCCTGCGCGCGAACCCCGTACCGGCGATCGACGCGAAGATCGTCGCCCACGGCGAGCTGACCGCGCCGCAGCCCCGCCCCAGCGACCCGCAGAAGCCCACCGACCTGCGCGTGGCGAGCGCCGTCGCCAGCCTCTGCGGCGGCGAGGTCCGCCTGGACGAGACCTCGTTCCGCCTCACCCTGCCCGCCAGCGTCCTCGCAACTGCAAGCCACCTGTCCCCGTAGCGCGGCTCTCCGCAGCGCGGCTCCCCGCAGCGGCTCCCCGCAGCGGCTCCTCGCAGCGGCTCCTCGCAGCGCGCGACTCACGTCGCGCTGTGGCAGCAGTTCACCGGGGCGATGGACGGTAGCTGCCACATTCGTCCGTGCCCGGCCGAGCGACCGTCCGGTCCAAGACCTTCCTCGCCGACCTCGCCGCAGTGCGCGACTCCCCCACGGACATAGGTGACTCCCCGAGTAGCGCAACTCCCTGCAGCGCACAACGCGCGGGCGTCACGCAGGCGACCATCGCACACAACGCGCTCGCACACAACGCGCTCGCACACAACGCGCTCGCACACAACGCGCTCGCACACAACGCGCGCGTCGCGCGGGCGGGCGGGCGTCACATCGATCGGGGGGTCACCTATGTCCGTGGCTGGACTGCTCGCTGGCGGCGCCTGCTGTCAGGCACAGGCTCGGGTTCGGTGACCGGCGGGCCTTCTTCGTCGACCGTAACACTGCCCACCAAATCATGGCTGCGGAGCGAATCCACGCTGTCGCTTCCCGTCACGAAACGTTCGGAACCGCAGGTCAGAGGTCGACGATGCCGTCGAGCTCGCCGATCGTGCGGCGGACCGCGGGGCCGTGGGAGGTGAGCAGGCGGGCCTCGTGGCGGTGGGCCTCGGCGACGGCGTGGGCGAGGCCGAGGCTGCCGTTGAGCCGGGACGCGAGCCGGCCGAGGCCGACCGCGTCGCCGCCGTCGAGCGGGGCGACCGTGGCCGTGCTGAGGAGGGTGTCGAGGCGGGCGAGCTCCTCGGCGTACGCGAGCTCACTGCGCGTCTCGGCCAGCGACACCGCCGGCACCACGACCGTGCCGCCGGCGGAGAGGACGAGGCTGACCAGGTCGGCGACGCCCGGGTCGCCCTGTGTGTACGCGAGCACCGCCGACGGGTCGAGCACCAGCCCGACGGGGTCGCTCATGACCAGCCCATGAGGTCGCGGACCTGCTCACGGGACTCGGTACGGGCCTCGGCGGTGACCTTGGCGCCCGCGTCGTCGAGCCGCTTCCTGGCGCGGGCGCGGCGCTCCTGGTCAGGTCCGGGCTCGGCGGCGGCACCGGCACCGGGGTCGATCTCGGTCATGGCGTGACCGTACCCCTTAACATCGATCGCCGCGGTCCCCCGAAACGCCGATGCCCCGCAACGCCCGCCGAGGCCATCGGAAGGCTGCCGCGGGGCGTGTGGGACGGCGCCGGGTCGGGTCAGCGGCTGTGGGAGCGGAACGCGACCGGGTCGAACCGGCCGTACAGCAGCGGCGCGAGCCAGTGCGCGGCCTCCCGGCGGAACAGCGCGGGGGCGAGCGAGCCCGCCCCGTCCGGGACTGCGCCGACCAGGTCGCCGTCGAGGTCGTGCAGGTTGGTCCGGTGGACGAGCTCCGGCTCCGCCGGCCACGTGCCGAGGACCACGACCGCCGGGACGTCGCGGTGGGCGAGGGCCTGCAGTGTGAGCGCCGTGTGGTTGAGGGTGCCGAGGCCGGGACGGGCGACGACCACGGCGGTGGCGCCGAGCGCGGCGGCGAGGTCGAGCATCGTCCAGCCGCCCTCCCCCATCGGCACGAGGAGGCCGCCGGCCCCTTCGATGAGGGTGACGTCGTGCTCTTCCACGATGGTACGAAGGGCGAGCTGCGCCATCACCGCCGTCAGCGGGTCGTCGCCGGCGACCCGGGCCGCGGCCAGCGGGGCGAGCGGGTCGGGGAAGCTGGCGAGCGTGCGCACCGTGACGGGCTCCGCGAGCCGCGAGACGGTCGCGGCGTCGGGCTCGTCGCCGTCGGCGGTGCCGGTCTGCGCGGGTTTGACGACCGCGACCCGCCGCCCCGCCGCGGTCGCGGCGGCGGCGATGGCGGCGGTGACGATGGTCTTGCCGACGCCGGTGTCGGTGCCGGTGATGACGACCGCCCCGGTGATGGGCTCGGTCTCCGCCGGGGTCACGTCCTCCGACAGCACCGCCTCGGAGCGCAGCGCCTCCGACAGGAGGGCCTCAGCGGGCGAGACGTCATGGTCGGCGGTGCGCGGATCGCTCAAGGCACGTCCTTCACGGGCGCCGGGGTGGCGCGGTTCGGCCGGCGCACCCGCCAAGGGCGGCTCGGCTGGTCAGCACGCCCGCGAGGGCGCTTCAAGTCGGTCGCCCCGCAGGGACACTCGGATCGGTCAGCACGGGCCGGTCAGCACGGTCCCGAAGGGGACGCTCGGGTCGGTCAGCACAGCAGAGCGGTCGGCACGCCGTTCGACAGCGCCGTTGACGGCACCATCTCTCGGTCGCCGGCGGCTCAGGTCACGGGCCGCCGCCCTTCAGCAGTGGCCGCGGCGCCTTCCGGGAGCGTGCGGGGTCGGCCGCGCGCCGCCCGTCAGGGGCGCTCCTTGACGACGATGTCGAGCGCGTGCTCGAACGCCGCCGGTGGCACGCCGACGTTGACGGTGAGCCGAAGGCGCGACCGACCGTCCGGTGTGGACGGAGGGCGGAAGCAGCCTACCGCGACCCCCCGCTCACGACAGGCGGACGCCCACGCGAACGCCTCGTCGGCGCTCGGCGCACCGACGGAGATCACCCCGCCGGACGGGTCGGAGACCTCCAGGCCCTCGCCGCGCAGGCGGCTGACCGCGGTCGCGGCCCGGGTGGCGAGCTCGGCCCGCAGGTCGTCGCCGCCGACGAGGAGGTCGAGGGCCGCGAGGGCGCCGGCGGCGACGGCGGGCGGGAGGGCGGTGTCGTAGATGAACGTGCGGCCGGTGTCGACGAGCTGCCGGCCGAGCTGGCGCGGGCCGGCGACGACCCCGCCGGCGGCGCCGAGGGACTTCGACAGGGTCGCGGTGACGATCACGCCGGGCAGCCCGGAGAGGCCGGCGGCGGCGACCCCACCCGCACCGCGGGGACCGATGACGCCGAGGGCGTGCGCGTCGTCGACGAGCAGCAGCGCGCCGCCGGGGTGCGTCTGGCAGGTGGTGTACAGCGCAGCGAGCGGCGCGAGGTCGCCGTCGACGGAGAACACGCTCTCGGTCACCACCACGGCGGGCCGGTCGGGCGAGGCCGCGAGCAGCGCCCGGACGGCGTCGGGGTCGGCGTGCGGCGCGACGACGGTCGCGGCACCCTTCGAGGCGCTTCCGGCGCAGGCGAGCCGGCAGCCGTCGACGATCGAGGCGTGGTTGTGCGCGTCCGACACCACGAGCGTGCCGGGCCGCACCAGCGCGCGGATGGCGCCGAGGTTGGCGAGGTACCCGGACGAGTACACGAGCGCGGTCTGCGTGCCGAGCAGCCCGGCGAGGCCCGCTTCGAGGGCCTGGTGCGCGCCGGTGGAGCCGCGGACGAGCCGCGAGCCGGTCGCCCCGAGCCCGTAGTCGGCGAGGGCCCGGGCCGCGGCGGCGAGCACGTCGGGGTGCCGGGACAGGCCGAGGTAGTCGTTGCCGGCGAGGTCGATCACGTCGTCGTCGGCGCCGCGCGGGCGCAGCTCCCGGCGCAGCCCGGCAGCCTGCCGACCGGCGGCCTCAGCGTCCAGCGTGGACAGCCAGGATCCGTCGCGCACTCCCGCACCCTCCCGTTCTCGTTGTAGAACCTCTACGATGCCGTTTGTGCGATGTGCACAACATAGCCGACCACCTTCGGGCGGACCGCCCGACCCTAACGTTTTGTAAGGTACGAGCATGCTTGATGCTGCCAAGGCTGTCGTGGACACCGGAGTCGGGCTCGACCTCGAGGGCGTGCTCGCCGTGCTGCGCTGCTCCGACGAGGAGCTGCCCGACTATCTCGCGATCGCGCACGAGGTACGGATGACGTGGTGCGGCCCGGAGGTCGAGGTCGAGGGCATCGTCTCGCTCAAGACCGGCGGCTGCCCCGAGGACTGCCACTTCTGCTCGCAGTCCGGCCTGTTCACGTCCCCGGTCCGCGCCGTCTGGCTCGACATCCCGTCGCTGGTCGAGGCCGCGAAGCAGACCGCCGCGACCGGAGCCACCGAGTTCTGCATCGTCGCCGCCGTCCGCGGCCCCGACCAGCGGCTCATGACGCAGCTCGCCGACGGTGTCGCGGCGATCCGCGCCGCCGTCGACATCAACATCGCCGCGTCGCTGGGCATGCTGACCCAGGAGCAGGTGGACCAGCTGGCGGCTCTGGACATCCACCGGTACAACCACAACCTCGAGACCGCGAAGTCGCATTTCCCACAGGTCGTCACCACCCACACCTGGGACGAGCGGTGGGACACCCTGCGCATGGTCCGCGACGCCGGCATGGAGGTCTGCTGCGGCGGCATCCTGGGCCTGGGCGAGACGGTGGAGCAGCGGGCCGAGTTCGCGATCCAGTTGCAGGAGCTCGACCCGCACGAGGTCCCGCTCAACTTCCTCAACCCCCGCCCGGGCACTCCCCTCGGCGACCAGCCCGTCCTGGACCCGAAGGACGCGCTGCGGGCCATCGCCGCGTTCAGGCTCGCCCTGCCGCGCACCCTGCTGCGGTACGCCGGCGGCCGCGAGATCACCCTCGGCGACCTCGGCACCCGCGACGGCCTGCTCGGCGGCGTCAACGCGGTGATCGTCGGCAACTACCTCACGACCCTGGGCCGCTCCGCCGACCAGGACCTGGCCCTGCTCGACGAGCTGAGCATGCCGGTCAAGGCCCTGTCGGCAACGCTGTGACCGCCGTGACCACCACCTGGTGCGACCGCTGTGGGGAGCCTCTCACCGCCGACGCGCCGCACCCGGCGTGCGCGGCGGCACGGCGGCTGGAGCCACCCCGCTTCTGCCCGCAGTGCCGCCGCCGGATGAAGGTCCAGGTCCTCCCCCAGGGCTGGTCCGCCACCTGCGTCGAACACGGCGAAACCCACAACTGACCCAGGGCCTACCCAAGGGCTGGTCCGTGACGCGCCAGAAGGCGGGCCGACGGAAGCCAGGAGGACGTCTGGCCGAGGTCAGGCGGAGGTCGGGCCTGACCATTCGGCGGCCGCGGCGGCGGCCTTGTCCAGGGTGCGGGGGTTGGCGCGGCCCAGGGCGGCGCCAACAGCGCGGCTGGTGAGGCCGCCCCGCGGGTACAGGACGGCGGACGCCTTGCGGGTCTGCAGCAGGACCCTGGTCGCCCTGGGGCGGCGCAGGCGGCTGTACTCGTCCAGGGCCGGCGGGAGAGCCCCCCGCGAGGCGGTGAGGACGGCCTGCAGCGTGGCGACGTCCTCCAGGGCCAGACAGGCGCCCTGGGCGAGGTGGTGCGGCATGGCGTGGGCGGCGTCGCCGATGAGGGCGTAGCCGCCGCTGCCGGCCCTGACGCCGAACGTCTCCGGCAGCGGGGTCAGCTCGCCGATGGGCTCCTGGACGAGGTCGTCGGGCTCGGTGGCGGCGAGCAGCTGCGGGATCGGGGCGTGCCAGCCGGCGAACCACCGGCGCAGCAGCGCGAGCTGGCCGGCGGGCGGCTCGGGGCGCAGGGCGCCGGGGACGGTGGCGACCCAGGAGATGCCGCCGCGGGTGGAGCCGCCGGACGAGCCGCGGTCGCCGAGTGAGGCGTGGCTGAACCGGTGGCCGGCGTCGAGGGTCTCGCCGTGGTCGGGGAGGCCCGGCGGCAGGTCGGGGACGCGGTACCAGGGAATGACGGCCCGCCAGGCGGCGACGCCCGCGCTCGCGAACGACGTGGTGGGTGCCAGCCTGCGGCGGACGGCGCTCTGCACCCCGTCCGCGGCGACGATCAGGTCGGCCTCGAACGTGACCCGGCCGTCGCCGACGGCGGGCCGCTCGCGGTGGACCCTCGCGGGCTGCACCTCGATGCCGCTGCGGATGTCGACCTGCTCGCCGAGTCCCGCGATGAACGCGTCGTGGAGGTCTTCCCGGTGTACGACCACCGGCGGCGACTCGACGTCATCGGCGACCGCGCCGGGACGGACGAGCCACTGGCCGTCCGGGCGGCGGATGCCGACGGGCGGGACGGGGGTGGCGATGCCGTCCAGTCCCCCGGCCAGGCCGAGGCCCCGCAGCGCCCGGACCCCGTTGGGCCACAGGACGAGCGCGCCCCGGCCCGGGCGGAGCCGGTCGTCGCGTTCGAGGAGGGTTACCTGCCAGCCGGTCCGGGCGAGCGCGCCGGCCGCGGCGATCCCGCCGATGCCGGCGCCCACCACGACAGCGGTGCGCATCCGCTCGCTACCTCAGCCCTTACCGGACGTGCTGGCGGACGAACTGTCTGAGGCGCTGTCCGAGGCGCTGTCCGAGGCGCTGTCCGACGGATCGTCGGCGTCGTCGGCCTCCGGCTCCTCGTCACCCACGGTATCCGACGAATCAGACGTGTCCGACTTCACCAGCGAGGGCCCGTCGGACGACTCAGCCGCATCCGACGGGTCCGAACCCTCAGCCGGGTCCGAGACGTCGGACGAAGCCGGCGCGAGCTCGGCGGAAGGCTCGCCGGTGACGGGGGTGATACGGCCGTTCTCGTCGTACGTGACGCGCTCCTGCGGCCCGCGCACCCGCACGAAGTACACGAGGGCGGCGGCGAGGACGATGAGCGACGTCCAGTTGTTGAGACGCATGCCCAGGAAGTGGTGGGCGTCGTCGATGCGCAGCGCCTCGATCCAGAACCGGCCGGCGCAGTACAGCGCCACGTACAGCGCGAACGCCCGCCCTCTGCCCAGGGACCAGCGCTTGTCGACGTACCAGACGACCGCGGCGACGCCGAGGCACCACAGGAACTCGTAGAGGAACGTGGGGTGGAAGGTGCCGAGCTCCATCGGCTCGCCGTTGACCATCTGGGCGTGGCCGGCCTTCGCGTCCCAGGTGTAGACCTTGAGCGCCCACGGCAGGTCGGTCGCCTTGCCGTACAGCTCGTTGTTGAACCAGTTGCCCCAGCGGCCGAGCGCCTGCGCGACGGGCAGGCCGACGGCGAGCGTGTCGGCGGCCATCGCGAAGGGCAGGTTCATCCGGCGGCAGGCGATGTAGGCGCCGACGGCGCCGCCCGCGATGCCGCCCCAGATGCCGAGGCCGCCCTCCCAGATCTTGAACGCCTTGATCAGGTCACCGTTCTCGCCGAAGTACGCCTCGGGCGAGGTGATGACGTGGTAGAGACGGGCGCCGATGATGCCGGCGGGGACCGCCCACACCGCGATGTCGAGGATCACCCACGGCGGGGCGCCACGGTGGCGAAGCCGCCGGTCGGCGATGAAGCACGCGGCGACGATGCCGAGCACGATGCACAGCGCGTAGGCGCGCAGCGGCACCGTTCCGATCTCCCAGACGCCCTGCGTGGGGCTGGGGATCACGGCCAGCGGGGTAAGGGCAGCATCCACGGGTGCACACGCTACCGCCGATCCGCCGAAACGCGATGCCCTGGGTTCGCCCAATTCGCCACCCCACGCTCGACGGAAAGCCACTCCGACCGGCGAAGATCACCACCAGCGAAGGTGTCGCAACGGTCCGCTATGGCGCCTAGAGTGCGAATATGAGCTACGAAGTCACGTCTGCCGTCGCCGCGATCATCGAGGATGCCGCCGGCCGTGTGCTGCTGTGCCAGCAGGCGGGTGGTCACCAGCTGTGGGGCCTGCCCGGAGGGCGGGTCCGTGTGGCGGAGAGCCCGGTGCACGCCGCCGTCCGCGACATCTTCGAGGAGACCGGCCTGGAGGCCCAGATCGTCGAGCTCGTCGGCCTGTACGAGGTGACGGGCGACGGCTGCGGCGAGGCGATGCCGGATCTGTTCGTCCACGTGTTCCGCGGCCGCCTGGACGGCGGCGGCGGGCCGGCCCTGAACGCACCGGGCCGGATCAGCCGCCTGGCCTGGCACGACCCGGCCGCACTGCCGGAGCCGCTGACCGCCACCACGCGGACCGCCATCGCCGACGCGAGCGCGGGCCGCACCGGGGTGATCCGCCAGATCAAACGCGACATCCAACGCGAGGTCGAGGCCGTCGAGGCCGTCGAAGCCTGAGCGACCCCCGAGCGACCCCTGAGCAGCCCTGAGCAGCCCTGAGCAGCCGCGGAGCAGGCACTGGAGCATGCCCCAGAGCAAGCCGCGGAACAGGGCACTGGAGCCGGTACGGGAGCAGGCACAGAAGCAGGCACGGGGCGCCCCCGGAGCCAGGCACTGGAGCCAGGCACTGGAGCAAGCCCTGGAGCAAGCCCTGGAGCAAGCCCTGGAGCGGGCACGGGAGCGGGCACGGGAGCAGACACAGGAGCGGCCCCCGGACATGTCCGCTTCGCGAACATGTCCGACATTTCGGTTATGTCGGGGAGCGCAGCGAGTCGACATAACCGGGGCGGCCGTCGACACGACCAGAGCAGCCGCACGCACCACCAGAGCAGCTGCCGCACCACCAGAAGCGGCCGTCGACACGACCGGGGCGGCCGCGTGATGGCCGGGTCGTGGCGGCTGAAATATTCACGGGACCTGGATGATGTACTGGTCCCGTGGCCTACTACGCGCTCGGCGACTCCATGTCCATCGACGAGTACGCCGGCGGCCCCGGGCTCGGTGCCGCCTCGCTGCTCGCCGACGACTTCGGCATCGAGCTGACGCTGCTCGCCCGCGACGGCGCGACCAGCGAGGACGTCGTGCGCTTCCAGCTGGACAAGGTCGAGGGCCGGCCCGCCTTGATCACGCTGACGATGGGCGGCAACGACCTCCTCGAAACCCTGTTCAGGACGGGAGCCGACCGCGAGGAGGCGGAGCGCGCCCTCGCCAAGATCGCCGGCAACTTCGAGGTCGTGCTGCCCACCCTCGCCGCGACCGGGGCGCGTGTGATCGTCAGCACGGTGTACGACCCGACCGACGGCACCGGCGACCTGACCTGGGCCGGGCTGCCGTCGTGGCCGGGTGGCCTGGCGATCCTGGCGGCGCTGAACGGCGCGATCCGCGACGCGGCGGCCCGGCACGGCGCGGTGGTCGCGGACCTGCACGCCGCGTTCCTCGGCCACGGCGCCAAGGCCGGCGACGTGACCGCCCCCGACCCCCGACCCGCCAACCGCGACCTGTGGCTGTGCGGCCACATCGAGCCCAACGCCTGGGGCGCCGAGGCGATCCGCGACACCTGGCGAGCAGCCCTGCGCTAGCCCCATCCGCGACACCCTGGCGAGGCGGCCCTGCGCTAAAACAGCCACGACACCTGCCGAGACGGCCCCGCGCTAAGCCAGCCGCGGAAACACCGGGTCCGGGGTGCCGACCCGGTCGCCGGAGCCGAGCCGCACGGCGAGCCGGGCCGCGCCGGACGGCAGGAACGGCGCCAGCTCGCGGGTCACCTCCCGGCAGACGGCCACGAGCTCGCCGAGCACCGCGTCGAGCTCCGCGTCCCGCCCCTGCTTCGCGAGCTCCCACGGCCGGGCCGTCTCGACCAGCCGGTTGCCCCCGGTGACGGCGCCGCACAGCGCCTCGGTCGCCGCCCGGAAGTCGAACCCCGCGAGGGCCCGGTCCACCGCCGAGGCCAGCCCGGTGTCCGCGGCGGACCCCGTGACGACCCCGGACCGGTACCGCCGCACCAGGCTCACCGTCCGGTTGACGAGGTTGCCGACCCCGTTGGCGAGGTCCTGGTGGTACCGCTGCCGCAGCCGCTCCTCGGTGAAGTCGGTGTCCCCCAGCGGCGCCACCTCGCGCAGCAGCCACCAGCGCAGCGCGTCCCCGCCGAACCGGGCGGCGAGGTCTCCCGGGTCGACCGCGTTGCCGGCGCTCTTGGAGAGCTTGGCGCCGCCGACCGTCAGGTACTCGTGGACGAAGATCGTCGTCGGCAGCGGCAGCCCGGCGGACAGCAGCAGCGCGATCCAGTACACGGCGTGGAAGCGCACGATCCCCTTGCCGATCACGTGCACCCGCTCGGCGGCGTCCTGCCACCAGTCGCGGTAGAGGTCTGGGTCGTCGAGCGCGGTGACGTAGTTGGCGAGGGCGTCCCACCAGACGTAGACGACCTGCGACGGGTCGCCCGGCACGGGGATGCCCCAGCCGCCGGCACGGGCGGCGGGCCGGGACACGCTGATGTCCTGCAGGCCGGCCCGGACGAACGCGAGGACCTCGTTGCGTTTCGCCGCCGGCTCGACCCGGACCTCGCCGGACTCCAGCGCCGCCAGGACGCGGCCGGTGTACGCCGACAGCCGGAAGAACCAGTTGGACTCGGTGACGACCTCCAGGGGCGCGTCGTGCTCGGCGCACCCCTCGGCCGGCTCGTAGAACTGTTCGCAGCCCTGGCAGTACAGGCCCTGGTAGTCGCGCTGGTAGAAGTCGCCGTTCGCGGCGGTGCGCCGCCACAGGGTCTCGACCCCTCTGCGGTGGCGGGCGTCGGCGGCGGTACGGATGAAGTCGTCGAACGACAGGTCCAGCACCGGCCGGAGCGCGGCGAACCGGTCGGCGTTCGCGGTGACGAACGAGGCCACGTCGACGCCCGCGGCGGCGGCCGCCGTGACGTTCTTCAATGCGTTCTCGTCGGTGCCGGTGAGGAACCTGACCCGTTGCCCGCGCAGCCGCCGGTGCCGGGCGAGGACGTCGGCCTGGACGAGCTCCAGGGCGTGCCCGAGGTGCGGGGCGGCGTTGACGTACGGGATGGCGGTGGTGACGTAGAAGCTCATGTCGGATCTCCGGTCTGCCTGGACGGGGCGACCTGATCCGGCTCGCCCCAGGACCAAGGGGCGAGTGGTGAGCGGATTCAGCGCACGCCGACGGACCCCGTGACGGGGCGCATCATTCGACCGGCGTACATGGGGTCAGCGTACCCCGAGCGCGAACAGCTTTTCGAGCGCCGCGAAGTACACGTGGTCGCCGGACAGCAGCAGCGGCTCGGCGCCGTGCAGCGCGTCGAAGGCCAGCTCGCGGCGCAGCAGGACCGTCCCGGCGGCGGCGTCGAAGGCGAGCAGCTCGCTGCGGTGCACGGGCGCGCCGTCGCGGATCGCGAACTGGTACACGACCGCGTAGAGCACGCCGCCGCCGGTCACCGGCGCCCAGTAGGACGTCGCGACCTCGGCGCCGGCCATGCCCCAGTCGCGGGTCCAGCGGACCACGCCGTCGCGCACCGCGAACCCGGCGGCGCGGCCGTGCGCGTCGAGGACCATGAGGGTCTGCCCGTCGGTCGTGGCCGACCGCGGATCGATCAACGTCGTGGTGTCGCACCAGCGGCGGGCGCCGTCGGCGACCGACACCGCGCAGACGCCGCCGAGGCCGGTGGTGTAGGCGACGCCGCCGGCCGCGATCACCCACGGGCCGCTGACGTCCTGCCGCCACACCCGCGCGCCGGTCCTCAGGTCGAACGCGGCCAGCCCCGTGCCGGTGCCCGCCTCGAACGGCTGCAGGGCGACGCCGGCGTCCGCGACGGGCGGGTGCAGGCCCGCCTCGCCGTCCAGGGGCGCGGTCCACGCGACGGCGCCGCCGTCCAGGCGCAGCGCGGTCAGGGTCGCGCCCGCCGCGCGCAGCACCAGGTCCCCGACGACGGTGAACCCGCCGGACACCTCACCGGGCAGCGGCGTCTCCCACTGTTTGTCGCCGCGGCCGGTGTACGACGTGAGGAAGCGCGCGCCGAGGTCGCCGGACGGCACGTCGATCGCCTGCGACTCGACCAGCAGCGCGCCGCCGGTGCCGCCCGGGATCGACGCGAGCTGGCCGAACCTGCGGTCCGGGGCGTCCACGACCGGGCCGAGGTCGACGCCGGTGACCGCGTCGTGCCGGCGGATCTGGCCGGTCGGGCCGCCGGAGGAGCGCAGCAGGACGCCGTCGGTGACGACCGCGCCGCCGACCTGCTCGTCGGGGCGGGACACGGGCGCGGTCCACACGGTGTCGAGCCGCGCGGCGGACCGCGTGCCGAGGTAGGGGGTCACCGGCTGGTACCCGCTGCGGCCCGGGCCGTTGCCGTCCTGCCGCCAGCCGGCGTCGGCGACGGTCGCCGCCGGACGTTCCGTGACCGGGACGGCCAGGGCGAGGCCGGGCGCCGCGGAGAGCAGGAGCGCTACAGGTACCAAACGGAAAAATCGCCGCACGCCCGGCTCAACGACTCCGGTCGGGCGGAGTGACTCACCGGCGCCGCGCGCCGCCGGCGCTCAGCGCGACTCCGGCCGGGCGGGCCGGCTCAGCGACGCCGCCCGCCTGCAGCCGGACGTGACGCCGCGACGGCGCCGCACCGCTTTCGACCCGACATGACCGGCTCAGCAGCGGCGCACCGCTTTCGACCCGACGTGACCTGCTCAGACAGCGGCGCACCGCCTTCGGCCCGGCGTGACGGGCTCAGCAGCGGCGCACCGCTTTCGACCCGGCGTGACGGGCTCAGCGGCGCCGCACGCCCTCCGCCAGGTCGGCGCTCAGCGCGGCGACGGCGGCGACGCCGTCGGCCGGGGTCGCGGCGTCCAGCAGGCACCGCACGAGGGCGCTGCCGACGATGACCCCGTCGGCGAACGCGCCGACCTCCGCGGCCTGGTCGCCGTTGGAGACGCCCAGACCGACCGCGACCGGCACGGACGGGTCGGCCTTGCGGACCCGCTCGACGAGGGCCGGAGCGGCGCTGCTGGTGCTGCTGCGGGCGCCCGTGACGCCCATGACGCTGGTCGCGTAGACGAACCCGCGGCACTTGCCGGCGGTCATCGCGATCCGGGCGTCGGTCGACGACGGCGACACCAGGAAGACCCGGTCCAGGCCGTGCGCGTCGGACGCGGCGAGCCACGGCGCCGACTCGTCGGGGATCAGGTCGGGCGTGATCAGCCCGGCGCCGCCGGCGGCGGCCAGGTCCGCGGCGAACCGGTCGACGCCGTGCCGCTCGACCAGGTTCCAGTACGTCATGACGAGGATCGGCGCGCCGGCCGCGGCGACCGCCTCGACGGTGCGCAGCCCGTCGGCGACCCGGAAGCCGCCCGCGAGGGCCGCCTCGGTGGCCCGCTGGATGACGGGGCCGTCCATGACCGGGTCGGAGTACGGCAGGCCGACCTCGACGATGTCCACCCCGTTGTCGATCATCGCCTTGATGGCGTCGATCGCGCCGGGCACGGTCGGGAACCCGGCCGGCAGGTAGCCGATGAGCGCGCTGCGGCCCTCCGCGCGGGCCTTCTCGAACGCGACGGAAACACTCACTGTCGTCACACCCCGAAGAAGTCGCGCGCGGTGTCCATGTCCTTGTCGCCGCGGCCGGACAGGCAGATCAGCACGACCGGCTCCCGGCCGAGGTCGGCGGCGAGCTTCGGGACGACCCGCAGCGCACCGGCGACCGCGTGGGCGCTCTCGATCGCGGGGATGATCCCCTCGGTCCGGCACAGCAGCTTGAACGCGGCCATCGCCTCGGCGTCGGTGACCGGCTCGTAGATCGCGCGGCCGGTGTCGTGCAGGTACGCGTGCTCCGGGCCGACGGCCGGGTAGTCCAGGCCGGCGGAGATGGAGTGCGACTCGACGGTCTGCCCGTCCTCGTCCTGCAGCAGGTACGTGCGGGCGCCGTGCAGCACGCCCATGGAGCCGCCGGTGATGCTGGCCGCGTGCCGGCCCGTGTCGACGCCGTCGCCGCCGGCCTCGAAGCCGTACAGCTTGACGCCCTCGTCGGGGACGAACGCGTGGAACGCGCCGATCGCGTTGGACCCGCCGCCGACGCACGCGGCGACCGCGTCGGGCAGCCGGCCCGCCTGCTCCAGGATCTGCTTGCGGGCCTCGACGCTGATGCCGCTGACGAAGTCGCGGACCATCGCCGGGAACGGGTGCGGGCCGGCGGCGGTGCCGAGCAGGTAGTGGGTCGTGTCGACGTTGGTGACCCAGTCGCGCAGCGCCTCGTTGATCGCGTCCTTGAGCGTCTTCGAGCCGGTCGTGACGGGCACGACGGTCGCGCCGAGCATCCGCATGCGGGCGACGTTGAGCGCCTGGCGGCGGGTGTCCTCTTCGCCCATGTACACGATGCACTCGAGGTCGAGCAGGGCGCAGGCGGTGGCGCTGGCGACACCGTGCTGGCCGGCGCCGGTCTCGGCGATGACCCGGTGCTTGCCCATCCGCTTCGTCAGCAGCGCCTGGCCGAGCACGTTGCGGACCTTGTGGGCGCCGGTGTGGTTGAGGTCCTCACGCTTGAGGAACACGCGGGCGCCGGCGTGCGCGGACAGCCGGTCCGCGCGGTACAGCGGCGACGGGGTGTTGGCGTAGTCGCGCAGCAGCCGGCCGAACTCGGCCTGGAACGCCTCGTCCGCCTGGGCGTGCCGGTACGCGGCGTCGAGGCCGTCGAGCGCGGCGATGAGCGCCTCGGGGACGAACCGCCCGCCGAACTCGCCGAAGTGCCCCGACTGGTCCGGCAGCAGGCCCGCGGCGGACAGGAACGCGTTCACCGGGCGGGCCGCGGCGTCGCCGGGTGGCTGCCGGCCGTGACGAGCTCGGCGACCGCGTCGCGCGGGCTCTTCTGCGTGACGAGCCCCTCGCCGACCAGCACCGCGTCGGCGCCGGCCGACGCGTAGCGGATCAGGTCGTGCGGCCCGCGGACCCCGGACTCGGCGATCTTCACGATGTCGTTGGGCAGGCCGGGCGCGATCCGCTCGAACACGGTCCGGTCGACCTCGAGCGTCCGCAGGTTGCGCGCGTTGATCCCGATGACCCGCGCGCCGGCCTCCAGGGCGCGGTCGGTCTCCTCCTCGTCGTGCACCTCGACCAGGGCCGTCATGCCCAGGCTCTCGATGCGGTCGAGGAGGCCCGACAGGGTGTTCTGGTCCAGCGCGGCCACGATCAGCAGGACGAGGTCGGCGCCGAACGCCCGGGCCTCGTGCACCTGGTAGGACGACACGACGAAGTCCTTGCGCAGCAGCGGCACGTCGACGGCGGCGCGCACGGCGGCGAAGTCGTCGAGGCTGCCGCCGAACCAGCGGCCCTCGGTCAGCACGCTGACGGCGCGGGCACCGCCCGCCGCGTACTCCTTGGCCAGCTCCGCCGGATCCGGGATCTCGGCGAGCTGCCCCTTCGACGGCGAAGCGCGCTTGACCTCGGCGATCACCCCGACACCGGGGGCCCGCAGCTTGGCGTAGGCGTCGATGGGCGGTGCCGCCTGCGCCGCGGCTGCCTTGATCTCGTCCAGGGGCTTCTGCGCCTCGCGGATGGCCAAGTCTTCGCGCACGCCGGCGAGGATCTCGTCGAGCACACGGCCAGATTCCGCGTTGATCAAGGAGCTCCCCTCTCCGGTGGTCATGCGTCCGATGCTAGGAGCCCCCCGGTCAGTGGATGCCCGTGGGGGTATGGCCGACGTCACCTGATGGACTAGGGCATAATGCGTTGCCGTTCGTATGGTTGAGTGCATGAGCGTCACTGCGGCAAACGCCCTGACCTCGCGTTGGGCGGCCGCCTCCGACGGCCCGGCGGTCTTCTCCGGCGCGGGGGTCTACCCCCTGCTCAGCACCCTCGCGAGCGTCGCCGCCGGCCCGGCTCGCGACGAGCTGCTCGCGGTCGCGCCGTCGCCCCTGCCGCTGCCGCCCGGCTTCGCGGCCGGCGTCTGGACGCGGCACGACCTCCCGCTCACCCCCGGCTGGGATCCGGGGAGCCGCCTGTCCGGCGACCCCGCCGCCGACCAGCGGCGCCTCGACGCGTGGGCCGCCGAGCGGACCGGCGGGCGGATCACGGCGCTGCCGGTCGCCGTCGACGGCGACACCGGGCTCGTGCTCGCGTCCGCGCTGTCCGTGGTCACCGAGTGGGTCCAGCCGTTCGACGACTCGACCATGACCCCGGCCGCGGGCCCCTGGTCCGGCCGCCCGCTGCCCGCCCTGTTCCGCAAGCACACCGCCGCCGGCGCCCTCGAGCCGCTGCGCCGCGTCGACGGCGTCACGCTGCTCACCGTCGCGGGCACCGGGGACGTCGACGTCGTGCTCGCCCTCGGTACCGACGCCGCCGCCCCCGGCTCGGTCCTGTCCACCGCCATCGACGGCCGGCACCGGGCCGCCCCGTCGACCGGCGGCCCCGGGGTGACCGTCCAGGAGGTCGACGCCGCCTCGCCGGAGCCCGAGCTGGTGGTGACCCTGCCGTCGTTCGACGTCACCGCCCACCACGACCTCCTGGCCCTCGACCGGCTGTTCGGGCTGCGGACCGCGGCGCGGGACGGCACGTTCCCCGGGATCAGCCCCGTCGACCTGGCCGTGTCGTCGGCCCGCCAGCAGGCCATGGCGTCGTTCACCGCCCTGGGCTTCCAGGCCGCGACGGTGACCGCCCTCGCCATGTACCCCCTCGCCTATCACCCGCCGACCACCCGGAAGCTGCGGGTGACGGTCACGTTCGACCGGCCGTTCGGGTTCCTCGCCGTGCACCGCCCGACCGGCCTCGTCCTCGTCGCCGGCTGGGTCACGACGCCATGACCCCCGAGACCCCCGAGACCCCCGGGGCGAACGCCCTCACCGCCGCCTGGGCCCGCACGGTCACCGCCGGCACGGTGCTGTCCGGCGCCGGCGTGCACCCGCTGCTGCACCTCCTCGCCACCGCCGCGTCCGGGTCGGGCGCGGGTGGGAGCCGCCCGGCCTGTACCTGACGGTGCCGAGGTTCACCGTCAGCGGCGGCCACGACCTCCTCGCGCACGCCGACCTCTTCGGGCTCCGCGCGGGCACTTCCCCGGGCTCAGCCCGTGGCCCCTCGCCGTGTCGCAGGGGACGCAGACGGCGACCGCCACGTTCACCGCCCTCGGCTTCCAGGCCGCCGCGGTCAGCGTCCTGGAGCTGCTGGGGGGGCGGCGCGCCGGCCGGGGACCACGAGCAGGTCCAGGTCACGTTCGACCGGCCGTCCGGGTTCCTCGCCGAGCACCGGCCGACGGGGCTCGTCCTCTTCGCGGGCTGGGTCGACGAGCCGACCCCCTGGGAGCCTGAGGTCATCGTCCTGTCGTAGGGGCCACGATCATGGGGCGTCCCGCGACATACTGCGGGCATGCGGAGGGGCGTGGCGACGCTGGCGGTCGCGGTCACACTGGCCGGGTGCGCGCCGGCGGGCGGGCAGCCACCGGCGGCCGACCGGTCGTGGACCGCGGTGGCCCCGGCACCATTGCGGGCGCGGCACGACGCGCTCGGGGTGTGGGACGGGCGGCGGTTCGTCGTCGTGGGCGGATCGGCGGAGACGCCGTGCCCGCCGACCGCGTCCTGCAGGGCGGTGACCGCACTGACCGACGGCGCCGCGTACGACCCGGCGGACGGCACCTGGCGGCCGATCGCCGCGGCGCCGGTGCCGCTGGGCGTGGGTGACCAGCTCGTGGCCGCCGGCGGCCGGGTGTACGCGCTGACCCGGGAGTCGTTCCTGGCGTACGACGGCGACGGCGACCGCTGGACGAAGCTGCCCCCGCCGCCGGGCGTGGGGATGCTGCTCGACGCGGGCGGCACGCCGGTCGTCATCGCCGGGACCGACGAGCACGGCCCGACCGTCGACGCGGCGTTCGACGTCGCGACCGGCGCGTGGCGGGTCCTGCCCGACGACCCGCTCGGCCCGTCCTTCGACCGCAAGGCGGTGTGGACCGGCGACCGGCTGCTGCTCGGCGCGAAGGACCTCGTGCCGGACCCCGGCGCCACGAAGCCGTCGCTGCTGCGGCTGGCCGCGCTCGACGCCGCGCTGACGACGTGGGCGGCGCCCACGACCACGGAGATCCTCGGCGGCAGCGTGACGACCGCGGGCGGCGCCGTCGTGTGGACCGGCACCGGCAGCGCGGACGGCGGGCAGGTCGGCAACTGGGGCCGCGCCTACGCCGAGGGCGGCATCCTCGCCTCCGCCACCGGCGCGTGGCGGCCACTGCCGGCGGCGCCGCGGCCGGCCGGTCCGCTGCCGATCGACCCGGCGCTCAGCACCGGCAGCCGGGTCACGGTCGGCGGGCACCTGCTCGACCCGGCGGCCGGCGAGTGGCTGCGCCTGCCCGACCCGCCCGGCGGCAAGCGCTTCGCCGCGACGGTCGTGGGCGGCCCCGACATGGTGCTCCTGTGGGGCGGCGCGGTGGAGCACGACGCCGGACACAACCTCGGCGACGGCCACCTGCTGCGGATCTAGGACGCCGGCTCCTCGTCCGCGGGGCGGCGCCAGCGGGCCGGGGTCTCGCCGCGGGCCTGCATCTCCTTCCACTTCGCGAACGGGTCGTAGTCGACCTCCAGGGGCTCCTGCGCCGGGCGCTCGGCCTCCGGGACGTGCACCAGGTTGAGCCGGATGCGGGTCCACAGGCTGTTGACGCCGCGCATCGAGTCGACGAGGACGTCGGCGGGCTCCAGGAGCGGCCAGACGGCCGGGTGGCGGGCCTTCCAGCGTTCGAGGCCTTCGAGGGCCTCCTCCTTGGTCGCGGCGCGGGCGATCTCGATCAGCGGCATGGTCGGCACGCGGCGGCCCGTGCCCTTCTTCGCCGGGGCCTTCTTGAAGGTGGCGGCCAGCTCCAGCAGCGGCGTCAGGTCGCCCCGGGCGTCCTCGATCCCGGCCCACGCGTCCGGCCGGCCCTGGACCGACTCCATCGTGTAGTCGGCGGGGTCGCAGCCGGGCACCTCGTCCCAGGTGAGCGGGGTGGAGACCCGGGCCTCCTCGGACGGCCGGACGGAGTAGCCGGAGGCGGTGGTGTGGTCCTTCGCGTTCTGGTTGTAGTCGACGAACACGCCGTGCCGCTCCTCCTTCCACCACGCCCCGGTCGCGATCTCCGGCGCCCGGCGGGCCACCTCCCGGGCGAAGCCCTCCGCGGCCCGGCGGACCTCGGCGAACGTCCAGTTGGGGTGGATCCGCGCGTACACGTGAAACCCGCGCGAACCGGAGGTCTTCGGCCATCCGACGAGGCCGTGGTCGGCCAGCACGTCGCGGGCCACCAGCGCCACCTCGACCACCTGCGACCACGGCACCCCCGGCACGGGGTCCAGGTCGATGCGCAGCTCGTCGGGGTGATCGACGTCCTCGGCGAGGACCGAGTGGGTGTGCAGCTCCAGGCAGCCGAGGTTGACGACCCAGGCGAGCTGGGCCGCGTCGCGCAGCACGACCTCCTCGGCGGTGCGGCCCGACGGGTACCGCAGCTGCGCCGTCTCGATCCAGTCGGGGCGTTTCTCGGGCGCGCGTTTCTGGAAGAACGCCTCGCCCTCGATGCCGTTGACGTAGCGTTTCAACGCCATCGGCCGGCCGCCCGCGCCGCGCAGGGCGCCTTCGGCGACGGCGACGTAGTAGCGGACGACGTCGAGCTTCGTGCGGCCCGACTTCGGGAAGTACACCTTGCCGGGGTTGGTGACGGTCACCTCGCGCCCGGCGACCTCGAGGACTTCCTTGCTGTTGCTCGCCGAGTTGCTCGCCATAGGCGAAACCCTACTTGTCCGCGGTCGGATCCTCGCCCCGATCGAGGGCGTCCCAGAGCTCCGTCTGCGGTGTCTTCGCGGCGGTACGGGCGGTGGGCCGGTCGTACCGGGCACCCATCTCCGGCCACGTGTCGCTGCTGCGGATGGCGACGCCACCGGCGGCCACGACCACGAGGGCCGCGACGATCGTGACGATCGGCCAGCCCACGTCGATGTGGTGCTGCAGGGCCTCGGTCACCGCGCCGACGATGCCGATGCCGGCGAGGGCGAGGAGGCCGCCGACGATCGTCCTGAGCCGGCCGCGGGTCGCGAGCAGGGCGCCCGCGCCGGCGAGGCCGACCGCGCCGAGGGCGGGCAGCCACGGCGACAGCTCGCTGCCCGTGCGGTACTCGGTCATCGGCGGCAGCGGCGACACCTGATGCGTCATGACCGCGTCCCAGTGGCGGGTGGCGGCGAACAGCACCACCGCCGAGGCGGCCGCGGTCGCGATCGTGGTGACCGCCAGCCCCCGCCGGCCGTGCGTCGGGCCTTGTTTCGGATCGGCCATGGGGCTTTGTCCTGGATCGGTCGTGGCGCCTTGTTCTGAACCGGTCGTGGGGCCTTGTTCTGGACCGGTCGTGGGGCTTTGTTGTGGACCGGTCATCGCGCCGGCCGCAGGGTCTCGGCGGTCGCGATCGCGGCGAGGACGGCGGCGGCCTTGTTGCGGGTCTCCGTCTCCTCCGACAGCGGGTCGGAGTCGGCGACGATGCCGGCGCCGGCCTGCACGTACGCCATCCGGTCCCGCATGAGCGCGGTCCGGATCGCGATGGCCGTGTCCATGTCGCCGCCGAAGCCGAAGTAGCCGACGACGCCGCCGTACAGGCCGCGCCGGGTCGGCTCGAGCTCCTCGATGATCTCCATGGCCCTGACCTTCGGCGCCCCGGAGAGCGTCCCGGCCGGGAACGTCGCGGCGAGGGTGTCGAACGCTGACCGGTCGTCCTTGAGCTCGCCGACGACGGTCGACACGATGTGCATGACGTGGCTGTACCGCTCGACGGTCATGAACTCCGGCACCTCGACCGTCCCCGGCTTGCAGACCCGCCCCAGGTCGTTGCGGGCGAGGTCGACGAGCATGACGTGCTCGGCGCGCTCCTTCGGGTCGGCGAGCAGGTCCGCGGCGAGCGCGTTGTCCTCCTCGGGCGTCGCGCCCCGCCAGCGGGTGCCCGCGATCGGGTGCAGCAGCGCCCGCCGCCCGTCGACCTTGACGTGTACCTCCGGCGACGAGCCGACGACGTCGAAGCCCTCGAAGCGCAGCAGGTACATGTAGGGGCTCGGGTTCGTGGAGCGCAGCACCCGGTACACGTCGAGGGGGTCGGCGTCGGTGGCCCGCTCGAACCGCTGCGCGACCACGATCTGGAAGCACTCCCCGGCCCGGATCGCCTCCTTCGCGACCTCGACGGCCTTCGGGTACTCCCCCGCCGGGGTCCGGCTGACCACCTCGCCCGGCCCCTGCTTGTCCACTGTGGACACCAGCGGCGGCGTCGGCCTGGACAGCGCCGTCGTCATCGCGTCCAGGCGGCCGATGGCCTGGTGGTACGCGGCCCTGACGGTCGCCTCGTCGGCGTCCTTCCCGGGCAGGACGGCGTTGGCGATCAGCAGCGCCGTGCCCTCGAAGTGGTCCAGCGCCACCAGGTCGGTCGCCACCATCATGCCGAGCTCGGGGTGGTGCAGGTCGTCCTCGGCGAGCTGCGGCAGCCGCTCGAAGCGCCGGACCGCGTCGTACGACAGGAACCCGACGAGACCGCCCGACAACGGCGGCAGGTCCAGCCCCTTGAGGTCGGCGTCGTCGCCGGTGAGCGCCTCGATGGTCTGCTTGAGCACGTGCGTGGGGTCGCCCGTGGTGGGCAGGTTGGCCGGCGGCTCGCCCAGCCACTGCGCGTCACCGTCCCGCTCGACCAGCGTCGCGACGCTGCGGACGCCGATGAAGCTGTACCGCGACCACACCGCCCCCGCCGAGCCGGCGCCCTGCTCCGCGGACTCCAGCAGGAAGGTCCCCGGGCCGCCGGCGAGCTTCCGGTACACCCCGACCGGCGTCTCACCGTCGGCGAGCAGCCGCCGGGTCACCGGCACCACCCGCCGGGTCCTCGCCAGCTCGCGGAACGCCGCCTCGTCCGGCGCCACCATCCCGGTCGTCATCGCGTCACCTTCAGGTCCGTGTAGAAGCAGGTGTGGTTGCCCGTGTGGCACGCGGCGCCGGTCTGCTCGACCGTCACCAGCAGCGTGTCGCCGTCGCAGTCGATCGCCACCGACCTGACGTGCTGCACGTGACCGGACGTCTCGCCCTTCACCCAGTACGCGTTGCGGCTGCGCGACCAGTACGTCGCCCGCCCCGTCGTCAGCGTCCGATGCAACGCCTCGTCGTCCATCCACGCCAACATCAACACCTGCCCGGTCCCGTGCTCCTGCACGACCGCAGGCACCAACCCGGCCTCGTTCCGACGCAGACGGTCCGCAACTTCTGGATCAAGGTTCGACGACACCCCCTAATTCTCCCGCACGGCCCTCTCCCGCCAGTTTGGGGTCTATGGCTGGCCGTGTTTGCGGAGTACCTTGACGGTGCGCCGCACGGAAGTCTGGGCGGTCGCTCATCCCTCCCCGCCTGCCGTCGGCCGACCCTCCTCGCCGGGGGCTCCGCCTGCCGTCGGCTCGGTGGCTCCGGGCCGGGCGCCGTTTGGCCTCCCGGCGTCCGCGACCCCAGCGCTGAGCCCACAGCAGTCTGAACGGGTGGCCCTCTCCCCCCGTTCCGACCGAGCGGACGGAGGACCTCCCATGCACCCCAACTTCAACAACCAGACCGGCCCTTCCCCTGAAGTGACAACCCCACCGGGCATCCCCGAGCAGCGCCAGCCCGTCGAGGACACCGTCCCCCTGGTCTCGGCCGCCGCCGCCGCGGGCGCCGACCCTGCTGCCGACCCGGCCCCCGCCCCGCCCGCGGACCTGACCTCCGACCCGGCCACGGACCCGGCCCCCGCTACGGACTCGGGTTCGGACGCGGGTTCGGACCTGGCTTCGGATCCGGCAGACGCCGCCGAGTCACCGGCCATCGACTCGCCGCTCGCGGACGACGCCGCCATCACCGTCGCCGTCCCCGACGACATCTCCGACATCGTCGGCCCCGCCGACGAGGAGTCCCCCGCCTCCACCGACGAGGAGCCGGCCGCTGGGGTCGACGCACACGCCGCCGAGTCCACCCCGACCGCCGACCTCCAAGCGACCGACACCCCAGAAGACCTCTCCACCACCCCCGCCGAAGAGCCAACCGCCGAAGCCGCCACCGCCGAGGAAGTCTCCGCCGAGACCACCTCCACCGAGGACGACGCCGACCCCGAGGCCGTAGACGCCGTCACAACCGAGGACGCCGCCGACGACGCCGACGCGACCGAGACCGTCGAAGACGCCACCGCCGAAGCCGACGAGACCGAAACGGTCGAAGACGTCTCCGCCGAAGCCGACACCGTCGAGGAAGTCTCCGCCGAGACCACCTCCGCCGAAGACGACGAGCCCGAGGCCGTGGACGCCGTCACCACCGAAGCCGCCGCAGACTACGAGCCCGCCGCCGAGGCTGCCGCCGACGCTGACGCCGAAGCCATCGAGGAGGTCGCCGCCGACGCCGCCGCAGACGATGACGCGGCCGAGACGGTCGAAGAATTCGCCGCCGAAGCATCCGCCGACGAGGACGCAGACGACGAGCTGGCCGCCGAAGCCTCCACCGAAGAGGCCGAAACGGTCGAAGACGTCGCAGCCGAAGCCGACACCACCGAAGAAGTCGCCGCCGAGGCCGTCTCAGCCGAAGACGACGCAGCCGACGCCGAGCCCGAGGCCGTGGACGCCGTCACCGCCGAGGACACCTCCACGGACGACGAGCCCGCCGCCGAGGCTTCCTCCGACGAAGACACCGACGCGGCCGAGACCGTCGAGGAAGTCGACGCCGAGGCCGTCTCCGACGAAGACACTGCCGACACCGAGCCCGAGGCCGCGGACGCCGAGGCCAGCACCGAAGATGACGCTGCCGACGCCATCGAGGAGGTCGCCGCCGAGGGGACCTCCACCGACGAAGAACCCGCCGCCGAAGCCGACGTGGCCGAAACGGTCGAGGAAGCCACCGCCGAAGCCGACGACGAGCCGGCTGCAGAAGCCTCCACCGAAGAGGCCGAAACGGTCGAAGACGCCGCCGCCGAAGCCGACACCGTCGAGGAAGCCGCCGCCGAGACCACCTCCGCCGAGGACGACGCAGCCGACGCCGAGCCCGAGGCCGTGGACGACGAGGCCGAGGCCGTGGACGACGCCGCCTCCGAAGACGCCTCCACGGACGACGAGCCCGCCGCCGAGGCTTCCTCCGACGAAGGCGACGCCGAGGAGACCGAGACCCTCGAAGAAGTCGCAGCCGAAGCTGCCGACGACGAAGAGCCCGCCGCCGAGGCCAGCGCCGAAGACGACACCACCGACGCTGACGCCGAAGCCGTCGAGGAAGTCGCAGCCGAAGCCGCCGCGGACGACGACGCGGCCGAGACGGTCGAAGAAGTCGCCGCAGAGGCCACCGACGACGAAGCCGGCGAGGCAGACGCGTCCGAGGACGTGACCACTGAGGACGACACCACCACCGACGCCGTGGCGGACGAGCCCGCAGCCGAGTCGGACTCCGACGACGAGCCGGAAGCCGTCGAAGAGGTCTCCGCCAAGGACACCTCCACCGACGACGAACCCGCCGCGGAAGCCACCGCCGACGACGACTCTGAAGAGGCCGAGACCGTCGAAGAGGTGGCCGCCGAGGCCGCTGACGACGAAGCCGGCGAGGCGGAGGCATCCGAGGACGCGACCGCCGAGGACGACACCACCACCGACGCCGTAGCGGACGAGCCCGTAGCCGAGTCGGACTCCGACGACGAGCCGGAAGCCGTAGCCGACGAGGCGACCGACGACGACCCCGAGGCAGCAGCCGACGACGACGCTGACGCGGTTGCCGACGAGGTGGTTGCCGATGAGGAGGCCGCCGAGCCTGAGGCGGTCACCGAGGACGAGCCGGCCGCCGAAGCCGACGAGACCGACGCTGCTGGCGATGAGCCGGAGGCCGAGGCCACCGTCGAGGACGAGGTCGCCGAGGCTGACGCGGAGGCCACCAGCGACGAAGACGAAGCCGGCGAGCCTCAGGCCGAGGCCACGGTCGAGGACGAGGCAGCTGACGGCGACGACGAGGCTGCCGAGCCCGACGCCGAGGCCGTGGACGCCGAGGACGAGGCCGTAGACGAAGTGAACTCCGACGAGGAGCCCGCCGCCGAAGCCGAGGCGGACGCTGAAGCCGACAGCGACGACGAGCCTGCCGCAGAAGCAGAAGCAGACGCGGAGGACGACGAGGACGAGGACGACGAGCCCGTCGCGGAGGCTGACGCGGACGACGAGGACGAAGACGCGGACGACGAGCCGGTCGCCGAGGCTGACGCTGAGGACGACGCCGACGCTGAGCCTGCCGCAGCAGCGGAGGACGCCGAAGCGGAAGACGCCGCGGACGAGGTCGAGGAGATCGCGGCCGAGGCTGCGGACGGCGATGACGCCGCTGAAGCCGACAGCGACGACGAGCCGGCCGCGGAAACGGACGCGGACGACGAAGCCGACAGCGACGACGAGCCCACCGCAGAAGCAGACGCAGACGCCGACGCCGACGCGGAGGACGACGAGGACGAGGACGACGAGCCCGTCGCGGAGGCTGACGCGGAGGACGAGGACGAAGACGCGGACGACGAGCCGGTCGCTGAGGCCGACGCGGAGGACGACGCCGACGCTGAGGACGACGCGGTCGACGGCGAGCCGGTGGCCGGGGTGGAAGCGGACGACGACGAGGAGCGCGAGTACGCGGCCGCCGGGCCCCTCCCGCTGCGGCCCGGGGACCTCGCCGAGCAGCGGATCGTGTTGTGGAAGCCGAAGCGGGCGGACAAGTTCCGGTCGCGGCTGGTCAAGGCGGAGTCCAAGTTCGTCGACGACCCGGTGAAGGCGCTGACGCGGGCGTCGGCGGTGGTGAGTGACGCCATCGAGACGCTTGCCGAGAAGTTGCAGGAGCAGCAGCTGGCGATCGACCCGCACCGGTCGGCCAAGAACCCCGACACCGAGGCGCTGCGGGTGGCGTTGCGGCAGTACAAGGAGTTCCTGGAGCGCGTGCTCGCGTTGTAGACGAGAAGCGCGAAACGGGGCGGACCGCACACATCGGTCCGCCCCGTTTCATGTTTGACGCACATTCAAGATTTCATCTACCGTTGAGTTCATCAGTCGTTGAGTTCAGGGAGTGACCGGAGGAATCCAAGATGGCCAACGCGATCGAGGTCGAGCACCTCGTCGTCGCGCGGGGCAAGCGGCGGGTGCTGCACGACTTCACCTGCACGGTGCCCAGCGGGAGCGTCACGGGGCTGCTCGGACCGAGCGGCAGCGGCAAGACCACGCTCATGCGGGCGGTCGTCGGCGTGCAGAAGATCGTCAGCGGGACGGTGACGGTGCTGGGGCACCCGGCGGGGTCGAAGCCGCTACGTGACAAGGTGGGCTACCTGACGCAGGCGCCGAGCGTCTACGCGGACCTGACCGTCCGGGAGAACGCGCGGTACTTCGCCTCCCTGTACGGGCTCGGTGCCGCCGCGGCGGACGAGGCCGTGTCCGACGTGGGGCTGGGCCAGGCCAAGAACCAGCTCGTCGGGACCCTGTCGGGCGGCCAGCGGGCCCGGGCGTCGCTCGCCTGCGCGATCGTGAGCAAGCCGCAGCTGCTCGTGCTGGACGAGCCCACCGTCGGCCAGGACCCCGTGCTGCGCAACGAGCTGTGGCAACGGTTCCACGCCCTGGCGAAGGCCGGCTCGACGCTGCTGGTGTCGAGCCACGTGATGGACGAGGCGGGCCGCTGCGACCGCCTCCTGCTGATCCGCGAGGGCCTGCTCATCGCCGACGAGTCGCCCGCCGCCGTACGCGAGCGGGCCGGCACGGACGACCTGGAAGAGGCGTTCCTGCGACTCGTACAGGCGCAGGAGACGGAGAAGGAGAAGGTGGCCTGACATGTCCGCACGTCTGACGTTCGCGACCGCCGGGCGCATCCTGCGGCAGCTCCGCCACGACCGGCGCACGATCGCGTTGATCCTCGTCGTGCCGACGGTGCTGCTCACGCTCCTGCGCTACCTGTACGACACCAACCCCCAGCTGTTCGACCGCGTCGGGCTCGTCATGCTGGGCGTGTTCCCGCTGGTGATCATGTTCCTGCTGACCAGCGTGGCGATGCTCCGCGAACGCACCACCGGCACCCTCGAGCGGCTGCTGACCACACCGATCGGCAAGGTCGACATCCTGCTCGGCTACGGCATCGCGTTCGCCGTCGCGGCCACGGTGCAGGCGACGATCGCGTCGGCGCTGGCGTACCTCCTCCTCGGCCTCGACACGCTCGGGCCGGCGTGGCTCGTCGCCGTGATCGCGGTCGGCAACTCCGTGCTCGGCATGGCGCTCGGCCTGCTGGTCAGCGCGTTCGCCAACAGTGAGTTCCAGGCGGTGCAGTTCATGCCGGCGGTGGTCCTGCCGCAGGTGCTGCTCTGCGGGCTGCTGCAGCCCCGCGACCAGATGGCCGGTTGGCTGCAGGCCATCAGTGATGTCTTTCCCATGTCGTACGCCGTGCAGGCGCTCACCGAGCTCGGCACGCACACCGAACCGACCGGCCTCGTGTGGAGGGACCTCGGCATCATCGTCGGATGCGTCATCGTGGCACTCTTGCTCGGGGCGGCGACGCTGCGCCGGCGCACCCCGTAAAGCTTGAAGCAGACGCACAACGGGAAAGAAGGCTCATGGCACGCACCGGACGACGCCCCGGCAACCAGGACACCCGCCAGGCGATCCTGACCGCCGCGCGCGAGGCGTTCGCCGAGCGTGGCTACGACGGGGCGTCCATCCGCCAGATCGCCACCAGCGCCGGGGTCGACCCGGCGCTGGTGCACCACTACTTCGGGGCGAAGGACAAGCTCTTCCTCGCCACGATGGACGCGCCGATCGACCCCGGCGAGATCGTGCCCAAGGTCTTCGAGGGCGACCTCGACGGCGTCGGCGAGCGGCTCGTCCGCACGTTCCTCGGCGTGTGGGACTCCCCCGCCGGCTCGTCCGCCGCGGCCCTGTTCCGCAGCGCGATGCAGCACGAGTGGTCGGCGCGGATGCTGCGCGAGTTCCTGGTGAGCCAGATCCTGCGCCGCGTGATCGCGCAGCTCAAGCTCGACCCGACGGAGGCCCCGAAGCGCGCCGTCCTGGTCGCGTCGCAGATGGCGGGCCTCGTCATGGTCCGCTACATCCTGAAGATCGAGCCGATGACGACCATGTCGCAGGACGAGATCGTGTACAGCGTCGCGCCGACCATCCAGCGCTACCTCACCGAACCCCTACCGACCACCGCACCGGCCTCGAAGCGCTGAAACCGCCACCCCACCGGAGCAGCAAAGCCTGGCGGCGCGAGGCCGGATCGGCTAGTCGTCGACGTCGGCGCAGTGGTACCGCGCCTGCGGGGTAAGCAGCAGCGCCACCAGCACGCCGGCGCAGCAGACCGGCACGACCGCGAACGGCAGCGGGGCCGGCAGCAGCCACGTCAGCAGCGGCGCCATCGCCCCGACGAACGCCCAGAACACCAGGCTCGCCAGCCACGCCCAGTGCTCGCCCCGCTTGATCCGCGTACCGAGGAACACCAGCACCACCGCGAGGGGAAACAGGAACAGCACGGCGTTGAAGAACAGCACGAAGTCCAGGTAGCCGGTGCCGCCCTGGTTGGCCGGGTCGACCTGCATCCCCGACAGCAGCACGCCGAGCGCCGCCAGCGCGAGGGTCAACATGACGCCGCCGATCGCGTTGAACCCCGTCACCGCGACCCGGACCTGCATCGGCACGTATCGACGCCCCCCGGCTGGCACACCGCAACTCTAGGTCCTCCGCCGCAGTTCATCACCCCCGACGCGCGGCCCCCGACCGGGGACACGCGGTGGCCGCCGTCAGCGGGTCTGTTCGAGCCACGACGCGTACAGGCGGCCGTAGATCGAGTCCGGATCGGCGACGAGCTCCGCGTGCGGGCCCCGCTGCACGACATGCCCCTTGTCCACGACGATGACCTCGTCGGCGCTCTGCGCGGTCGACAACCGGTGCGCGATCGCGATCGTCGTCCGTCCCCTGGTGACCGCGTCGAGGGTCCGCTGCAGCCGGACCTCGGTCGCCGGGTCGACGGCGCTCGTGGCCTCGTCGAGCACCAGGAGGTCGGGGTCGGCGACGTACGCGCGGGCCAGCGCCACCAGCTGCCGCTCGCCGACCGACAGCGCCTCCCCGCGCTCGCCGACCTCGGTCTGCAGGCCGTCGCTGAGCCCGTCGACCCAGTCGAGCAGCCCGAGCTCGGTGAACGCCAGCTCCAGGTCCACGTCGCTCAGGTCGGGCCGGGCGAACCGCACGTTGTCGGCCACCGTCGCGTCGAGCAGGAACCCGTCCTGCGGCACCATGACGACCCGTCTGCGCAGCGAGCCGAACCGCACCTCGGTCAGCGGCACCCCGGACAGCAGCACCTCGCCGGTGGTCGGGTCCATGAGCCGCGTCAGCAGCTTCGCGAACGTCGTCTTGCCGCTGCCCGTCTCCCCGACGACCGCGACCCGGGTACGAGCGGCGACCGTCAGATCGACGTCGGTCAGCACCTCCGGCCCGTCCGGGTACGCGAAGTGCACGTGGTCGAACCGCACGTCGACGGCGCCTTCGGGCAGGTCCCGGCCCTTGTCACCGGGGTCCGCGACGTCCGGCGACGTCTCGATGATGTCCAGGACCCGGCGCCAGCCCGCGATCGCGTTCTGCGCCTCGTTGAGCACCTCGGTCGCGACCTGCACCGGCTGCACGAACAGCGTCGCCAGGAACAGGAACGCGGTCAGCTGCCCGATGGTGAGCTGCCCGTCCACGCCCAGCAGCGTGCCGACCACGATGACGCTGCCGAGCGCCAGCCCCGCCGCCAGCTCGCCGAAGCTCATGCTGACCACGTTGTTGGTCTGCGCCCGGAACTGCGCCCGCCGGCTCCGGTCGATCGCCGTGTCGAGCCGCTCCGCGGTGCGGTGCTGCACGCCGTACGCCCGCACGACCGACGCCCCGACGACACTCTCCGCGATCGCCCCGAGCATCGCCCCGATGCTCTCCCGCACGTCCAGGTACAGCACGCTGAGCCGCCGCTGGAAGTGCCGCACCACGAACACCAGCGGCGCGAACGCGAGGATCACCACCAGCGTCAGCTGCCACGAGTAGAAGATCATGACGCCGGTCGTCACGATGAGCTGCCCCAGGCTGATCAGGAAGATCAGCCCACCGAACTGCAGGAACTGGCTGATCTGGTCCACGTCCCCGGTCACCCGCGAGACCAGCGCCCCGCGCCGCTCCGACTGCTGGTGCAGCATCGACAGGTCGTGGATGTGCCGGAACGTCCGCGTGCGCACCCCCGCCAGCGCCGTCTCGGTGACCGTGAACAGCCGCACGTTCATCATCGCCGCGCTGAGCATCGTCAGGAACAGCACCCCGGCCGTGATCGCCACGATCGTGGTGAGCACCCCGACGTCGGGCCCACCCGGCGCCCGCAGCCCCTTGTCGATGCCCTGCTGGATGGCGACCGGCACCGCCACCCGGCCGGCCGTCGCCAGCACCGCCAGCCCGAGCGTGCCCGCCAGCCCGGTGAACAGCTCCGGCGACAGGCTCAGCCCGCGCCGCAGCACCCCCACCTTCGGCGCCTCGCCGGCCTTCGCCTGCTCCGCCGCCTCAGCAGTCGCCGCCGTCATGCCGACACCTCCGCCGTCCTTGAACACCGACCCGACCCGAACCCGCCCCTACGCATCCCAGCCCCTCCCCCACGCCCCCGCACCGACCCGCCGGCACGCCCACGGACAGACCCCGAAACGGCCGCACTTCCCCAACGACCACCGACCGCGGCACCGTCGACGCGCCGGTGATCCGGGCCCGCCCCGACCGCACGACCGCTCTCCGCAGCGGACCTCGAGCCCGTCGCGTCCCCACGCTCCCGCACCCAGCCGCCCACAACCTGCCGCGCCGACCCACCCCAACCGCCCTCGCGACCCGACCCGCCGTCGCCTTCCACAGACGGTCCTGACGCCACAGCGACGCCGCGACCCGAAGCCGGCACGCCATCACCGCAACACGGAGCGGTCACGCCGAGACGGCAACCGAGACCCGGCACCCAACCGCGGCCTGAACCACACCGGCCATCAGCGCCAACCCACCGAACCGGCCCGGTCGCCGCCAGCACCGGCGTGGACCGCGCCTGGCTCCGGTCCAGAGGAACGACACAGCCGCCGGCGGCAACGCCGTCCCCAGGGGCCCGCCCCAGCACCGATCCTGCTGAAGCCCCACGCCCGCCCGTCCGAACCGACCAGGCGACGCAGCACCGCGCCCCCGTCGGCGAGCTCCCCCGCAGCAACCGGCCGGCCGCCGACAACTCAGCGGCCCAGGACAGGCCGGATGTCGGCATCACCACGGCCAGGTCGGCGCCTGTACCGGCCACGAACGCGGCCACGCCAAGACGGCGACCGCGACCCGGCACCGGTCCAGCCGACACTCGACCGGGGCACGACTGCCACCCGCCGTCACGACCAGCCCACCAACCCGACCAGACCGCTGGCACCGACAGAAACCGCGAGCCATCCCTATCTAGAGGAGCGACACGGCGAACGGCGGCAACACCATGACCCGAGCCGCGCTCCGACACCGGCGACCCGGCGGCCCGGGCGCGCGCTGACTCCCCCGGCAGGCTCCCCCGCAGCAACCGGCCAGCCGGCGGCAACACCGCAGCCCTGGGCGGGCCGGACGTCGGCATCGCCACAGCCAGGTCGGCGCCTGCGCCGACCACGAACGCGGCCACGCCGAGACGGCCACCGCGACGCGGCACCGGCGCCGGCACCGGCACTGATCCAGCCGGCAGCCGACCGCCGGGCGTCGGCATCACCCCGGCTGGGCCGGCTCCCGCGGCGACCACGAAGGCGGTCACGCTCAGACGGCGACCACGGCACGACTGCCACCCGCCGTCACGACCAGCCCACCGACCCGACCAGACCGCTGGCACCGGCAGGAACCGGGAGCTGTCTCCGTCCAAAGGAACGCGGCAGCGGGCGGCGGCAACGCCATGGCCCGAGTCGCGCTCCGACGCCGGCCCTGCCGAAGCCGCCCGGCCGTCCGTCCGAGCCGACCCGGTGGCCCAGCCGCGCGCCGACCCCGCCGGCAAGCTCCCCCCTCGGGGCCCGGCGGCCGGGCGCAACGCCACGGGCAGGCCGGTGCCCGCGGCGACGGCAGAGCCGGAAGCGCTCAGACGGGGCGGGACGGGAGTGGGAACCGTCATGCGGTCACGGACTCCTCGTCGTCGAAGAGGTGCTCGCGTTCCTTCTCGGCCTCGGCCTTCTCGTATGCGGTGACCAGGTCGGCGTAGCCGGGGACGGTGGCGAGGAGGTCGGCGTGGGTGCCGCGGGCGGCGACCCTGCCCCGCTCCAGCCAGACCACCTCGTCGGCCAGGGCGATCGTCGCCCGCCGGTACGCGACGACGAGGATCGACGCCTGACGGTCGTCGTCACGGCGCAGCGCGGCGAGGATCGCGGCCTCGACGCGCGGGTCGACGGCGCTGGTCGCGTCGTCGAGGACGAGCAGGCGCGGCGCGCCGGCCAGGGCGCGGGCGATCGTGAGCCGCTGCCGCTGCCCGCCGGACAGGGACGTGCCGCGCTCGCCGACCTTCGTGTCGAGCCCGTCGGCGAGCTGGTGGATGAACCCGTCGGCCTGGGCGAGGTGCAGCGCGGCCCAGGCCGCCTCGTCGTCGACGGCGTGGCCGGCGGCGGTGCGCCGGTCGAGCGTCACATTGCCCCGGACGGTGTCGTCGAAGACGAACGGCACCTGGGCGACCAGGGCGACCGTGCCGACGAGCGCGTCCTGGCTGAGGTCGCGGGCGTCGACGCCGTCGACGCGGACGGTGCCGGTGTGCGGGTCGACCAGCCGGGCGGCGAGCGCGGCGATCGTCGACTTGCCGGAGCCGGTCGAGCCGACGAGCGCGACCGTGCGCCCCGCCGGCACGTCGAACGTGACCCCGCTCAGCACGTCGCCGCCCCGGTTGCCGTCGGCGTCGGCATACGCGAAGTGCACGTCCTCGAACCGCAGCGCCGCCGGCTTGTGCGCGTCCGGCAGCGTGGCCGTGCCATAGGCCATGTCGCCCTCGGCGTCCAGCACGTGCCGGATCCGCTCCCAGCCGACGACGCTGCGGGGCAGCTCGGCGAGCACCCAGCCGATCGCCCGGACGGGGAACGCGAGCACGGTGAACAGGAACGCGACGCTGACCACCTCGGCCACCTCGACGGCGCCCTGGCGGAACCGCAGGCCCCCGACGACGAGCACGGCGAGGGTGCCGATGCTCGGCAGCGCGTCGAGCACCGGGTCGAACATCGCCCGGACCCGCCCGACCTGGATCGTGGCGTCGCGCAGCTCGACGGTCTTCGCCGAGAACCGCTCCGTCTCCGACGCCTCCCGGCCCATCGTCTTGACCACGAGCGCGCCGTCGAAGCTCTCGTGCGCGACCGCGCTCACGTCGGCCCGCAGCTGCTGCGACTTCGCGACGCGGGGCGCCATGCGGCGCGAATAGGCGACGTTGACCCCGAGCAGCGTCGGGAAGATCGCGACCCCGACGAGCGCCATGGCCCAGTCGGTGGCGAACAGCGAGACGATCGCGGCGACGAGCATGACGACGGTGCCGACGGCCATCGGGAACGGCGCGATCGGATACCACGCCGACTCGACGTCGGCGTTGGCATTGGACAGCAGCGTCCCGGTCGCGTGCCGCTGGTGCCACTCCAGGGGCAGCCGCAGGTAGCGCCGGGTGACGGCCTGCCGGTAGCGCGCCTGCAGGCGGAACTGCATCGCCCCCGCCCCGAGCCGCCGGCCGAAGATCCCGAGGATCTTGCCGAGGCTGACCGCGAGGATCGCGACGCCGCCGAGCAGCAGCGTGCCGAGCGTGACGTGCCGCTGGTCGATCGCGGGCAGCGCGATCTCGCCGACGACCCGCCCGGAGACGAACGCGGTCGCGATCGTCAGCAGGCTGAACACCACACTGCCGACCACCGAGATCGCGAACACGTGGGGCTCGTCACGAACGGCCCGGCCGAGCACCCACAGCCCCTTGAGGAGCACCTTGCCGCTGGTCACATCCGCCCTCCGTAGCGTGGGGCCGGTAAGTCGCCCCGACCGTCTGCAACCTTACCGACGGGGTACGACAGAAACCGGCTCCGGCGGGACGCGACTAGCGTTACGTGTATGACTTCATTCGCGCGGGCCGAGCGCCTGGCGCTCGCCGAGACGCTCCTGGCCGCGGGTCCCGACGCGCCGACTCTCTGTGACGGCTGGGTGACCCGTGACCTCGCCGCGCATCTGGTGCTGCGGGAGCACCGCCCCGACGCCGCGGCCGGCATCCTGCTGAAGCCGGTCGCCGGGCACACGAAGAAGGTCCAGGACCGGCTCGCCGCGGGCGACTACGAGCGGCTGGTCGGCAAGGTCCGCAGGCCCGCGCTCTGGGTCAGGCCCGCCTTCGCCGAGGAGGCCGTCAACATCACCGAGTTCCTCATCCACCACGAGGACGTGCGGCGGGCCGTGCCGGGATGGATGCCGCGTACGCTGGACGCGGCCTACGAGCAGGCCGTGGCGAAGCGGCTCAAGGGCGCCGCGAAGCTGTCCGCGCGGCGGTTCCCCGCCGCGATCACCGTGCAGCCGGCGGACGCCGAGCCCTTCACCGTCGGTACAGGCGGAGAAACGCTGATGGTGCGGGGGAAGCCCTCGGAGCTGCTCCTGTTCTTCACCGGCCGCCAGGGTCACGCCGACGTGACCGTCACCGGCCCCGATGCGACGGCCGAGCGGCTCAGAACGGCGCGACTGGGACTCTGAGTCTCGAATCTGGCCCCAGGCAACAGGATTCGCCGTTCCACTACGTTTCGGTTTCGGGTCTAGCCGGTAACACGACGGACCCTTTACCCTCCAGTAACCGACGGGACGTGATGCCAGTCACCGTTACGTCCACGCCAGCCCGGAGGCGCCCCGCATGACCCAGACCCAGCGGCTCGAACTGCCCTACCGCTCGATCCCGGACATGTTCCTGCACCGTGTGGCCGAGACCCCCGACAAGCGCGCGTTCGGCAAGCCCGCGGCCGACGACGCCGGCGACCCCGTCTGGCTCACCTGGCGCGAGGTCGACGAGCACGCCCGCGCGATCGGCGCCGGCCTCACCACGCTCGGCGTGCGCCCCGAGGACCGCGTCGGCATCCTGGCCAACACCCGCCTCGACTGGATCCTCGCCGACCTCGGCATCATGCTCGCCGGCGCGGCGACCACGACGGTCTACCCGACCACCGAGCCCGAGGACGCCGTCTACATCGTCGCCGACTCCGGCTCGAAGGTCCTCTTCGCCGAGAACCCGGCGCAGGCCGCCAAGCTCGACGGCGCCGACCTGCCCGACCTGGTCGCGGTCGTGCTCCTCGACGGCGTCCCCAGCGGCGGCGAGCAGCGCAAGACCCTGTCCCTGGCGCAGCTGGAGGCCGCCGGGCGCGAGGCGCTCGACCAGGACCCCGAGCTGATCACCCGCATCGTCGCCGGCATCACCGGCGACCAGCTCGCCACCCTCATCTACACGTCGGGCACGACCGGCCGCCCCAAGGGCGTCGAGCTGATGCACGCCGGCTGGGTCTGGCAGGGCTACACGCAGGTCGACATGGGCCTGCTGACCGCCGACGACCTGCAGTACCTGTGGCTGCCGCTGTCGCACTCGTTCGGCAAGACGCTGCTCTGCGGGATCGTGTACGTGGGGCTCCCCACGTACGTCGACGGCCGCGTCGACAAGCTCATCGACAACCTCGGCAAGATCCAGCCGACGCTCATGTGCGCCGCCCCCCGCGTCTTCGAGAAGGTCTACAACCGGGTCGTCACCGGCGCCCAGGCCGACGGCGGCGCCAAGTGGAAGATCTTCACCTGGGCGGTGAAGGTCGGCAAGCATGCCTCCGCCGAGCGCCTCGCCGGCCGCACCCCGGGCGGCATGCTCAAGGTCCAGCACGGCATCGCCGACAAGCTGGTGTTCAGCAAGCTCCGCGCCCGCCTCGGCGGCAAGATGCGCGCCATGGTGTCCGGCTCCGCCCCGCTGTCGAAGGAGATCGGCGAGTTCTTCTTCGCCGCCGGCCTGCCGATCCTGGAGGGCTACGGCCTGACCGAGACCAGCGCCGGCTCGTTCGTCAACCGCGAGGCGACCCCCCGCATCGGCACCGTCGGCACGGCTCTGGGCGACCTGGAGGCGAAGCTCGACACCGACGGCGAGATCCTGCTCAAGGGCACCCCGATCATGCGCGGCTACCACAACCTGCCCGACGAGACCGCCGCGTCGTTCACCGAGGACGGCTGGTTCCGCACCGGCGACATCGGCGAGTTCGACGCCGACGGCTACCTGCGCATCACCGACCGCAAGAAGGACCTCATCAAGACCTCCGGCGGCAAGTACGTCGCGCCGAGCCACATCGAGGGCCTGTTCAAGTCGGTCTGCCCGTACACCTCGCAGTGCGTCGTGGTCGGCCAGGCCCGCAACTACGTCACGATGCTCGTCACCCTCGACCCGGACGCCATCAAGGGCTGGGCCGACGGCACCCCCCTCGCCGGGAAGTCCTACGACGAGATCGCCGCGTCACCCGAGGCGAACGCCCTGATCGAGGGCTACGTCAAGGAGCTCAACACCAAGCTCAACCGCTGGGAGACGGTGAAGAAGTTCTCCATCCTCAGCCGCGACCTGTCCATCGAGGATGGTGAGCTCACACCGTCGCTCAAGGTCAAGCGCCGCGTGGTCGAGAAGTCCTTCGCCTCGGACATCGACCGCATGTACGCGGGGTCGCTCGCCGAACTCTGATCACACCCCACAGTGTCATGGCCTCCGGGAACCGCCATCCCGGAGGCCATGACGCTTTGCACCCCCGAAGAGCAAGAACAAGTTCATGGCTCCGGTCCGCCGTGCGAAGGTCCATTGCTCATTGGGTGAACGATGGTGTTGCCCGGTCTTGGTGGGTCGGGTAGCACCTGGGCCGTCAGGTCACCGCCATCCGTTGCAGCCCCCTTGTTGAGGGTCCGCGGGAGTGGTTGCGGGGTCTGGCGGTCCGGGGCGTCCCGACTGGCAGCAGGGCTACTGCGCCGTTGAGCGCCCGTCAATGAGCGTCCGGCAGTGATGTCCCGAACCACCAGGTGCTTCCCCAGCTGAGTTGAGCAGCGGAGGAGCCTTATGAGTGTGGCGGATGGTGGCGGCCCGGCGGCTGGTGGCGGTTGGTGTCGACTGGGCGCGGGACGATCATGCGGTGTGTGTGATCGATGCTGATGGTGAGCCGGTTGAGCGGGTGACGGTGGCGCATACGCGGGCGGGGTTGGCCCGGTTGGTGGGGTTGCTGGCCCGGTTCGAGGTGGCCGGGGTGGGGATCGAGCGGCCGGACGGTCCGGTGGTGGATGTCCTGCTGGCTGCGGGTGTTTCGGTGTTCGTGATCGCGCCGGCGCAGATCAAGAGTTTGCGGCGGCGGTACGGGTCGGCCGGGAACAAGGACGACCGGTTCGATGCCTATGTGCTGGCTGACACGGTCCGCACCGACCGGCGGCGGCTCACCGCGCTGCAGCCGGACAGTCCGGCCACGCTGGTGTTGCGGGCGTTGAGTCGGGCCCGTAAGGATCTGGTCGGGCATCGGGTCGCGGTCGCCAACCAGCTGCGGGCGCATCTGCAGACCGTGCTGCCCGGCATGGTCGGGCTGTTCCACGCGATCGATGGTCCGGTCAGCCGGGCGTTCATCGCGCAGTTCTCCATTCAGGACGCGGTGGACCGGCTCACCGTTGAGGATCTGGCCGGGTGGTTGCATGTGCACAACTCACACCGCAGCGACCCGCAGCGGATGCACCAGCGGCTGCGGGCCGCGACCCGTGGGCCGGTCGGCGGGCACGGCCGGGCCCTTGCCGGGGTGACCCGCGCCTACCTTGCCGCGCTCACCGCGATCGTCGAGCAGATCTCCGAGCTGGAGGAGCAGCTTGCTGATGCTCTGGCAGCGCACCCTGACCGGCATGTGTTCACGTCGTTGCCCCGGTCCGGGACTGTCCGCGCCGCGCGGCTCCTGGCTGAGATCGGCGATGCCCGCGGCCGGTTCCCGACCGCTGCCGCCCTCGCCGGCCTGGCCGGTGTCACCCCGTCGACCCGCCAGTCCGGTCAGGTCCGTGTGGTCGCGTTCCGGTGGGCGGTGGACAAGGAACTCCGCGGCGGGGGTCTGCGACTTCGCCGCCGACTCCCGCCGCGCCAACCCTTGGGCGCAGCACCTCTACCAGCAGGCCAGAGCCCGCGGCCACCGCCACCCACACGCCGTCAGAATCCTCGCCCGAGCCTGGCTCGGCGTCATCTGGAAGCTCTGGACCACCGGCACCGCCTACGACCCAGCCCGCCACAACGCCCTCCAAACCCTCCTACAACACGATCAAACCGAGATGGCTTGACACAGGACACTCCCGTCAGCCTCCGGTCGGGCCCTGGGGGCCTCCCTGCCCGTCCGCGTGTAGTTGCGCAGACCGCGGCGCCGGCCGGGTCGCCTCCACGCCCCGCCCGCCATGCCACGCCGCGACCGTCCCGGCCGCGACACCCCACCCGCCCTCCTCATGATCCGGAAGACTTTTCGTCGCCAGAGCAACCAAAACTCTTCCGGATCACGGAAACAGCCCCGGCACCGCCCAGCCCAGCCAGGCAGACGCCCAACTCGCGATCCCCACATGATCCGGAAGACTTATTGTCGCCAGAGCAGCGAAAACTCTTCCGGATCACGGAAAGCGGGCCCGGCACCGAGCAGCCCAGCCGCGACAGACCCCCGTCCGCGCGCCCCACGTGATCCGGAAGACTTCATGTCGTCAGGGCAGCACAAACTCTTCCGGATCACGGAAAACGGGCCAGCAAGCAGCCCCAGCCCGACCAGACAGCCGCCCAACGCGCGATCCACATGATTCGGAAGACTTCTTGTCGCCAGAGCAACCAAAACTCTTCCGGATCACGGAAAGCGGGTCAGGCGACCACGACCGGGGTGGACCAGGTGTGCCGGCGGGGGCGGTCCAGGTCGGCGCGCGCCGCCGCCAGCCTGCGGACCGCTTCGACAAGATCAGCCTCCGGCAGCGTGTACGGCAGCCGCATGAACCGCTCCATGGTGCCGTCCGCACCGAAGCGCGGCCCCGGCGCGACCCGCACCCCGAGCTCCTCGGCCGCCCGCGCCAGGGCGCTGGAGACCGGCGCGTCGAGCTCGACCCACAGCACCATCCCGCCGCCCGGCAGGACGAACCGCCACTCCGGCAGCTCGGCGCGCAGCGCCGCGGCCAGGGTGTCCCGGCGGGCGAGCAGCTGCCGGCGGCGGGCCGACACGATCTCCGACCGGCGGCGCAGCAGCTGGACGGCGACGAGCTGGTCGAGCACCGGCGACGCCATGTCGACCCCGACCCGGGCCGCGGCCAGCCGCGCGATCAGCGGCGCCGCCCCGCGGACCCACCCGATGCGCAGGCCGCCCCAGTACGGCTTGCTCATCCCGCCGATCGTCAGCACCCGCGCGCTGCGGTCGAACGCGGCCACCGATGGCGGCAGCGCGCCGTCCGCGAAAGCAGGGTCCAGCGCGAGATCCACGAACGACTCGTCGATGATGAGATCGGTGCCGGCGGCGTGCGCGGCGGACGGCAGCCGCTCCCGCAGCGACGTCTGCATGAGGTGGCCGGTCGGGTTGTGGAAGTCGGGGATCAGGTACGCGACCCGCGCCTGCGCCGCCCTGACCGTCGACAGCAGCAGGTCCTCGTCCCAGCCGTCTGGCCCGATCGCGTAGGCGCTGATCCGGGCGCGGCTGGCGGTGAACGCGCTCAACGCGTTCGGGTACGTCGGCGTCTCGACCAGGGCCCGCTGCCCGGGCGCGACCAGCAGCCGCAGCAGCAGGTCGAGCGCCTGCTGGACGCCGCCGGTGACCATGACCTGGTCGGGGTCGGTCGGCAGGCCGCGCTCCGTGTAGCACTGGGCGATCGCCTCGCGCAGCACCGGCAGCCCCATCGGCTGGTAGCCGGCGCCGAGCGTGTAGGGCCCGAGCTCGGCGATCGCCTCGGTGGCCGCCTCGTTGAGCTCCGCCGGGGCGGGCATCGCCGCGCAGCCGAGGTCGATGAGGTCGGCGTCGTCGCTCGGCGTCCACAGCCCGGACGTGCCGACGCGGTGGCCGGCGGGCAGCGCCGTCCAGCTGCCGGCGCCGCGGCGGCTGCTGAGGTGGCCGCTGTCGCGCAGCTCACGGTAGGCGGCGGTGACGGTGGTCCGGCTGATGCCGAGCGCCGCAGCGAGCTCACGCTCCGCGGGCAGCCGGACACCGAGCGCCAGCCGCCCGTCGATGAGCAGGCCACGGACCGCGCTGGCGAGCACGACGTACTCGGGGCGGCGGCCGGCGGGCCCGCGCACACCGACGGCGACCTGCCAGGCGTTGAGCATGCGGGCCAGTTGCGCGCCCCGGACGATCGCTGACAAGGCCAGTCCCCCTCAATTGGCTCTTTGCACGTGTCGGATTGGCCCTAGGGTGGCACGCATGGACGCCCCAGGCAAGACCAATCCCATCCCGCTGCGCCACCGCTTCACGCGCCGCTTCGTGCAGCTGCAGCTTGGTCTGCTGGTGTACGGGGTGAGCATCGCCTTCCTGGTGCGGGCCCATCTGGGGCTCGACCCGTGGGACGTGTTCCAGCAGGGCATCTCGAAGCGCACCGGGCTGAGCCTGGGCACCGTGGTCTGCGCGGTCGGCGCGCTCGTGCTGCTGCTGTGGATCCCGCTGCGCCTGCGGCCGGGCCTGGGCACCGTCAGCAACGTGGTGGTCATCGGCGTCACCGCCGACCTGACCCTGCGGGTCGTGCCGGACGCCGGCGCGTGGTGGCTGCGGGGCGCGCTGATGGTCGCCGGCGTGGTGCTCAACGGGGTGGCGACGGCGCTCTACCTCGGTGCCCGCATGGGGCCCGGCCCGCGCGACGGGCTCATGACCGGCCTCGCCGCGCGGTACTCCTGGCTGTCGATCCGGGTCGCGCGCACGTCGATCGAGGTGACCGTGCTCGCCGCGGGCTTCCTGCTCGGCGGCTCGGTCGGCGTCGCCACCGTCCTGTACGCGTTCGGCATCGGCCCGCTCACGCAGCTGTTCCTGCCGCTGTTCGCGATGCGCGACCCGCGCCCGCTGCCGGCTCCGGCGGCGGCTCCCGCCTGACGCGCACCGCGCCGAGCAGCACCCCGCCGAGGATGGCGGCGCCGCCGGCGGCGTCGTACCAGTGCAGGCGCTCGCCCAGCAGGAGCGCCGACGACAGCAGCGCGAACACCGGGGCCAGGGCCGCGAACGGGGCCACCGTCGCCGCGTCGTAGCGGGCGATCAGCCTGCCCCACACGCCGAAGCCGAACAGCGTGCTGAGGTAGGCGATGTACGCGATCGCGCCGAGCGCGGTCAGGTCCAGGCCGCGCAGGCTGTGCCAGACCGCGGACGGCCCGTCGACGGCGAGGGTCAGCACGACCAGCGGCGGGGTCGCGACCGCGCTGACCCACACCATGAAGTTCAGCATGTCGGCGGCCTGCGCCTTGCGCATCGCGATGTTCGCCAGGCCCCACGCCGCGCCCGCGGCCACGACCAGCAGGAACGCGCCGACCGGCCGGTCCAGGCCGAGCTGCGAGGCGATCAGCACGATCCCCGCCCCCGACAGCGCCACCCCGGCGAAGCGACGCCGGCCCGGCCGGTCGCCCAGCAGTACCATCGCGAAGACCAGGGTGAAGACCACCTGGCTCTGCAGGACGAGCGCGGACAGCCCCGACGGCAGCCCCGCCGCCATCCCGGCGAAGAGCAGCGAGAACTTCACGACGCCGAGCGCCACCCCGGTCGCGACCACCCACCGCCACGGCACCTTCGGCCGCCCGACCAGCAGCACCGCCGGCAGCGCCGCCGCCCCGAACCGCAGCGCGCAGAACAGCAGCGGCGACATGCTGTCCAGCCCGACGTGGATGACCACGAAGTTCACGCCCCAGATCGCCGAGACCAGGATCGCCAGCGCGACGTCACGATGCTTCATGGGTTCGATCGTCATCCCGTACAATCGTGAAGCACCATCGAAAGGTTCTTCACGATTGTTGTAGCATCGCTTCATGCTTGATCTGCCGAGGCTTCAGGCGCTGCGGGCCGTCGCCGTGTTCGGCACGGTCACGGCCGCCGCAGGCGCTCTGCACTGCACCCCGTCGGCGATCTCCCAGCACCTCGCCAAGCTCGAACGGGAGACCGGAAGCACACTGGTGGAGAAGGACGGCCGGCGGCTGCGGCTCACCGAGGCCGGTCGGGTCCTGGTCGAGCACGCCGGCCGGATCCTCGCCGTCGTCGAAGAGGCCGAGGCCGCGCTCGCCGCCCACCGGGAGACGGTGTCCGGGCACCTGAGCATCGCCTCGTTCCCGACCGCGTGCCGCGGGCTGCTGCCGCACGCCCTGCGCAGCCTCGCCGTCGACCATCCGCTGCTGGAGCCGACCCTGCAGGAGGGCGACCGCGAGTCGAGCTTCGACGGGATCCTGCGCGGCACCGTCGACGTCGCGCTCATCGACGAATGGCTCGACATGCCGGCGACGTACCCGACCGGGGTCGCGAGCGTGGAGCTCGGCCTCGACGTCGGCGACCTCATCCTGCCCGTCGACCACCCCCTCGCCGGCTCGTCCGGCCCGGTCGGCCTCGACGCGCTGCGCGGCGAGCGGTGGATCGCCTCCAAGCCCGGCACCGTCTGCCACGAGTGGCTGCAACGGATGCTGCCCGGCGCCCGTCCCACGATCCTCGTCAACGAGTTCGAGACGCAGCTGACGTTCGTCGCCGAGCGGCTCGGCGTCGCGTTCATCCCCCGGCTGGCCCGCAGCACCCTCCCGCCGGGCGTCGTCGCGCGCCCCATCACCCCCGAGGCAGCCCGCCGCGTCAGCGTCGCCTGGCGGGTCGCCGCCGGCGGCCGTCCCGCGATCTCCGCGACCGTCGCCGCGCTGCGCGATGCCTGGTCACACCGCGACCACTGGCCCGCCGACCACGGCATTCACGTCGTATAACCGCAGGTCATCGGGGCAATTCCGGGTTAAACGCTCACTCACTCATTCATTTCTGCGGGTTTCCCCGGCACCCCTTACATTGATGCCATGGCCATCTTCGGACGCACCCGCACAGCCACCGGCGCAGGCGTCCTGGCGACGCTGCTCCTCGTCCTGCTCTTCGGTAACCAGATCTTCTCGGAATGGGCCGACCGGCACGCGGACACCAACACCGTGTGGGGCTGGTTCCTGCATCTGCTCACCTGGCCCCGCTGGTGGCTCGTCCCCCACGACGACTCCGGCAAGGCCGCCCGCGAGCTGCTCGCGAACGACCTGAAGGCCCTCCTCCTCATCCTCTTCACCTCCCTCATCCTGGCCATCGCCGGGCGCTCCATCGTCACCGGCGGCGGCGCCTTCATCCTCGGCTGGGCATCGCTGATCTTCGGCGCCGCCCTCGCCGGCTTCGCCACCGACTTCCTGCTCGCCGACCCGACCCTGCTCGGCGCCTTCAACGCCGCCGCGGCCGCCGCCGGCTACGGCCTCTTCGTCGGCTGGCTCGTCGGCATCGCCGTCACCACCGGCAAACGCGGCGACTGACCCCCACCACCAAGACGCTGTGCGATCTACAGGCTGACCCCCCAGAACCGGAGATCGCACGACGTCCCTCGGGCCCCCTCACGAGCAGACCGCCCCATAGCGAGGTAACGACCCCACGCCACCATGGACCACGGTCGACAGCCACCCGCCCACCGCGTAGAGCAGACCCACTGCATTCAACGGCCTTACAGCAACCGCCGCGCCCAACCGGCCCGGCCGGCAACCGCCCCGCAACGGCCGGTCCCCCACGCTGTCCGCCGGGGCCGCTTCCGGAAGGCTTCGTGCAGCCATCAGCACAAACGGACCGGATCACGGCAAGCCGTGACCACCCGCCCGCCGGGCCGCTGATCGGGCGGGCGGGCAACCCGGACGGTCGTCAGCGGACGGGGTGGCCGGCGTCCCGGAGGGTGGTCTTGACGTCGCCGATGGAGAGGTCGCCGAAGTGGAAGACGCTGGCGGCGAGGACCGCGTCGGCGCCGGCCGCCACCGCCGGGGCGAAGTGCTCCAGGGCACCCGCGCCGCCGCTGGCGATGACCGGGATCGTCACGACCTCGCGGACGGCCTTGATGAGCTCCAGGTCGAAGCCGTCCTTGGTGCCGTCGGCGTCCATGGAGTTGAGCAGGATCTCACCCGCGCCGAGCTCGGCGACCCGGGCGGCCCACTCGACGGCGTCGAGGCCCGCGCCGCGGCGGCCGCCGTGGGTGGTCACCTCGAAGCCGCTCGGCTGGCCGGCGGCCCGGCGCACGTCCAGCGACAGCGTCAGCACCTGGTTGCCGAACCGTTCGGCGATCTCGGCGATCAGCTCCGGCCGGGCGATCGCGGCCGTGTTGACCCCGACCTTGTCCGCCCCGGCGCGCAGGAGGGTGTCGACGTCGGAGACGGCGCGGACGCCACCGCCGACGGTGAGCGGGATGAACACCGTCTCCGCGGTCCGGCGGACCACGTCGAGCATCGTGGAGCGCCCGTCGGACGAGGCCGTCACGTCGAGGAACACCAGCTCGTCGGCGCCCGCGGCGTCGTACGCGGCGCCGAGCTCCACCGGGTCGCCGGCGTCGCGGAGGTTGACGAAGTTGACGCCCTTGACCACCCGGCCCGCGTCGACGTCAAGACACGGGATGACCCGCACCGCGACGGTCATGCCGGCTGCTCGGCCAGGACCTGGAGGGCGTCGGTGACGTCGAAGGCGCCCGCGTACAGGGCCTTGCCGACGATGACGCCCTCGACGCCGGCGGGTTCGAGGGCGGCGAGCTGGCGCAGGTCGTCGAGCTTGGAGACGCCGCCGCTGGCGATGACCGGCTTCTTGGTGCGCCCGGTGACCTCCAGCAGGAGGGTCAGGTTGGGCCCGGTGAGGGTGCCGTCGCGCATGACGTCGGTGACGACGTAACGGGCGCAGCCGGCGCGCTCCAGGCGGTCGAGCACCTCGAACAGGTCGCCGCCCTCCTTGGTCCAGCCGCGCGCGGCGAGCTGGTGGCCGCGGACGTCGAGCCCGACCGCGACCTGCTCGCCATACGTGGCGCAGACGTGGTCGCACCAGTCGGGGTTCTCCAGGGCGGCGGTGCCGAGGTTGACCCGGGTCGCGCCGGTCGACAGGGCCGCCCGCAGCGAGGCCTCGTCGCGGATGCCGCCGGAGAGCTCGACCTGCACGTCGAGGCGGCGGACGACGTCGGCGAGGAGCTCGGCGTTGGAGCCCCGGCCGAACGCAGCGTCGAGGTCGACCAGGTGGATCCACTCGGCACCCTGCCGCTGCCAGGCGAGGGCGGCCTCGAGCGGGTCGCCGTAGGTGGTTTCGCTGCCGGCGGCGCCCTGGACGAGACGGACCGCCTGGCCGTCGGCGACGTCGACTGCGGGCAGGAGCTGCAGGGCCATGGGTTAGATCCTTCGGTCCAGAACGAGCACGGTGAGCGCCGGGGTGGCGACGATGACGAGGGCACTGAGGCCGATCCGGGCCGCGACGGTGTCGACGAGCAGCCAGATGAACGTGAGTGCCACCAGGACGAGCAAGATGATGACGGAGCGCTGGCCACGGGAACGACGTGCGAAAAGCTTACCGGTCCGGCCGATCTTGACCTTCGGCACCAGCCGCCGGGCGGCGATCCGCCGGCGGCGGCGGCGCTCGGCCTTGAGCAGGCGCTCGGCCCGCTCGGCCTCCAGCACCGCACGCCGCCGGGCGCGTTCCTTAGACAAGGCTGCCGAGCCAGTTGGACAGCAGCGTCGCCCCCGCGTCGCCGGACTTCTCCGGGTGGAACTGGGTGGCTCGCAGTACCTCCGACTCGAACGCGGCGACGAACGGCTCGCCGTGCACCGTGGTCGCGACCTCGATGCCCGCGGCCCGCTGGGCCTCCACGGGTGTGGGCGCGTAGGAGTGCACGAAGTAGAACCGGGTGTCGGCGGGCAGACCGGCGCCGAGGACCGTGCCGGCGGGCCAGGTCACCGTGTTCCACCCCATGTGGGGCACGACCGGGGCGCGCAGCCCGGTCACCGTGCCGGGCGCGAGGCCGAGGCCTTTGGTGACGACGCCGTGCTCCTCGCCCTCCTCGAACAGCACCTGCATGCCGACGCAGATGCCGAGCACCGGCGCGCCGACGCGGACCCGCTCGGCGATCGTCGGGCCGGCGCCGAGCTCGTCGATGCCGGCCATGCAGGCCGCATACGCCCCGACGCCCGGCACGACGAGCCCGTCGGCCCGGGCCGCCTTGCCCAGGTCGGACGTGACCTCGACCTCGGCGCCGACCCTGGCGACGGCCCGCTCGGCGGAGCGCAGGTTGCCGGAGCCGTAGTCGAGGATGACCACCTTCTTCATGCCGTCCCCCTTACAGCCAGAGCAGCCCGCCGGCCGCGGCAACGGCGGCGAGCAGCAGCGTGATCACGAACGGCACCTTCGACGTGCTCTGCTGCCGCAGCGACAGCGCGCCGCCCAGCAGCAGCCCGGCGAGCCCGAGCAGCAGGATGCTCACCACGGGCCGGCCACCGATCCGGAGCCGCCGAGCCGGCCGGCCCCCACCGGCACCCAGCCGCCCCCAAACGAAGCACCACGCCCAGCGGCGCGGCGAGCGGCGCGCCCAGCGGCGCGGCCCAAGGCGCGACCGCCGACGGCGTCATCCCCGACGGCACGGCCCGAGGCGCCACGCCCAGCGCCACTCCCGGCGACGCCGGCCAGAGCGCCGCGCGCCGCGCGGCCGGGCAGGACACCGCTCACAGGGCGCCCTTGGTGCTGGGCACCACGCCCGCGTTGCGGGGGTCGAGCGCGCACGCCTGACGCAGCGCCCGGGCGACCGCCTTGAACTGGGCCTCGACGATGTGGTGCGCGTCGGGCTGGGCGCCGTGCCGGCCCGCCCGCAGGATGCTGACGTGCAGCGTGACCCGGGCCGAGTGGGCGAACGACTCCCAGATGTGCCGGGTCAGGCTGGTCGGGTAGTTGCCGCCGATGTGCGGGGCGATGTTCGCCGGCTCGTCGTGGACCATGTAGGGCCGCCCCGACAGGTCGACGACGGCGGAGGCCAGGACCTCGTCGAGCGGGACCTGCGCGTTGCCATAGCGGGTGACGCCCGCCTTGTCGCCCAGCGCCTCGGCGAACGCGGCGCCGAGCGCGAGCGCGGTGTCCTCGACCGTGTGGTGCGCGTCGATCTCGAGGTCGCCGACAGTGTGCACCCGCAGGTCGAACCCGCCGTGCTTGGCGATCTGGTTGAGCATGTGGTCGTAGAAGCCCACGCCGGTCGAGATCTCGCCGACCCCGGTGCCGTCGAGGTCGAGCTCCACGGAGACCTTGGTCTCCTTGGTGACCCGCTCGATCTTGGCGGTGCGACTCACAGCAACTCCTCCAGTGCGTTCAGGAAAGCGTCGGTCTCCTCGGGCGTGCCGGCGGTGACGCGCAGCCAGCCGGGGACGCCGACGTCGCGGATCAGCACGCCGCGGTCGAGCAGCGCCTGCCAGACGTCCTTGCTGTCGCCGCGGGGCGCGCCGAAGAGCACGAAGTTGGCGTCGCTGTCGGCGACCGTCAGGCCCCAGCCGCGCAGCGTCTCGACGATCCGGTCGCGCTGGGCCTTGACCGCGTCGACGGTCGACAGGAGCGCGCCGGTGTGCGCGAGCGCCGCCCGCGCGGCGGCCTGGGTCAGCGCCGACAGGTGATACGGCAACCGCACCAGCTGCACGGCGTCGACGACGGCCGCGCCTGCCGCGAGATAGCCGACCCGCCCGCCGGCGAGCGCGAACGCCTTGCTCATCGTGCGGGTGACGACCAGCCGCGGGAACTGCTCGATCAGCGACAGCGCGAACGGCGTGCCGGGGCGCGCGAACTCCGCATACGCCTCGTCGACGATCACCATCCCGTCGGCGGCCCCGGCGACGGCCCGCACGACGTCGAGCGGCAGCGCGGTGCCGGTCGGGTTGTTGGGCGAGCAGAGGATGACCACGTCGGGCCGGTGCTCGCGGACCTTCGCGACGGCGTGCTCGGCGGTCAGCGTGAAGTCGGCGTCGCGCCGCCCGTCGATCCAGGCGGTGCCGGTGCCCGCGGCGAGCAGCGGGTGCATCGAATAGGACGGGGTGAAGCCGAGCGCGGTGCGGCCCGGCCCGCCGAACGTCTGCAGCAGCTGCTGCTGGATCTCGTTGGACCCGTTGGCCGCCCACACGTTGCGCCAGGTCAGCCCGTGCCGCAGGTATGCGGCGAGGTCGGTGCGCAGGGCGACGGCGTCGCGGTCCGGGTAGCGGTTGAGGTCGCGCAGGACGGCGGAGAGCGCCTTCTCCATCTCCGCGACGGCCTCGTCGGGCAGCGGATACGAGTTCTCGTTGGTGTTGAGCCGCACGGCCACGTCGAGCTGGGGCGCGCCATAGGGCGTCAGCCCGCGCAGCTCGTCGCGGAGCGGCAGGTCCTGCAGGCCGGTCACTGTGCGAACCTCACCTTCACGGCGGCGCCGTGCGCCGGCAGATCCTCGGCCTCGGACAGGGCGACGACGTGGTCGGCCACCTCGGCGAGGGCGTCGCGCCCGTATTCGATGAGCTGCACGCCGCGCAGGAACGTCTGCGTCGACAGCCCCGACGAGTGCCGGGCGCAGCCACCGGTGGGCAGCACGTGGTTGGACCCCGCGCAGTAGTCGCCGAGCGACACCGGCGACCAGGCGCCGACGAAGATGGCGCCCGCGTTCCAGACACGCTCGGCGACGGCCCGCGCGTCACGGGTCTGGATCTCCAGGTGCTCGGCACCGTAGGCGTCGACGACCCTCAGCCCCTGCTCCAGGTCGTCGACGATGACCGTGGCCGACTGGGTGCCGGTGAGCGCCTCGGTGACCCGCTGCAGGTGCTTGGTCGCCGCGACCTGCCGGGCGACCTCCGCCTCGACCGCCTCGACGAGCTCCATCGACGGCGTGACGAGCACGCTCGCGGCCAGCGGGTCGTGCTCGGCCTGGCTGATCAGGTCAGCCGCGACGTGCCGCGGGTCGGCGGTGTCGTCGGCCAGGATCGCGATCTCGGTCGGCCCCGCCTCGGCGTCGATGCCGACGATGCCGCGGAGCATGCGCTTGGCGGCGGTGACCCAGATGTTGCCCGGGCCGGTGATCATGTCGACCGGCTCGCAGCCCTCCTGGTCGCCATAGCCGAACATGGCGACCGCCTGCGCGCCGCCGACCGCGTAGACCTCGTCGACGCCGAGCAGCGCGCACGCCGCCAGGATGTTGACGTTGGGCAGGCCGGTGTCCTTCTGCGGCGGGCTGGTGACCGCAATCGACGGCACGCCCGCGACCTGCGCCGGCACCACATTCATGATCACGCTCGACGGGTACACGGCGAGGCCGCCGGGCACATAGAGCCCCACCCGGCGGACCGGCACCCACCGCTGCGTGACGGTGCCGCTGGTGCTCAGCAGCGTCGTCACCTCGGTGCGCCGCTGGTCGCCGTGGACCTTGCGGGCCCGCTTGATCGACTCGAGCAGCGCGGCGCGCACGGCCGGGTCGAGCCCGGCCTCGGCCGCGGCGATCGCCTCGGCCGGCACCCGCAGGTCGGTCAGCTCCACCCCGTCGAACCGGCGGGTGGCGTCACGGACCGCGCTCGCCCCATGCTCGTGGACCGCCTCGACGATCGGGCGCACCTGCTCGGTGGCGACGGAGACATCCAGGGCGGCACGGGGCAGCAGACGGCGCGGATCCGTGGTGGAGCCGCGCAGGTCGATCCGGTTCAGCACCCTTGGGAGTCTAGGCGGAACCACCGACAATTATTCGGTCGCGTCCCGCTGTGCGGGCTGTCGGGATTGCGCCCAGCGCCAGTTCAGCTCGGCCGCGTCCGGCGGCGGGCCGGGCAGCACGGACCGCAGGTCAGCGCCGTCCCGCCGCATCCCGTCCAGCAGCAGGGCCAGCTGGCGGCGGCGCAGCTCGGCGGTGCGGTCGCGGTCCGGCACGCGGATCGCCGCGCACGCCTCCAGGATCAGCGTGACGTCCGCCACCACGACGTCCGGGCGCAGCCCGCCGTCCTCGTGTGCCCGCCGCACCAGGTCACCCGCGAGCGCGCCCGCCCGCACCGCGTCCGCGCGCATCTCGGGGGTCGAGGTGAACGTGCCGGCGAGATGCACGGTGAGCGAGTGCACGTCCGCGTCGACGACCCCGCGCAGGAACCGCACCAGCGCCGCCCACCCGTCCGGCTCCTCCGCGGCCGCCTCCGCCTCCGCGACGAAGGTGCGCAGACCGTCGTGGCACAGCGTGCGGAGCAGGTCGTCCTTGCCCTTGTACCGCCGGTACAAGGCGCTGATCCCGACCCCGGCCCGCTCGGCGACGGCGGCGATCGGCGCCTTCGGGTCCTCCAGGAACACGTCGCGCGCAGCGGCGAGGATCACGCCGTCGTTGCGGGCCGCCTGCACACGTCGGCCGGACAGGTTCGTCATGCCGCCACTGTACCGCCTGAGCGGAACGGACCGTTCCGGTCTACCCCGTTCGACGTCCATCTGTTTCGCAGTCGCCGTCACGGTGCGGAAAAAGGGGTCCGCTCGGCTAGGCTTCGCCCGTGGAGGAAGCGAACGAACCCGAGCGGACCCTCCTGCCGCTGTTCCCTCTCGGCACCGTGCTGTTCCCGGGGCTGGTCCTGCCCCTGCACGTGTTCGAGCCCCGCTACCGCACGCTCGTCCAGCACCTCGCGGAGCTGCCCGCCGACCTCCCGCGCGAGTTCGGCGTGATCGCGATCCGCCGCGGCTGGGAAGTCGGCCGCGTCGAGGGGGAGGTCGGAGAGACCACCGACGCGTCGATCACCGCCGGCGAGGCCCTGTCCCTGTACGAGATCGGCTGCGCCGCCGAGATCCGCCAGCTGACCGAGCTCGCCGACGGCCGCTTCGACCTCATGACCGTCGGCCGCCGCCGCTTCCGCCTGCTCGGCCTCGCCCGCAACGACGCCCCGTACCTCACCGGCGAGATCGAATGGCTCCCCGAGCCGAAGGGCGAACCCGACCGCGAGGAAGAACTGGCCGCCGGCGTCCTCGCCGCGTTCCAGCAGTACCTGAAGGCGGTCCGCAGCGACGAGGACGGCGACGGCGAGCAGCTGCCCGACGACCCCACGGTCCTGTCCCACCTGGTCGCCGCCACGGCGTCGCTGACCCTGGAGGACCGGCAGTCACTGCTCGCCGAGCCCGACACGACCAGCCGCCTGAAAGCCGAACGCGCCCTCCTCCGCCGCGAGGCCGCCCTCCTCGGCCAGGTCCGCGCCGTCCCGGTCGCCCTGTCCGACCTGGCCGTCCCCTCCAGCCCGAACTAACCCCCGCAGCGCCACGCCGCCAGCCCCGCCCGGACACAGGACGAGGACGGCACAGGGCCGAGCGCAAGGACGGGATGAGTCGGACCGTAGCCAGTGCCGCCCCGAGACCACGGACGGAACGGGGACGAGTCCGCCCCCGAAGCGGTGCCAAGCACAAGGCCAGGGACTGGACCAGGCAGAAACCACGCCCGCAACACGGGACGAGGATGAGCCGGCCCTGAGGCGGTGCCACTCCCGAAGACGGACTGAGCGCAAGGACGAGGACAGGCTCGGGCCTCACCCGAAGAGGAACGCCGGCATGGGCCAGACCCGGCGGGAGAGGCCGCTCCCACAACCGCGGACGGGGACAATGCCTCGCCCGACACGGGGCCGAGTGCGAGGACGGGCGACCAAGAACGAGCGCGACCGAGGACAGGTGCGACCACGAACGGGCGCGACCCGAGGACGGGGAGGTGGTTCAGCGTCGAGGTTGGGCTCTCGGGGTTGGGCGCGGACCGGGTCGGGCTGGGTCGGGTCAGGTTGGGTCGGGTGAGGGTGGGGTCGAGGCGCCAGGCGGGGCGGCGTCGTGCTGGCCTGCGGGGGACGGGGCGACCGCACCGGGCGGGCCGGAGGCGGGCTTGCGGAGGTCGAGGCGACCCGGTGCTGGATCGTCGTGTGGCTGATGACCGCCGGCGGTCCCGGTGCCGGACTGGGTGCCGGTGGGCGGGGCGGGCCACGGTGGAGGGCCGGCTGGAGACTGGCCCTCGGCGGTGGGTTGGCTGAAGGAGGCGCCGGTCGGGGGCTGGCCGTGGCCGGGATCCGAATAGCCGGGGTGCGCGGGGGCGGGCCAAGGCTGGGCGGGCTGGTCGAAGCCGGGCTGGGCGGCCGGACCGGGGTAGACGGGGCCGGGCCGGGCAGGGTCGAGTGACCCGAACACGGGATGGGCGGGACCGGCGTAGGGGCCGCCGTTGTCCGGGTGGCCGGCGTAGGGGCCAACGCCATCCGGGTGGGCGGCGTAGGGGCCCGCGCCGTCCGGGTGGCCGATGTAGTACGGGTCGCCGGTGGGCACGTCGGGATCCGGGTCGTGGGTCAGGGTGGGCGACGTGTGGAAGCCAGCGAGGCACGTGTACACCACGGCGGCCACGAGTGCCTGGATGAGCAGGGAGCCACGGACCCACGGGACGAAGCCGTGCCACAGGCTGGCCTCGCCGGCGCGGACCTTGGCGGGGCGGAAGATGTGGGTGTCGACAGGGGCGTGCTCGGCGAGGTCGACGTAGTGCGCGTAGCCGATCTTGTTGCCGAGCCACGCGGCGAGAGCGGCCGCCGCGGCCGAGCCGACGACGAGGCCGGCGAGGATGAACGGGCCCCGGTAGCGGCGCAGGATGAACCAGGCGGCGACCGCGATCAGGATCCCGGCCGCCGCCCCGAGGATCATGAACCAGCCGTCGTCGGCGAAGTAACCCTCGGGCTCGCCTTCGATCGGATAGGGGCCATACGGCGTCTGGACCAGCTCCACCTTCGGCGCGATCCACGACCACAGCAGGCCGACGGGAGCGCCGAGCGCGACCACCACAGCGGCGACGATCAGGCCGAACAGGGCCTCCAGCCCGAGTGACCGGCGCCGCGGCGGGGACGGCTTGGGAAGCTCCGGCTGGTCGATCGGCTCGATCGGGGCGATGCTCACCATCCCATCCTGCCAGGCCCGGCGCCGGCGCCCCGACCCGTGCCGCCGCCCGCGGGCACACCTCCCGCCGGACCACCGCCGGGAGGCACACCACCGGCCGAACCACCGCCGGCAGACACCCCGCCGCCGGGCACCGCGGCCGGCCCCAGCAGCGACGTGAGCTCCCGGAGCAGCTCGGCGGTGACCGTGACCCCCTGCGGCCCGATCGAGATGAGGGTGCGCCTGGGGCCGTTGACCAGGTCGACCTGCACCTCGGTGGAGCCGGGATGCCGGCCGACGACCTCCCGCAGCCGCTCGACGAGCGGCGTGGTGCACCGGTCGGGCGGCAGGGAGAGCACCAGCGGCCCGCCGGCGGGAGCGGCCGGGGCGGTCAGGTCGGGGACGGCCAGGTCGCTGGCCATCAGGCGGGGCGCCTCCTCGCGGCGGTCGACGCGGCCCTTCACCGACACCACCGCGTCCTCGGCGATGTACTGCTCGACCAGCTCATACGTGTTGGGGAAGAACATCACCTCGACGGCTCCGTCCAGGTCCTCCAGCGTCGCCGACGCCCACGGGCGGCCCTGGCGGGTGACGCGGCGCTGCACGCCGGAGAGGATGCCCGCGAGGATCACGGACGTGCCGTCGGGCACGGTCTCCTCGTCGGCGAGGGCGGCCACGGAACGGTCGGCGGAGCGGCGCAGCACCTCCTCCAGCCCGCGCAGCGGGTGGTCGGAGACGTAGAGGCCGAGCATCTCCCGCTCGAAGGCGAGCCGCTCCGCCTTGTCCCACTCGATGGCCGGGATGGGCGGCGACGCGACGAGGGCCGCGGAGCCGAACAGGTCGAACTGGCCGATGGCCTCGTTGCGCTTGGTGATCATGACGGACTCGACGGCGTCGGCGTGGACGGCGATCAGGCCGCGCCGGGTGTGGCCGAGGGAGTCGAAGGCGCCCGCCTTGATGAGCGACTCGATCGTCTTCTTGTTGCACACGACCTGGTCGACCTTGGCGAGGAAGTCGTAGAAGTCGGTGTACGGCCGGGCGCGCACGATCGCCGCGACGACCGCCGGCCCGACGTTGCGCACGGCGCTGAGGCCGAAGCGGATGTCGGCGCCGACGGCGGAGAACCGGCCCTGCGAGGCGTTGACGTCGGGTGGCAGGACGCGGATGCCCATGCGGCGGCACTCGGCGAGGTAGAAGGCGGAGCGGTCCTTGTCGCCGCCGATCGAGGTGAGCAGCCCGCTCATGTACTCGGCGGGATAGTTGGCCTTCAGGTACGCGGTCCAGTACGCGACGAGCCCGTAGGCCGCGCTGTGCGCCTTGTTGAACGCGTAGTCGGAGAAGGGCACGAGCAGGTCCCACAGGGTGCGGACCGCGTCGTCGGAATAGCCGCGCTCGCGCATGCCGGCGGAGAAGGGCGCGAACTCGCGGTCGAGGATCTCCTTCTTCTTCTTGCCCATGGCGCGGCGCAGCAGGTCGGCGGCGCCGAGGGAGTAGCCGGCGACGCGCTGCGCGATCGCCATGACCTGCTCCTGGTAGACGATCAGGCCGTAGGTGTCGCCGAGGATGTCCGCGAGGGGCTCGGCCAGCTCGGGGTGGATCGGGGTGACGGGGCGGCGCCCGTTCTTGCGGTCGGCGTATTCGTTGTGCGCGTTGGCGCCCATCGGGCCGGGCCGGTAGAGCGCGCCGACGGCGGAGATGTCGGCGAACGCGTCGGGCGCCATCGAGCGCAGCAGGGCCCGGACGGGGCCGCCGTCGAACTGGAAGACGCCGATCGTGTCGCCGCGGGACAGCAGCTCGTAGGTCGCCTTGTCGTCGAGCGGCACGGTCTCCACGGCCAGGTCGACGCCCCGGTTCTGCCGGATCGCGTCGAGGGCGTCGTCGAGGATGGTGAGGTTGCGCAGGCCGAGGAGGTCCATCTTGAGCAGGCCGATGTCCTCGCACGCGCCCATGTCCCACTGGGTGATGATCGCGCCGTCCTGCTCGCGGCGGTGGACGGGCAGCACGTCGAGGAGCGGCTCGCGGGACAGGATGACGCCGGCGGCGTGCACGCCCCACTGCCGTTTGAGCCCTTCGAGGCCGCGGGCGGTGTCGACGACGGTGCGGACCTCCTGCTCGCCCTCGTAGAGCCGGCGCAGCTCGGCGGCCTCCTGGTAGCGCGGGTGGGCCTGGTCGAAGGCGCCGCTGAGCGGCATGTCGCGGCCGAGCACCGGCGGCGGGACGACCTTCGTGATCCGCTCGCCGACGGAGAACGGCAGGCCGAGGACCCGGGCCGAGTCCTTGATCGCGGCCTTCGCCTTGATCGTGCCGAACGTGATGATCTGGGAGACGCGGTCGTCGCCATAGCGCTCGGTGGCGTAGCGGATGACCTCGCCGCGGCGGCGCTCGTCGAAGTCCATGTCGATGTCGGGCATGCTGACCCGCTCGGGGTTGAGGAACCGCTCGAAGAGCAGCCCGTGTTCGAGAGGGTCGAGCTGGGTGATGCCGAGCGCGTACGCGATGAGGGCGCCGGCGGCGGACCCGCGGCCGGGGCCCACCCGGATGCCCTCGCCGCGGGCGTGGGCGACGAGGTCGGCGACGACGAGGAAGTAGCCCGGATAGCCCATGCTGCTGATCACGGACAGCTCATAGTCGGCCTGGCGGGCGTGGTCGGCCGGGATCCCCGCCGGGAAGTGCCGGGCCAGGCCGCGCTGCACCTCGGCCCGCAGCCACGAGTCCTCGGTCTCGCCCTCCGGCACGGGGAACCGCGGCATGAGGTCGCGGTGCGCGAACACCGGCGCGTAGGAACCGATGCGCTCCGCGACGGCGAGGGTGGCGTCGCAGGCGCCGGGCACCTCGGCGTCCCACAGGGCGCGCATCTCCGCGGCGGACTTGAGGTAGAAGTCGCGGGCGTCGAACTTGAACCGCTTCGGGTCGGCGAGGGTCGTCGCGGACTGCACGCACAGCAGCACCTCGTGGGCGTCGGCGTCGCCGGGGTGCGTGTAGTGCAGGTCGTTGGTGGCGACCGGGGTCAGGCCGAGCCGCTTGCCGAGCCGCAGCAGGTCCTGCCGGACGCGGGTCTCGATGCCGAGGCCGTGGTCCATCAGCTCGAGATACAGGTTGCCGGGGCCGAAGATGTCGCGCAGCTCGGCGGCCGCGGCGCAGGCCCGCTCGAAGTCGCCGATGCGCAGCAGCGTCTGCACCTCGCCGGAGGGGCAGCCGGTGGTGGCGATCACCCCGCGCGAATACTCGGCCAGCAGCTCACGGTCGGCGCGCGGCTTGTAGAAATAGCCTTCGATGCTGGACCGCGACGACAGCCTGAACAGGTTGCGCAGCCCGGTCTCGTCGGCGGCGAGCATGGTCAGGTGCGTGTACGCGCCGCCGCCGGAGACGTCGTCCTCGCCGCCGGCCGCCCAGCGGACCCGGGTGCGGTCGCCCCGGTGGGTGCCCGGGGTCAGATACGCCTCGATGCCGAGGATCGGCTTGATCCCGGCGGCGACGGCCTGCCGGTGGAAGTCGTAGGCACCGAACATGTTGCCGTGGTCGGTCATGGCGAGCGCGGGCTGGCCGAGCCGGGCCGCCTCGGAGAACAGGGACCCGAGCCGGGCGGCCCCGTCCAGCATCGAATACTCGGTGTGCACGTGCAGATGTACGAACGACTCCCCCACGTCGCAGAACCTATCCCCGGGGTACGACACTTTGCGAGACTCGCAGCATGATCGACCGTGACCGTCTGGGCGCACTGTTGCGCCGCGAGCGAGCCGCCTTCGCCGACCGTAACCCACGCTCCGCCGAGGAGTACGCGAACGCCGGGAACCTGTTCGGCCGCGTCCCGATGACCTGGATGAACAAGAACGCCGCCGGTTTCCCGCTCTACCTGGCCACGGCCCGGGGCGCGACGCTCACCGACGTCGACGGTCACGAGTACACCGACTTCTGCCTCGGCGACACGGCCGCCATGGCGGGGCACGCCCCGGAGGCGACCCGGAAGGCGGCGCAGGAGCAGTTCGCGAACGGCGCCTGCGCCATGCTCCCCACCCCGGACGCGGCCTGGGTGGGCAAGGAGCTCACCAGGCGGTTCGGCGTCACCGAGTGGAGCTTCGCGCTCACCGCCACCGACGCCAACCGCTGGGCCATCCGCCTGCTGCGCGCCGTCTCACAACGGCCGAAGATCCTCTTCAACAGCTACTGCTACCACGGTTCGGTCGACGAGTCGCTGATCGTGACGAGCGACCAGGGCCCGCGCAGCCGCGAGGGCAACGTCGGCGCCCCCTGCGACGTCACCAGCACCAGCCGGGTCGCGGAGTACAACGACCTCGAAGGTCTCGAGCGCGAGCTCGCGCACGGCGACGTCGCCGCGGTCGTCATGGAGCCGGCCCTGACCAACATCGGCATCGTGCTGCCGGAGCCGGGCTACCTGGAAGGTGTGCGGGAGCTGACGCGGAAGTACGGCACGTACCTGGTCAACGACGAGACCCACACGTTCTCCGCCGGCCCGGGCGGCGCCACCGGACGCTGGGGGCTGGAGCCGGACGTGGTCACGATCGGCAAGGCGATCGGCGGCGGCATCCCGGCGGCCGCCTACGGGCTCTCCGCCGAGATCGCGCGGCACATCAGCCGGCGGACGGACCTCGACCTCGTCGACATGGGCGGCGTCGGCGGCACCCTCGCCGGCAACGCGCTGTCCATCGCCGCGACCAGGGCGACCCTGGAGCACGTGCTGACCGACGAGGCGTTCACCGGGATGGAGCGCCTCGCGGAGCGCTTCGAGGCCGGCACGAGGCAGGTCATCGACGCGCACGGCCTGCCGTGGTCGGTGAGCCGGCTCGGCGCGCGCGTCGAGTACCGCTTCGCGAACCCGGCCCCGCGCAACGGCACCGACAGCGCGAAAGCCGCGGACGCGGACCTCGAGGACTACCTGCACGTGTACCTGGCGAACCGGGGCATCCTGCTCACGCCGTTCCACAACATGGCGCTCATGTCACCGGCCACCACGGAACACCAGGTGGACGAGCACGCCGCCGTGTTCGGCGCGGCGATCGAAGAGCTTCAGCGCGCGTAGGGGTCCATCATCACGGCCGCCGCCCGCAGCCACGCGCGCTTCGTCGCCGGCGCCAGCATCGTGTACTCGATGTTGGAGCCGCTCTCGAGCGCCGGGTCGTACGGCACGACGACGACGGCTCTGGTCCGGGAGCGGAAGTGCCCGGCCAGGTCGTCGATGAGCGGCGTCGGGTTGGGCGTCGGGCAGGACAGCAGGGTCACCGCGTTGGCGACCAGCTCGTCCATGCCGGCCTCGTCGAGCAGGTCGAGCATCCAGTCGGCGGTGAACGCCGCGTCCTCCCGCGGGACGCTGGTCACGACCAGCTGGTCCGCGGTCTGCAGGACGGTCTGCCAGTTGGGGCTCTCCACGTTGTTGCCGGTGTCGACGCAGATCACGTCGTGGGTGCGCCGCAGCAGCTCCAGGACGCGGCGCACCGTGTGCGGGTCGAGCCGCTGCGCGAAGCGCGGGTTCTCCTCGCCGGCGAGGACGTCGTACGAGCCGTCCGAGGCGTGCCGCAGGTAGTCGTCGAGCTGGTCGTACAGGTCGTAGCCGGAGGCGTTCTCCACCCGGACGAGGTCGGCGATGAGGTGCCGGATCGTGCGGGCGTGCCGGGCGCTGCCGGCCCGCAGGCCGAGGGTGCCGCGCAGCTCGTTGTCGTCCCAGGCGATGACGCCCTTGCCGCGCACGCTGCCGATGGTGGCGGCGGTCAGCACGGTCGCGGTGGTCTTGTGAACCCCGCCCTTCGGGTTGGCGAAGGCGAGGACCTTGGGGGTCGGGATCTCCTGGCGCAGGACCTGCACCATCTGCTCGGTCGGGTCCGCCGGGCGGGCTTGATACTCCACCTGAGGACCTCGACGACTCTCATAGGGGTCGACGACCCGACGCTGCGACGGAGCGTCGGCGAGGGGGCGTGTGCCGTTGGGATGCATTGGCTCGTCATCGTAGGGCCGCGCGGGCGGATATGGGGCGCTGGGGCGCTCGAACCTTCCGTCGTAATCCAGATCACCCGGGCTTGACCGGCCGAGCAGGGCCCGGTCCAGCAGCGAGCGCCAACGGGCGGGCGGCTCCGACGACCTGTCCCACCCGGCATCGGCCCGCTCTGCCACGCTGGCCCTCCCTCCGCACCGCAGCGTCCACCCGTACCCCAGGCTACGGACCGAACACTATTCGGACCACACCTGCGGGAGCATCCCCTGCATCAACTGCACGACAGGCCGAAGGGATATCGCCTCAGGACGGACCGGCCGACGCGACGGGCCCCGCGACCTGTGCCTGCTCGGGCAGCGGCGGGAGGAACACCGTCCGGTCGAGGCGGCGCAGGTCGGTGATCGGATCGACGGCGCGGGTCTCCGGGCGGGCCGCGACGGCCCGCAACCCGGCCGGCGCGGCGTAGATCACCGCGGCGTAGACGCACGAACAGTGCTCGCGGTACGCGGTCGCCTCCTTGTCGGCGATGATCGCCCCGTCGAGGTACACGGCCCGGACGTCGCTGGGCTGGTTGGCGGCCTTGTCGAGCAGCTGCCGGTAGTGCGCGGCCTCCTCGGTCTTGCGGGTGGCGGTCGCGTCCATCGCCTTCACCACGTCGGCGGGCACCTCGTAGGCGCCGAGGCGGACCAGCTCCGTCTGCTCGCCCGGCAGCGGCACCCGCGCGAAGACACTCGACAGGGCGACACCCGACAGCACCGGGGTCAGCCGGTCGGGGCCGAGGTATGCGGTGAACGACACCAGCGCGTACACGGACTGTTCACCCGTGAGCGCGGAAAGTTCGTCGGCGGAGCTCCGCACGTACACCGGGATCGAGCCGCCCTCGTCGACGCCGACGCGCAGGACGTCACCCAGGGAGGGGTCGCTGCGCTGGTGCCGCTGCGCGCCGTGGACGACCAGCAGGGTCGCCGTGACCGCGACCAGCGCGACCACGGCGGTGAAGACGCGCAGCCGGACGGCGCCCCGGAACAGCCGGGCGAGGACGTTGCCGGCGGCGGGGAGCAGCCGCTGGTCGAGCCGCTGGAAGAAGTTCATCGCGCGTCGAGCGTCGCACAGGCAAGTTGCACGCCTCTTGACAGGGGTGACCAGTGAAGACTATCTATCAGGAAGGTTTCCTAATAGAAAGGTGCCTTCGTGAGAGCTCCCGCCATCGCGACCGCCGTCGCCGCCCTCGGTGCCGCCGTCGCGTTCATGGTCGCCGCCCCCGCCCAGGCGGCCGCCACGCTCCCCACCCACGTGTTCGCCCCGTACTTCGAGGCGTACAACGGCGACAGCCTCAACGGGCTGTCCCAGCAGTCCGGGGTCAAGCACCTGACCCTGGCCTTCGTCCAGACCGCGACCCGCGGCTCGTGCACCGTCTACTTCAACGGCGACACGTCCATGCCGATCGCGAACTCGACGTTCGGCGCCGACATCGCCGCGATCCGCGCCCGCGGCGGCGACGTCATCCCCAGCTTCGGCGGCTACGCGGCCGACAACGGCGGCACCGAGATCGCCGACAGCTGCACCGACGTCAACCAGATCGCCGCCCAGTTCCAGAAGGTGATCACCACGTACGACGTGACCCGCATCGACCTGGACATCGAGGACAACTCGCTGACCAACACCGCGGGCATCGACCGGCGCAACAAGGCGATCAAGCTGACCGAGGACTGGGCCGCCGCCAACGGCCGGACCGTGCAGTTCCAGTACACGCTGCCGACCACGACGACCGGGCTCGCCCCCAGCGGCCTCGCCGTGCTGCGCAACGCGGTCACCAACAACGCACGGATCGACTACGTCAACCAGATGACGTTCGACTACTACGACAACCAGCCGCACCAGATGGCCCAGGACACGATCACCGCGTCCAACGGGCTGCACACGCAGCTCGGGCAGCTGTGGCCGGCCAAGACGGCGGCGCAGCGGTGGGCCATGATCGGCGTCACCGAGATGATCGGCGTCGACGACTTCGGCCCCGCCGAGACGTTCACCCTCGCCGACGCCCGTACCGTGCTCAACTGGGCCAACCAGCAGGGCATCGCGGCGCTGTCGTTCTGGGCGCTGCAACGCGACAACGGCAGCTGCCCCGGCGGCGCGGCGGCCGACAACTGCTCCGGCATCCAGCAGCAGACATGGGAGTTCTCCCACATCTTCAACCCGTTCACCAGCGGCGACAGCGGCCCCGGCTCGCCCAGCCCGTCGGTGTCGAAGAGCCCGAGCACCAGCCCCAGCACGAGCACGAGCCCGAGCACCCCGCCCGGCAGCGGCATCGTGAACGGCGGCTTCGAGACCGGCGCCCTGAGCCCGTGGACGTGCGCGCTCGGCAGCGTCGTCACCACCCCCGTGCACGGCGGCACGAAGGCGCTCAAGGCGGCCGCGTCCAGCTCGGACACCGCGCAGTGTTCGCAGACCGTCGGTGTGTCCGCGAACCGCACGTACACGCTGAGCGCCTGGGTGCAGGGCAACTACGCGTTCCTCGGCGCCACCACCGGCACCGGCGACGTGAGCACCTGGACGCCGGGCGGATCGACCTGGACGAAGCTCACCGTCACGGTCAACACGGGCAGCTCCACCTCGATCAAGGTGTGGCTGCACGGCTGGTACGGCACCGGCACGATCTACGCCGACGACGTCACCCTCGTGTAGCACCGGGTCGCGCTTCCGCTTCGTGAAGACGCCTGACCGCCACGGTTCATCCACGGCCGCACCGCGGCGGTCAGGCCGCGAGGACCTCCAGGGCGTTGCTGAGGTCCTGCGGGTAGTCGCTGACGAACGACACGTACTCGCCCTGCCGCGGGTGGATGAAGCCCAGCTCCCGGGCGTGCAGCCACTGCCGCCCCAGCCCCAGCCGCGCCGACAGCGTCGGATCCGCGCCGTACGTGGTGTCACCGACGCACGGGTGCCGCAGCGCGGAGAAGTGCACCCGGATCTGGTGGGTGCGCCCCGTCTCCAGCTTGACGTCGAGCAGACTCGCCGACGGGAACGCCTCGATCGTGTCGTAGTGCGTGATGCTCGGCCGGCCGCCGGAGACGACCGCGAACTTGTAGTCGTGGCCGGGGTGCCGGTCGATCGGGGCGTCGATGGTGCCGCGCAGCGGGTCCGGGTGGCCCTGGACGACCGTGTGGTAACGCTTCTCGACCTCGCGGTCCTTGAACGCCCGCTTCAGGATGCTGTACGCCATTTCGCTCTTCGCGACGACCATGAGCCCGGTGGTGCCGACGTCGAGGCGGTGCACGACCCCCTGGCGCTCGGCGGCGCCGCTGGTCGCGATCGTCAGCCCCATCGCGGCGAGCCCGCCGATGACCGTCGGACCCGTCCAGCCGGGGCTCGGGTGCGCGGCGACACCGACCGGCTTGTCGACCACGACGATGTCGTCGTCGCTGTACACGATGCGCAGGCCGTCGACGGGGATGGCCTCGACCGCGACCTCCGACGGGGGCGCGGGCAGGGTCACCTCGAGCCAGGCGCCGCCGGAGACCTTGTCGGACTTCGCGCGGATCTGCCCGTCGACGGCGACGTCACCCGCCTCGACCAGCGCCGCCGCCACGGTACGGCTGAACCCGAACAACCTCGTCAGCGCCTGATCCAGCCGGCTGCCGTCGAGACCGTCGGGAACCGACATCGACCGGGTCTCACGCATCGTCGGTGGCCTTGTCCCGGTCCGGGACGGGTGCCCCGCTCGTCTCTGCGAGCGGTTCCGAGCCGGCCTGTTCGCCCTTCGCCTCGTCCTTCGCGGCCTCGTCCTTCGCGCTGGTGCCGTCGCGGCGCCGGCCCATGAACTCCAGCAGGATCGCCAGCGCCACGCCGACCGTCAGCGCCGAGTCGGCGATGTTGAACACCGGGAAGTGCCCCGCGTGGTCGTCGAGGAAGCTGAACATGTCCACGACGTGCCCGTGGAACGGCTTCGGCGCCCGGAAGATCCGGTCACCGAGATTGCCGGCGGCGCCGCCGAGCACCAGGCCCAGGGCGACCGCCCACGGCACCGACACGGTCGAGCGGAGCATGACGAGCAGCCAGGCGATCACCCCCGAGGCGATGATCGGGAAGACCCACGTCAGGTCGCTGAACATGCTGAATGCCGCGCCGCTGTTGCGGGCGTAGATCACGTAGATCAGGCCGCCGAGCAGCTTCACCGGCTCGCCGTGCGCGATGACGGAGGTGGTCCACTCCTTCACCGCGAGGTCGATGCCGATCACCACGACCGCGACAGCGCCGAACAGGCTCCAGGCCTTTCGCCGGCTGCCGCGGGGGGTGGTCGTGGTGGTGTCGTCCTGGGTGGTCAGCGTCGCTCCTCCAACTGCTTGCAGGTGACGCAGAGCGTAGCCGACGGGAACGCCGCCAGCCGCTCGACCGGGATCGCGTTGCCGCACTTCTCACACCAGCCGTAGCCGCCCTCGTCGAGCCGCTCCAGGGCCCGCTCGACCTGGTTGACCCGCTCGAGGATGTTGTTGGCGAGGGTGATCTCCTGCTCGCGCTCGAACGTCTTGGTGCCGGTGTCGGCCTGGTCGTCGCCCGCCGAGTCGGTGAGCCGGTGCTGCTGCAGCTCTGCGATCTCGGCCAGGGTCTGGTCGTGCTCCGCCTTGAGCTCGTCGCGCCGCTCGATCAGCGCGACCCGGATCTTCTCCGTCTCGGCGGCGGTGCGCGTGCCACGTGCCGCCTTGGCTGCGGCGGTCTTCGGTTCGGCGGTCTTGGCCATCGTGGCTCCCTTGGCCGCACGAGCGGCGATCGGCGACGTGTTGGATGTGGTGCCTGAGCCGCCCGCGTCGTCCGCAAGCCCCCCAGTGTTGCCGCGCTTGCTCTGCGCCGACGTGGTGATGCTCCCCCGAGCCGCCGCTTGCCGAGTGCCGCGTTTCTGTGCTGTTGTCACAGTGGTCACACGCGTCACATCAGCGGCGTCACGCTGCCCGGCGGTGCTCGCGGACGTACCTTTCGGCACGCCACCCGCTCGCTCGGCCATGGCTTCCCCCAGATGCAAAACGGGCGCGCGACGCGCGTCGCGCACTCCAGTGGCTGGCAAGAATACGGAATGTACACGCGTCCGACAAACATGCCACACGCATTCCGACCAATTGGATCAGTTATTGGCGCCGATCCTCGCCATGTTCGGCAAACCAGCGCGCAAGTCTTCCCCGCCTGCTCACCGCTCGCAGCCTGCGCTCCGCCGCGTCACGCACCTGCTCGGTGGCGACGATCAGCAGACTGTCGCGGGTCTTGAGGCGGGTCTGCGGCTCCGGCACGAACGCGCCGCCGTCGCGAAGCACCAGCGTCACGACCGCACCGACAGGCAATCGTAGCTCGTCCACGTGCACGCCGTTGAGCTTCGAGCCGACCGGCACCTCCAGTTGCAGCAGGTCGGCGCCCATCCGCTCCAGCGGCGCCGACTCCACCTGCAGGTCGGTCGTCTCGCCGGGTGCCGCCACGCCCAGCCGCTTCGCGACCGGTGGCAGCGTCACCCCCTGCACCGCCGTGTAGACCACGACCAGCACGAACACGACGTTGAACAGCGTCTGCGCGCCCGGCAGGCCGGCCGACAGCGGGATCGTGGCGAGCACGACCGGGACCGCGCCGCGCAGCCCCGCCCACGACAGGAACGCCTGGTCGCGCCAGCCGAACCGGAACGGGGTGACGCTGACCAGCACCGACAGCGGCCGCGCGAGCAGGATCAACACCAGGCCGACGACCAGCGCCGGCAGCACCGCGGCGCCGAGCTCGCTGGGCGACGCGAGCAGGCCGAGCAGCACGAACAGCCCGATCTGGGCGAGCCACGCCAACCCGTCCGCGAAGCCGAGCATCGCCCTGCGGTGCGGCAGCCGGGCGTTGCCGAGCACGACGCCGGTCACGTACACCGCCAGGAAGCCCGACGCGTGCGCGACGGAGCCGACCGCGTACGCCAGCACGGTCAACCCGACCGCGGCCAGCGGGTACAGGCCGGCGGACGGCAGCGCGGCACGCCGCAGCGCCCAGGCCCCGCCCAACCCGACGACGAGCCCGATGACCGCGCCGGCGAGCAGCTCGTAGCCGACCAGGCCCAGCTGCTCCCACCACGGGCCGGTGACCCCCTCCGGCAGCGACAGCAGCACGACCAGGATCACCACCGGCGCGTCGTTGATGCCGGACTCGGCCTCCAGGATCGCGGCGAGCCGCGGCCGGACCGGCATCCTGCGCAACGTGGAGAAGACGGCCGCGGCGTCCGTGGAGGACAGCACCGCCCCGTACAGAAGCGACTGCTGCCAACCGATGCCGAGCGCGAAGTGCGTGATCATGCCGACCACCGCCACACTCACCGCGACACCCACCGTCGACAGCACCACGGCCGGCCCCAGCACCGGACGCAGCGTCGACCAGCGGGCCGTCAGACCACCCTCGGCGATGATCACCACGAGCGCGCAGATGCCGAGGGTACGGGTGAGCTCCGCGTTCTCGAAGTTGATGCCGAGCCCCGCCTCGCCGATCACGACGCCCAGCAGCAGGTACACCAGAAGGCTGGGCAGGCCGAGCCGCACCGACAGACGCACCGCACCCACGCACACCAGCAGCACCGCCGCGCCGATGAGCAGCGCCAGGTTGAACTCGTGGCTCAATGCGAGGGGTCCATCAGCGCGGCCAGCCGTGCGGCGTGCCCCTCCGGCAACGTCTCGGGCAGCTCGACGAGCTTGTCCCGGCTGGCGGCGCCCGCCTTGAGCCGCAGCGCCGACGGCCGCAACCCCAGCGCGGCGGCGAGGGCCTTCAGCGCGGCCTCGGTGGCCTGCCCGTCAACGGGCCGGGCACCGACCGCGACGATCAGCGCTGGGCCGTACGGTCCGGCGTAACTCCCGCCGACCGCGGTGCGCGAGGCACCCGGCTTCACACGGATCGCAATGGAGGGCATGCCTTATTGTGAAGGTTCACCCGTTCGTGAGCGATCGACCGGACCGGTGGATCATCACCCGGACCGGTCACCCTTCCCCGCTCGCCACCCACAGCAGTCCCGCCGCGACCGACAGTAGTAACGCCGAGATCAATTTCTCCCGATACGTTACGGTGTAGGACAAGGCCGCCGTCACCGCCGAGGTTCCCGACGTGCCCCGCGAACGACGCCCCTGCCGGGTCCGTCGCCCCCGCCACGACGACCAGGCCAGCCACGGACGCCTCGCCCGCACGGCCCGCCCACCCGCGCGTAAGCGCCGGGTTGGAGCCGACCAGGCTGGCCCAGCGGGGCGAGCAGGCAGACCCACGGACGCCTCGCCCGAGGCCGCCCACGCGTCAGCGCCCGGTCGTCCAGGCCGGGAGTGTCCAGGCCGGGGGGTACTCAGGCCGGGGTCGCTCTGACCAGGGTTGTCCAGGCCAATCAGCCGGGACGAGCAGGTCGGCCTACGGACGCCTGTCCCGCGGGTGCCTGCGTGGAAGCGCCGGCGGGGCCGACCAGGTTGCCCTGTCAGGACGACCAGGCTGGCCCGCGGACGCCTCGCCCGGAGTCGTCCAGCGCCCGCCCCGCCGTCGCCCGCGCGGAGCCTGCTCACGGCCGCCCCGCCGTCGCCCCGTGGTCGCCGGGCTCCCGCCGCACGGAAGCCGCCCAGCCGGGCGCATCCGGACCAATCGACGGCAGGCGTGATCCGCCCCTCCGGGTATCCGAGCACATGCCGGGCCGGTCGACGACGGACGGCCGGCCGGCCGGCCGGTGAGCGTGCCCAGCCGGAAGTCCGACGGCCGGAAGCTCAACTGGGTCCAATGGCCGGAGGCTTCCAGGTGGGTCCGAGGTCTGTGGCGGGCTCGATGCAGTGGACGTAAGCCTGGCCCGCGCGCGGGACGGGCGGCCGACGGCCCGGACCGTGGCGTGTGCTGAAGGAACGGGCCCGGGCAGGTCAGGCGCGGCTGCGATTCGAGGCCCCGGAGCTCCCAGCCGGGTCCGCCATCCATGACGGACCAGGTGGGGTGAATGCCTGACCCCGGAACGGACGAATCTCCGCCAGCCGGACCGCGACGTGCGCCGAAAGGACAGGTCAGGCGCGCGCCAGGCCCGACGGCTGGGAGCGCCCAGCCCAGCCGGGCACGACATCTGCGGCAGGCCCGGTGGAGTGAACGCCTGAGCCCGGGCCGGACGGATGTCCGTCGGCCCGGGTCGTGGCGTGCGCCGAAGGGAGCGACGGTCAGGCGCGGCCGGCGAGGACGGCGTCGTTGGGTTCGCAGACGCTGCAGGGGGTGAAGCCGAGCTCGACGGCCTCGCTGATCGGCAGGGGCTCGCTCTCGCGGCCGAGCAGGTGCACGCAGCCGCGCACGTGGTAGCGGGGGCGGCCGTCGATGACCAGGACCTCGTCCTGCATCGTGGCGACGCGGGCCATGTCGGCGGGCGACGACGGCTGGATCGGGGGCTCGTCCTCCGGGTCCTCGTCGTCGAACTCCTCGCCGTCGACGGACCAATCGCCGTCCGCGGAGGCCGGGTAGTCGTCGTACGGCTGCTGCGGCACGACCGGCTCGTCGCGGACGGGCGGCGTGATCGCGGTCTCGTCGACGGGCGACAGGTTGGCGTCGGTCCGCCCGCTGTCCGCGAGCCGGGCGGGGGCACCGGAACCAGCACCGGGACCAGAGCCGGGACCAGAGCCGGAACCGGCGCCGCGCCCGTACGTGGTGCCGCCGGTCGACCGGGCGCCGGCGCCGACGGGCTGGCGGGCCTCGCGGGCGCTGTCAGCGTCCAGGCGGGACTCGAACGGGTCGTAACGCTCGTCGTTGGGCACCTGCCGGCCGGTGCGCACGGTGCGGGACGAGCGGGCGGCGGCGGCCTGGCGGCCACCGACGATGAGGGCGACCGCCGCGAGGAGGCTCGCCCCGATCGACGCCACCAGCAGGGCGTCGGCGCCTTGCAGCAGGCCCACTACGAGCAGGCCCACGGCCACGACGATCAGCAGCAGACTTCCGACGATCACGGCCTACCCCTCCGCAAGCTGAGCCCGGCAGATGCTGCGCAACGGTCCCGGGCGAGTGTCTCTCAGCCCGTACAACGAACGAGACCCCGGATAGCGACCGGCGCCCCAGCCGAATTTCGACTGGGGCGCCGCGTGTCGCATTGACCGGCGTGTCAGTGCTCTGTGCTGGTCACCCTAACGAGGCCGCCGGGAGGGTGAGCTAACGGCCCGCGCCCTCGTAGCCACCCGAGAGGCCCGCCGCGGCGAGACCGGTGCCACCGGTAGCGGCGCGGGGCGCGGCCTCGTTGCGGGCGGCCATCTCGGCCTCGAGGCTCTGCTCGCGGCCGGTGAGGTCGCGCAGCTGGCTCTCCAGGTAGGCCTTCAGACGGGTCCGGTACTCCCGCTCGAACTGCTTGAGCTCCTCGATGTGCTTCTGCAGCGCGGTGCGCTTGGCGTCGAGACCGCCCATCGCCTCCTGGTGCCGCTGCCGGGCGTCGCGCTCCAGCGCGTCGGCCTTCGCCCGCGCGTCGCGGGTGACCTCCTCGGCCTTCGTGCGGGCGTCGGAGAGCAGCTTGTCGGCCTCGCGGCGGGCGTCGGACACGTGGTCGTCGGCGGTGCGCTGGGCCATCATCAGGACACGGAGCGCCTGCTGCTCGCCGTCGCCGCCGACCGGGCCGCCCTGCGAGCGGATCTGGTCCAGCTCCTGCTGCATGCCGCGAGCGGCCTGCTCGGCGGACTGCTTCTCCCGCTGGACGCGCTCGAACTGCGTCTTGAGGTCGGCCAGCTCCGAGGCCAGGCGCGGGTCACCGCCGCCGCTGGGACCGGCGGGGGCGCGACCGCCACCACCGCGTTCGAGCTGCGCGCGCAGCTCGTTGTTCTCCTCGATCAGACGGGCGAGCTCGCGCTCGACCTCGTCGAGGAAGGCGTCGACCTCCTCCTCGTCGTAGCCCCGTTTACCGATGGGGGGCTTCTTGAAGGCGACGTTGTGGACGTCGGCCGGGGTCAGCGGCATCGAAACTCCTCGGGTCAGTTGCGGCCGCGTGGCCGCCGATCGGGGCGAGTCACGAGAACACCTCGATCAGTTGCCTTACCACGACGTTCATCAGCACGAACAGGATAACCAGCAGCACAAGCGAAGACAGGTCCACGGCCACGGTACCAATACGCAGCGGACGGATCACCCGCCTCAACGCTTTGAGCGGCGGATCGGTGACGCTCCACACCACTTCGAGCGCTGCCGCCGCGCCCCGGCCCGGTTGCCAGCGGCGGCCGAACTGCATCACATAGCCCATGACAAAGCGAGCGAGGAGCACCACCAGGAACAGGTAGAGCAGCAGATACACGATCTGCAGGGTGATGGACACCACGGCCGTTGAGTCCTCGCATCAGCTCTGGTTGAAGAACCCGCCCTCGGCGATCTTAGCTTTGTCCTCTGCGGTGACCTGGACATTTGCCGGAGAGAGCAGGAAGACCCGGTTGGTCACCCGCTCGAAGTTACCACGCAGGCCAAACACCAGTCCTGCCGCGAAGTCGACCAGTCGCTTCGCGTCGGCCTCGTCCATTTCGGTGAGGTTCATGATCACCGGGTGGCCGTCACGGAAGTGCTCGCCGATGGTCCGGGCCTCGTTGTACGTCGTGGGGTGCAGCGTCGTGATCGCGTAGCGGCGGTCGTCGGCCTCTTCCTCGACCACTGTCCGCTCCCTCGTCACCGGCTGCGGCGCGACCGCCAGGTTGTCTCGTGTCGGGTAGCTGACGGTGGTGGGCCGCGTGATCGAGCGCACGGTGCTGCGGCTCGCGGCGGCGGCGTCGCGCTCGGCCGCGGAGAGCCGCTCGGACGCCGTCAGGCGCTCCGAGGTCGTCATCCGCTCGGCGGCGGCGAGGCGCTCGGACGCGGTGAGCCGCTCCGAGGAGGGGGTGGAGAGCCGGTCCGACACCGAGAGCCGATCGGACACGGAGAGCCGGTCGGAGGTCATGCGGGCACGCGGCGCCGGCACCTCGTCGACGTCGTCCTCGTCGTCGGCGAAGTCGTCACCGTAGCCCCGGTAGTGACGGTCGTCGTAGCCCCGCTCGTCTTCGTCCTCGACGAGCCCGAGCCATACACCCGCCCTGCGCAGAGCACCCATGCGCGCTCCTCCGTCCACCGCCATGCGGCACTTCCCCCCGTTGTCGGTGCCACCGATCACGATGGTGTGACACCGCCCCGCCGGCGCAGAACCACACCCGTGTAGTTTTTCCGTTCCCGCGGCCAGGCTACCCCAGTGGGGGTCGATTTCCGAGCAATGCGCTACCGACACGGACATGTGTCGAGCCGTGCGAAATCGCGGATTCGAGGTCGTCGCTCATGCCGGCGGAAATCCAGTCCGCGTCCGGAAAGGAGATCCGCAGGCGGGCGGATACGGCGGCGAGTCGCTCGAATGCCGCGTCCGGATCCCATCCGAGCGGCGCGACGGCCATCACACCTTTGAGTGTCAAAGCGGGGCTCGCCGCGATTGATTCGGCCACCTGTTCGATAATTCCGGTGACCGCGCCGCCGCGGTGCTCGTCGTCGTCGAGGCTCACCTGCACGAGCGCGCCCAGCGGCGTGTCGCGCCCCGCGCGCACCGCGGCGTCCGTCAGCGCGTCCACCAGCCGCAGGCTGTCCACGGAGTGCACGACCGACGCGTACGAGGCGACCGAGCGCGCCTTGTTGCGCTGGAGCTGCCCGATGAAGTGCCAGCGCAGCTCCGGCGGGCACGCGACGGCCTTGGGGGCGGCCTCCTGGTCCCGGTTCTCCCCCACGTCCAGCACGCCCAGCGAGGCCAGCCGGGTCACGTCCTCGGCGGGGTACGTCTTGGTGACCGCGACCAGGGTCACCTCGTCGGCGGCCCGTCCAGCGGCCCGGCAGGCCGACGCGACCCGGGCGCGGACCACGGCCAGGTTGTGTTCGATCTCCGCGGTCCGTGCGTCGCCCACGTGGCCCTCCGAGCATGCGAAACGAATCGGGTGGGCCCCGGAGGACCCACCCGATTCTTTCAGGCGCCGTTCTTCAGGAAGTCCGGCACGTCGACGTCGTCGAACAGCACCCGCCGGGGCGGCGGCGGGGCCTGGCGCTCGACCGGGGCCGGCTCCTTCGGCTGGTGGTGGTGCTGCGGCCGCGGGGCGCGGGCCTCGACCGGCCGGTAGGCCGGCGCGCCGCCGTCGAACCCGGCCGCGATCACCGTGACGCGCACCTCGTCGCCGAGCGCGTCGTCGATGACCGCGCCGAAGATGATGTTGGCGTCGGGGTGGGCCGCGTCGGTGACCAGCTGCGCCGCGTCGTTGATCTCGAACAGGCCGAGGTCGGAGCCGCCGGCGATGGACAGCAGCACCCCGCGTGCGCCGTCCATGCTCTGCTCCAGCAGCGGGCTGGAGATCGCCGACTCGGCCGCCTCGACGGCGCGGTTGTCGCCGCGCGCGCTGCCGATGCCCATGAGGGCACTGCCCGCGCCGCTCATGACGCTCTTCACGTCGGCGAAGTCGAGGTTGATCAGGCCGGGCGTGGTGATCAGGTCGGTGATGCCCTGGACACCGGAGAGCAGTACCTGGTCGGCCTGCCGGAAGGCGTCCATCATCGAGATGCCCCGGTCGCCGAGCGCCAGGAGCCGGTCGTTGGGGATCACGATGAGCGTGTCGCACTGGTTGCGCAGCTCCTCGATCCCGGCCTCGGCCTGGACCTGCCGGCGCTTGCCCTCGAACGAGAACGGCCGGGTGACCACGCCGATCGTCAGCGCGCCGAGCTTCCGCGCGATGTTCGCCACCACCGGCGCGCCGCCGGTGCCCGTGCCGCCGCCCTCGCCACAGGTGACGAAGACCATGTCGGCGCCCTTGAGCACCTCTTCGATCTCGTCCCGGTGGTCCTCGGCGGCGTTCTTGCCCACGTCGGGGTTGGCGCCGGCGCCGAGCCCGCGGGTCAGTTCCCGGCCGACGTCGAGCTTGACGTCGGCGTCGCTCATCAGCAGGGCCTGGGCGTCGGTGTTGATCGCGATGAACTCGACGCCCTTGAGGCCAACCTCGATCATGCGATTGACGGCGTTGACCCCGCCGCCGCCGATGCCGACGACCTTGATGACCGCGAGATAGTTGTGCGGATGTGTCATCGGACTGCCTTTCCTTTCGAGGTTGGCGAGCGCCGATCCCTTCCCGGAGCCGTCAGACTGGTGTAGCCCGGCCCCGCGACGGGCGGCGTCCGCCATGCAGACGCACTGGATGTGGGTCCCGCAAACCCTCACCCTTTACTAGAGGCTTATAGTTATGTCAACTAATGCCTTATCGCAAGGTAAGGGCCCGACTGTCGCGATCCAAGGACCGCCGCCCGGCGTGTCGGCTATTCCCCGACGACGCCGTCGACCAATTCCCTAACGGCATCGAGGTGTCCGTTGTGACGGGCGGTCTCCTCGATCATGTGCAGAAGCACCCAGCGGACCGCGACGGGCGCGCCGTGCCGCGGCGCCGCCGCCGTCCCGTCAAGGTCGACATCGCGCATCAGCGCCCGCGAGACGTCGCATTGGCGCCGGTACCGGTCGAGGTTGCCGGCCAGGGTGGCACCGGGCGCCCGGCGCCAGTCCGCGTCGGGGTCGCCGGCGCTCCACGGCACCGGCACGTCCAGCCCGGCGACGACCCGCTCGAACCAGTACGACTCGACCGCCGTGAGATGCGACACGAGCCCGGCGGCGCTGGTCAGCGGCGACGCCGGCAGCGGGGTCCGCCAGGCGTCCTGCTCGGCGAGCCCGGCGCACTTCACGTGCACGGTCTCCCGGTGCCAGTCGAGCCACCCGAGCACCATCGACCGCTCGTCGCCGGCGAACGGGACGTCGGCACGGCTCACCGCTCCAGCACCACCCCGGGCGCGCTCACGTCGAGCGTCTTGTCCGGCATGATCTTCGTGACCTGCAACACCCTGACCTTCGCCTCGTTCTGGGTCGCGTCGCCCCACACCACCGTGCGGCCCTCGGTGAGCTCCAGCCGCACCCGCGTCGGCGCGTCGGCGGCCAGGGCCACCATCTGCGACCGCAGCCACGGCGGCAGCGCCGCCAGGACCGTCAGCGCGGCCCGGGTGGCGGGGTCGCCGGGGGCGGGCGCGGCGAGGCGCACCACCGGCAGGCCCGCCGGCACGGAGCCGACCGGGAGGAACGCCACGCCGTCGGCGTCCAGCAGCACGAACCCCAGCGCCGCCGGCACCGCGGCGATCCCCGTCCGCTCGCGCACCGCGAGGACCAGGGTCCGGGGGTAGTCCTTGGACGCGGTGACCGTCCGGACCGGCTTCAGCGTCCGCACCCGCCGCTCCACCGCGGCGAGGTCGAGCCGGGCCAGGGGCGTGCCGGTGGAGACCCCGGCCGCGTCCCGGACGTCCTGGGCCGCCAGCGCCGACACGCCGGTGACCCGGATCCCGTGGACCCCGAACACCGGCGTGGCGTAGACGACGGCGACGGCCCCGCCGAGCAGCGCGACGACGCCGAGCCCGACCAGCCAGGACAGCACGGCGCGGAGGCGGTGCCGCCGGGCCCGCTGCGCGAAGCGGCGCTGCGACGAGCCGGCGGGCGCCGAGCGGGGTGCCAGGACCAGCCGCCAGCCGCGCGTGGACGTCAAGGGCGGTCAGTCCCTGGTCATTCGCCGTCGGGACGGTTGTGCCGGCCGACGTAGCCGTCGCCGGCGTTCTTGAGCGCGGCGAGCAGCTCGTCGCCCATGAGGGAGATCGGCGGCGCGCCCATCGTGACGACCACGTCGCCCTCCCGGACGCGGGCGACGACCTCGTCCGCCACGTCGTCCCACGACGGCACGAACACCTTGCGGTCCTCGGGCAGGTCGACGGCGGCGGTCAGCGCGACCCCGCCCTCCCCCGGCTCCCGGACCTCGCCCGGGCCGAACACCTCCATGATGATCGCCTCGTCGGCCAGGGACAGCGCGGCGGCGATCTCGGTCAGGTAGTCGCGGGTGCGGTACATCCGGTAGGGCTGGAACACCACGATCAGCCGCCCGTCGCCGGCGACCTCGCGCAGGGTGCGCATCGCCGCCTCGATCGGGACGTGGTGGTACGCGTACTCGTCGTAGATCCGCACGCCGGCCTCGGCGCCCTTGAACTCGAAGCGCCGCCGCACCCCGGGGAACGTCGCCAGCGCCTCGATCGCCGACTCCGCCGGGATGCCGAGCCGCAGGGCGGTGAGCAGCGCCCCGGCCGAGTTGAGGCCGAGGTGCGCGCCGGGGACCGGCAGGTGCACCTCACCGAGCGGCACGCCCTCGTGGTGCGCCACGTAGCGCACGCCCTGCGCGGAGGAGCGCACCTCCGTCAGGCGCAGGTCGGCGTCGGGGGCGGTGCCGTAGGTGACGACGTCGCCGCCGGCCTCGCGGACCCGCACGATCATCCGCTGGGCGCCGGGGTCGTCGGCGCAGGTGACCACGAAGCCGCCGGGCTCGACGCGGGCGCAGAACTCGACGAACGCGTCCTCGAGGCCCTGCAGGTCGCCGTACGTGTTGAGGTGGTCGGCGTCGATGTTGGTGACGACCGCGACGTGCGGGTTGTAGAGCAGGAACGACCGGTCGCTCTCGTCGGCCTCGGCGACGAACAGCTCGCCGCTGCCGTGGTGGGCGTTGGAGCCGACCTCGGAGATCTCCCCGCCGATCACGAACGACGGGTCGAGCCCGGCGTGCTGCAGCATGAGGGTGATCATCGACGTCGTGGTCGTCTTGCCGTGTGTACCGGCGACCGCGACGCTCCTGCGCCCGACCATCGTGGCGGCGAGGGCCTCGGAGCGGTGCATGACCCGCAGCCCCCGCTCCCGGGCGGTGACGAGCTCGACGTGGTCCTGCGGGATCGCGGTCGAGTAGACGACCGTGTCGACCCCGTCGAGGTTGGCCGGCTGGTGCTCGCGGAAGATCGTGCCGCCGAGCGCCTTGAGCGCCGCCAGCTGCGGCCACTCGCGCAGCTCGCTGCCGGACGTGGGGATGCCCCGGGTGAGCAGGAGCCGGGCGAGCCCGCTCATGCCGACCCCACCCACCCCGACGAGGTGCACCCTGCCGAGGTCCTCGGCGGTGAGCGGCGGCTGTGTCTCCGAGGTCATGCTCCAACCACCTTCAGCAGGTACCGGCGAAGGGCCTCGTCGCCGTCGCGGCGACCGTAACCGGCGGCGGCGCGGCTCATCGCCGCGAGCCGGGCGCCGTCGCGCACCAGGGGCACCACGGTGTCGGTGACCCACTGCGGGGAGAGGTCGCCGTCCTCGACGATGAGGCCACCGCCGGCCTCGACGACCGGCAGCGCGTTGCGGCGCTGCTCGCCGTTGCCCCACGGCAGCGGCACGTAGATGGCCGGCATGCCGACCGCGGCGGTCTCCGCACAGGTCATCGCGCCGCCCCGGCACAGCGCCAGGTCGCCGGCCGCGTAGCCGAGCTCCATCTCCGACAGGAACTTGACCTTCACGTACGGCGCGGGCAGGCCGGTGGGGACCTCGACGTCGTCGTTGCGGGCGCCGATGATGTGCAGCACCTGCACCCCGGAGCCGGTGATCTGCTTCGCCGCGCCGGACACCGCCAGGTTGATCGAGCGGGCGCCGGCCGACGCGCCGAAGACGAACAGCGTCGGCAGGTGCGGGTCGAGCCCGAAGTGGGCGCGGGCCCGCTCCCGCAGCGCGGCCCGGTCGAGGGTGGCGATGCTCTGCCGCAGCGGCACCCCGACGACCTCGGCGTGCGCCACCGACGGGATCTGCTGCGCCTGGTGGGGGAAGCCCAGGACGATGTGCTTCGTGAAGCGCATGCCCATCTTGTTGGCCACGCCCACGGGCACGTTGACCTCGTGGATGATCGTGGGGGTCTTGCGCCGCCAGGCGGCGAGATAGGCGGGGACGGAGACGTAGCCGCCGAACCCGACCACCGCGTCCGCCTCGACCTCGTCGAGGATCTCGCGGGTCGCCTTCGCGGACTTGTACATCCGGTCCGGCGTCCGGACCAGGTTCATGTTCACGGAGCGGGGCAGCTGGAAGGCCGGGACGTGGCGCAGGTCGTAGCCGCGCTGAGGGATGATCTCACCCTCCATCCCACGCTCCGAACCGATACAGGTGATCCGCAGGCCGGGGTCGTGCCGGCGGAGGCAGTCGGCGAAGGCGAGCAGCGGGTAGATGTGCCCGCCGGTGCCTCCGCCGGCCAGCACCACGGAGCGCAGCGCTGCCATCAGGAGCTCCTTCCGCGGGTCCGCCCTGGGCTGCCGCCCTGCGGCGTCAGTGGACGACCCGTCGCGCGTGTCGAGGGGACGTCACCGTCACTGTCGGCGCGGGCGCGCGGCAGCGGCGGCAACGGCGCCCAGAGTAGTCGCACCCACTTTCGCGGCGGACGGGCGTGCATGGCTCTGGCGCAGTCGGGCTCCGCGCGGGCCGCGGAGCTGAGCATCCCGGCCGCGCCGAGGGCCACGACCAGGGCGGTGCCGCCGTCGGAGATGAACGGCAGCGGCAGGCCCGTGATCGGCATGAGCCCGACCACGCCGCCGATGTTGATGATCGCCTGCCCGACGAACCAGATGGTGATCGAGGCGGCGACGAGCCGGCGGAACGGGTCCTCGACCCGGCGGGCGATGCGCAGCCCCGTGTAGGTGAGCATGCCGAACAGGACGAGGACGACCAGGCAGCCGACGACGCCGAGCTCCTCGGCGACGATGGCGAAGATGAAGTCGTTGTGCGCGTTGGGCAGCCGGCCCCACTTCAGCTGGCTCTCGCCGAGCCCGACGCCGAACCAGCCGCCGTTGCCGATCGCCCAGAGGCCGCGCAGGTACTGGTAGCGCCCGTTCTTCGCCTCGGGGTCGATGGACGGGTCGAAGAACACCTTGATGCGGGCCAGCCGGTAGTCCTTCTCGGCCGGCAGCAGGATCAGCGCGAGCACGCCGGCGGCGGCGAGGCCGCCGAGCCAGGCGAAGACCGGCAGCCGGGCGCCGGCGGCCCACAGCAGCCCGGTGAAGAGGACCACGAGGCAGATCATGGAGCCGAGGTCGTTGTAGCCGACGAGGAGCAGCAGCGCCACCGTCACCGGCAGCAGCGGCATGAACAGCTCCCGCCACGACAGGATCGTGCGCCCTTTGCGCACCAGCAGGTCCGCGCCCCAGACGACGAGGGCGACCTTCGCCAGCTCCGCCGGCTGCACCTGCACGCCGCCGAGGTGCAGCCACAGGTCCTCGGCCCAGACCGGGCCGAGGTGGATCGGATCCACCTCGGCGCCGGGCGGCGTCCGGCTGGCCGCCAGCCAGCCCATCAGGTCGACGAAGCCCATGAGCACGAACGCGGAGATGAGCAGCGGCACGGCGATGGCCCGGAACGTGCGCACCGGCAGCCGCTGACAGACCCAGAACACGACGAGCCCGACCACGGCGAAGATCGTCTGCTTGAACACCGGGCCGAACGGGTCGCCGGTCTCCGCGACGCCCTCGACGCCGGTGACGGAGAACACCATGGCCAGGCCGATGAAGACCAGCAGCCCGACGCTGGACAGCAGCAGGTAGTAGGAGGCGAGGGGCCGGTCGAGCAGGCCGCGCAGCGCGTCGAACCAGCCGAGGATCCCGCTGCCGGCCGGCGCGGGCGCCGCTGACGCCGCCGGCGCCTGGTTGGCCGGCGCCGGTGGCACCGGCGCGGCCGCCGCCGACGTGTCCTGCTCCCCATCGCCCCGCATGGGGACCATCATGCCGCCGGGACCCGCGAGGTCTGGCGACCAAGGGGTCCCGGCGTGTCGGACCGGTTCGATGCCCGGCGCGCCGGGCGGGTGAGATCAGCCGGAGCCGCTCATCACCCGCAGGAAGTCGGCGGCGAACAGGCCGAGCGACGCGGCCATGCCCAGGCCGGCGATGATCCAGAAGCGGACCACGATGTTGACCTCGCTCCAGCCGGCGAGCTCGAAGTGGTGCTGCAGGGGCACCATCCGGAAGATGCGCTTGCCGGTCGTGCGGTAGGAGCCGATCTGCATGATCCACGTCACGACGATGATGAAGAACAGCAGGCCCATCAGCGGCAGCAGCAGGACGGTCTTGGTCGCCACGGCGAGGCCGGCGATGAGCGAGCCGAGCGCCATGGAGCCGGTGTCGCCCATGAAGATCCGCGCCGGTGACGTGTTCCACCACAGGAAGCCGACCAGCGCGCCGACGGCCGCGCCGGCGATGAGCGCCATCTCGAGGGGGTCGCGGACGTCGTAGCAGTAGCTGGCGGTGTACTCCGGGTCGGCGCACCAGTGCCGGTACTGCCAGAACGCGATCGCCATGTAGCTGCCGATCACCAGGATCGACGTGCCGGTCGCGAGGCCGTCGAGGCCGTCGGTGAGGTTCACCGCGTTGGACATCGACATGACCACGAACACGAAGAAGACGACGGCACCGATCTTGGTGATGTCGAGCCAGTCGATGTCGTGCACCCACGACAGCTTCGGGCTGGCGACCGTGGTGACGACGGCGTCACCGGTCTGCTTCGCCGGCACGTACAGGGCGATCGCGCCGAAGATCGCGCCGATCAGCGCCTGGCCGATGAGCTTGCCGCGCTTGTTGAGCCCGTCGCTGTTGCGCTTGGCGACCTTGAGGTAGTCGTCGAGGAAGCCGAGCAGGCCGGTGAAGACGAACAGGCCCAGCAGCACCACCGCGGTCGCGGTCGGGCCGCTCGGGCGCAGCTGCTGGTCCGGCAGCGTGGTCAGCGCGATGTGCCCGCCGGTGTAGGCGATGAGCGTGGCGAAGATGAACACCACGCCGCCCATCGTGGGCGTGCCCTTCTTGCCCAGGTGGCCCTGCGGTCCGTCGGTGCGGATCGGCTGGTCGGCCTTGAGCTTGGTGAAGTACTTGATCGCGATCGGGGTGCCGAACAGCGAGATGAGGAACGCCACGAACGCGGCGACGAAGACGGCCCTCACCTGACGCCCGCCCGCAGGGCGTCGGCGATGTCCCACGTCCGGTACCTGGATCCCTTGACCAGAACCACGTCGCGGGGCCGCAGCTCGGCGCGCAGCAGCGCGACGGCGGCCTCCTGATCGGTCACGAGCACCGGGTCTCCTCCCCAACTCGCCACGACGGACGCACCGTGCAGGATCGGCGCGGCCTGCTCGCCCACGGCCACGAGGCGGTCGACGCCGAGCTCAGCGGCGAGACGACCGACCTCCTCATGTCCGGTTCGCTCATACTCACCGAGCTCTGCCATGGAGCCGAGCACGGCGATCATCCGCCGCCCGCCGGCCACCGCGACGAGCGCCCGGAGCGCCGCCGCCATGGACGCCGGATTGGCGTTGTACGAGTCGTCGATGACCGTGACATCGTCGGCACGGTCGAAGACATCCATCCTTCGGCTCGACAAGCCCTCTAGATCGCCGAGTGTGGCGGCGATCGTGGCCGGATCCACACCGGCGTGCGACGCCACGGCAGCGGCGAGTAACGCGTTGCCGACCTGGTGCCGTCCGGCGACGTCGAGCCGCACCTCGACCGGGTCGGTGCCCGGCAGGTGCATCGTGAAGCCGAACCTGCCGCGGCCGAGGTCCTCGACGTCGGTGGCCCGGAAGTCGGCGGTCTCCGACTCGCCCGCGAACTGCACCGGCGCGGCGCTGCGGGCCGCCATCCCGGCGACGCGCGGATCGTCCGCGTTGAGGATCGCCAGGCCGCCCGGGCGCAGCGCCTCGACCAGCTCTCCCTTGGCGAGGGTGGTGCCCTCCAGGGAGCCGAACTCGGCGATGTGCGACGTGCCCACGTTGACCACGACCGACACGTCCGGCGGCGCGATGTCGCACAGGTAGGCCAGGTGCCCGGCGCCGCGCGAGCCCATCTCCAGCACCAGGAAGCGGGTGTCTGCGGCGACCTTGAGCACCGTGTACGGGGTGCCGAGCTCGTTGTTCTCCGACGCGATGGTCGCCACGGTCGGCCCGGCGGTGCGCAGCAGCGCCGTGATGAGGTCCTTGGTGCTCGTCTTGCCCGACGAGCCGGTGACCGCGACGACGGTGAGGTCGTCGCGCCGCTCCAGGAGGGCCCGCGCGAGCAGCCCCAGGGCGGCGCGCGGGTCCTCGACCACGATCGTGGGCACGCCGTCGACGGGGCGGCTGCCGAGGACCGCGACCGCGCCGTCGGCGACGGCCTTGGCGGCGAAGTCGTGCGCGTCGACCTTCGCGCCGGCGAACGCGACGAAGAGCCCGCCCGGTCCGACCTTGCGGGAGTCGTACTCCACCGGGCCGTCGACGACCGCGGCACCGGCCGCCGAGGGGTCGGCGGCGTGCAGGGTGCCGCCGGCGACGGCGGTGATCTCGGCGACGGTGAACGGGATCACGGCGCCACCGCCCGCAGCGCCGCGGCGAGCTCGACCCGGTCGTCGAACGGCAGGACCTCGCCGCCGACCTCCTGGCCGCGCTCGTGGCCCTTGCCGAGGACCGCCACGACGTCGCCGGGCCGGGCCTGGGCGACCGCGTGGTCGATCGCGGCGCGCCGGCCGTCCACCTCGACGACGGTGGCGGCGGCGCCCCTGGTGCCGGCGAGCACCTCCGCGCGGATGGCCGCGGGGTCCTCGGTGCGGGGGTTGTCGTCGGTGACGACCACCAGGTCGGCGCCCTCCGCCGCGGCCCGGCCCATCAGCGGCCGCTTGCCGCGGTCGCGGTCGCCGCCGGCGCCGACGACGCAGATGACGCGCCCGCCCCGGGACGCGGCGAGGGTCCGCAGCGCGGCGAGGACCTCGACCATCGCGTCGGGCTTGTGCGCGTAGTCGACGACGCCGAGGACGTCGCCGGGGGCGTCGACCCGCTCCATCCGGCCGGGTGAGCCGGGCGCCTCCGCGACGGCCCTCGCCGCGACGGCGAGGTCGACGCCGACGGCGACGAGCGCGGCGATCGCGAGCAGCGCGTTGGCGACGTTGTGCCGGCCGGGCAGGCCCACGCCGGACGCGACGGACACGTCCCGGCGGGTGACGGTGAACCGCTGGCCGTAGCCGTCGGGCGTGATGCCGGTGGCGCGGACGTCGGCGGCCGGGTCGCCGGCCGCCGAGTAGGTCCACGACGCCGGCTTGCGCAGCCGCATGACCCGCTCGTCGTCGAGGTTGAGGATCTCGGTGGCGGCGCGGCCGTCGAACAGCTTGGCCTTCGCCGCGTAGTACGCCTCGACGTCGGGGTGGAAGTCGAGGTGGTCCATGCCGAAGTTCGTGTACCCGGCGGCGGCGAACCGGACTCCGTTGACCCGGCCGAGCTCCAGGGCGTGGCTGGAGACCTCCATGACGACGGCCTCGACGCCGCGTTCGAGGCCGGCGGCGAACAGCGCGTGCAGGTCCGTCGCCTCGGGCGTGGTGCGGGCGCTGTCGATGGTGAGGTCGCCGAGGCGGGTCTCGACCGTGCCGATGAGGCCGGTGACCTGACCGGCGGCCCGCAGCCCGGCCTCGACGAGGTACGCCGTGGACGTCTTGCCGGCGGTGCCGGTGATGCCGATCGTGGTCAGCTGCCGGGTCGGCTCGCCGTACACGTGCGAGGCGATGCCGCCGAGCGCCGCGCGCGGGTCGTCGACGACGATCGCGGGCAGGTCGCCGATCTGTGCGAGGCCGGCCGGGTCGGTGAGCACGGCGACCGCGCCGGCCTCCTTCGCCTGGCCGGCGAACTGGGCGCCGTGCACCCGCGACCCGGGCAGGGCCGCGTACAGGTCACCTGGGCGCACCGTGGAGCTACTGTGGGTCACGCCGGTGACGGCGACCTCGCCGTCCTGCGCCACCATGGGCGCACCGGCGAGGGCCGCGAGCTCGACGGCGAGCACGGGGCGGACACTCCTCGGTCGGGGATAGCCGGGCACGGGGTCAGACCCTACCTGTCCCGCCGGAAAGCGGCAGAGTCGGTGTCACGGGTAGATCGTCAGCTTCGGCGGCTCGGTGCCCGTCGGCGCGACTCCGAAGCTACTGAGGGTGACCGCCATCATGTCCTTGAACAGCGGCGCGGCAACGGAACCACCCGCGCCGCCGGGCACGTGCGCGGTGACGGCGACCACGTAGCGTGGCGCCTCCGCCGGCGCCATGCCGATGAACGACACCACGTCACCGGGCGCGTAGCCGCCGTCCTTGGGCAGCTTCGACGTGCCGGTCTTGCCCGCGATCCGGTAGCCGGGGATCGCCGCCTGGTGGCCGGTCGCGTCGTCGAGTGTCGTGACGCCCTCCAGCATGGTGCGCAGTTGCTGCGCGTACACCGGATCCATGACCCGCCGGGTCGCCGGCGCGGGCGGCCTGGTCTCCTTGCCGTCCGGCGCGATGATCTTCCGGACCAGGGTCGGCTGCACCCACAGGCCGTCGTTGGCGATCGCGCCGTAGACGGCGGCCATCTGGATCGCGGTCGTCGCCACGCCGTTGCCGATCGGGATCGAGCCGGGGCTGGAGCCGGTCCACTCGGCGGGCGGCAGGAGCTGCCCCGGCGACTCGTTCGGCAGGCCGACGCCGGTACGCTGGCCGAGGCCGAACTTGCGCTGGTACTCGTACAGCTTGTCCTTGCCGAGCATGTCCGCGACGGCGATCGTGCCGACGTTGGACGACAGCGCGAGGATGCCCGGGATGGTCATCGCCGTGCCGTCCTTCTGCGGCGGGTGGTCGGTGTAGGTCGTGTCGCCCTTCTTCACCTTCGAGTTGACGGTGATCGTCGACGACGGTGTGATCAGCCCCTCCTGCAGCGCGGCACCCATGATGATCGCCTTGTGGATCGAGCCCGGGTCGAAGACCGTCGCGGTGCACTGGTCCTTGAGGTCCTCGGGGTCCGACTTGCCGGGGTCGTTGGCGGCGAACGACGGGTAGCTCGCCATCGCCATGACCTCCATGGTCCGGCTGTCGAGCACGATCGCGGTGCCGAAGGACGCGCCGAGCGCCGCCATCCGGTCGCCGAGCGACTTCTGCACCAGGAACTGCAGGTCGTTGTCGATGGTCAGCTCGACCGAGCTGCCGGGGCGGGCCGGCTTCAGCTCCTGCACGCCCTGCGGCAGCGGCTTGTTGAGGTCGCCCTGGCCGCGCTCGTACGTGTGCATGCCGTCGATGCCGCGCAGCTGCGCGTCGTACGCCTTCTCGATGCCGAGCTGGCCGGACAGGTCGGACTTGCTGGTGTAGCCGACCACGTTGGACGCGAAGTCGTAGCCGGGCACGTGCCGGCGCTCGTCACGGCCGATCTCCAGCGCGCCGGCGATGCTGAGCTTGGCGATCCGCTCGCTGTCCTCGATCGAGATCTGGTGCGCGACGTACTCGAAGCGGATGTCGGTCTTGCCGTCGGCGCCCTTGTGCGGGGTCAGCTTGCGCACCAGGTCGGAGCGCAGCACCCCGTAGTCCGCGAGGATCGCGAACAGGTCGTCGGCCGCCTTCTCCGGGTCCTTGATCACCTGCGGGTCGGCGGCGACGTAGCGCGTCTCGACCGAGTGCACGATGATCTTGCCGTTGCGGTCGAGGATCGCGCCGCGGGACGCGGGCAGGATGTCGTGCACCAGCCGGGCCTTGAGCCCCTGGGCGGCGTAGGCGCTGGCGTCGGTGAGCTGCAGCTGGACGAGCCGGATGGCGATCGCGGCGAACATCAGCAGCGCCAGGACCGTGGCCAGCCGCAGCCGGCGGCGCGGCTCGGCGAGCTTCGGCGCGCGGCTGGTGTGCGGCAGGCGCGGGACCCGGACCCGGCTCTGCTTGCGGGGTTTGCGCACCGGGGTGGTTCGTCTCGCCGGTGTGCGGGCGGCGCCGGTGCGCTTCAGCGGTAGCGCGCCGGACCTGGCCTGGGCCGCCCTCGGCAGGCCCGTCCGGGGCCGCGGGTCCGTGGCCCGCTCGTCCGGCGTGGCGTGATCGTCCCGCTCGATGGACCGCGGGCCGGGCCGCTCCCGGTCGATGCCGATCCTCGCGGCCCGCTGGTCCGCGGCGCGCGGACCGGCCGGACCACCACGGCGATCATCAGCTTCAGCATCACGCTGACGTCGAGCGGGACGGCGAACATCACCG